>JBAZHQ010000469.1:0-3437 GCA_041652235.1 Opitutaceae bacterium | reverse complement strand
CAGCTGCAACATCTTCATCCCCCAGATCCTCTGGTTCAAGAAGGCCCGCGCCAGCTACTTCTGGATGATCTTCGTGGCCATCGGGGTGACCATCGGCATGTGGTTCGAGCGCTTCGTGATCATCGTCACCTCGCTTGCCCGCGACTTTCTGCCGTCGAGCTGGGGTTACTACAGTCCGTCGATCGTCGAGATCTTCACGTTTTTCGGCACCTTCGGGGTGTTCGCGGCGCTGTTCCTCCTCTTCATCCGTTTCCTCCCGATCATGCCGATGGCCGAGCTGAAGGCGGTTTCTCCACAGGCCGATCCCCATTTCGGGCATGAGCACTTCTGAATATACCTCCTCCATCATGTCCACTCAACCCTACGGCTTGATCGCCATGTACGAGACGCCCGCCGCCGTGATGAAGGCGGCGGCGGAGGTGAGCGACGCCGGTTACAGGTTCTGGGATGTCATCTCGCCGTGTCCGATCCACGGGATGGATCGCGTGATGGGCATCCGCCGCTCCCGGGTTCCGTGCTTTTCCCTTGTGGGCGGCGTCGTCGGATTCTGCTCGGGCATGGCGCTTGTCTGGTGGACGAGCGCCATGAACTACAAGCTGATCGTCGGCGGCAAGCCGCTGTTCAGCCCCCTGTACGCACTGCCGGTCGCTTTCGAGCTGGCGATTCTTTTCGCAGCCTTCGCGACGCTCGGCGGCATGTTCCTCATGAACCGCCTGCCCATGCATTACCATCCGGTGATGAAGCACCCGACTTTCCATCGCGGCACCGACGACAGGTTCTTCATCGTCATCGAAGTCCGCGATCCCCGTTTCAATCCGTCCAACACCCGTGCGCTGCTCGAGAAGAGCGGAGGCAGGGAGATCGCCGAGCTGGAGACCTGAGCCACACGCATGCAGGCAAACTTATGATTCATTCGCAAAATATGAAACTGTTTGGTGGGCTTGATGTAGGAGCCTGCTTGCAGGCGATTGTCCGTTGTCGGCTATCGCTCATCGCCTGCAAGCAGGCTCCTACAACTGCATGATCCAGGTTGAGCCATGCGCACCATTTATCTCATTCTCGTCTTCGCGGTCGCCTTCACGCTGTCGATATTCGGCTTCCGCGGGCGGATCTCCACCGAAACTCCGAGGGACGTTTTTCCGGAGTGGGGCTTCCCGGGAATGAAGTACCAGCCCAGGTACCTGAACCAGGGCGAATCGGCCTTCTTCTCCGATGCTCGTGCCGCCCGTCCTGCGCCTCCGGGCGCCGTTGCCTCGTCCTACGGGCCCGCCGGCGGGCCGCTCCGCGCCGATGATCGCCTGTTCCGGGGCAAGGCCCCGAACGGCGACTGGGCTCGGGGTTTCCCGGAATCGCTTAAGGTCGATGAGATCTTCATGCGTCGAGGGAAAGAGCGCTACGCCATTTATTGCCAGCCCTGCCATGGAGCTCTGGGCGACGGCATGGGCATCACGAAAGCCTACGCGATGGGCGCCACTCCTTCCTACCACATCGACCGTCTGCGCCAGATAGCCGAAGGCGAGATTTTCAACACGGTCACGCAGGGCCTGGGCAACATGCAGTCCTATGCAGATAAAATGACGCCTGCCGACCGTTGGGCCGTGATTGCCTACCTCCGCGCTCTCCAGCGTGCCCAGACGGGCAGGGTGGAGGACGTTCCCGCCGCCAGCAGAAAGGAGCTCGGAATCAGATGAGCACCCCTGACGCATCTGCAGACTCGACGCGCCCAGCGACGCTCGCCGCCCCTCCGGCTTCGGGCATGGCCCTGGCTGTCGGCATCGCAGGCCTCGCTGTCGCGGCGCTCGGTTATTTCGTTTCTGGAGCCGCCGCCTTTGCGACCGCCTGGCTGGTCGGATTCACGTTCTGGATCGGCGTTGCCCTGGGGGTGCTGTTCCTGGTGATGATGCATCACATACTGGATGCCGGTTGGTCGGTGCTTTTGCGTCGGCAGTATGAACACTGGCTCTCCTCCTTCCGTGTTCTGGCCCTGCTCTTCCTCCCACTGCTCGCAATCGCCTGGTTGAACCCGACACTCTTGTGGAAATGGATGGACCCCGCCTTCAACCTCGCCCATGCGGGTGGGCATGGCACGGTCGGCGAGGATGTCCTGTGGTTGAAGAAATCGGCCTTCCTCAACCGGAATATGTTCACCGTGGTGTCCCTGGCTTCCCTGGCGATCTGGATCGGGCTGGCTGAAATCTTTCGCCGGAATTCGTTCTCTCAGGACCGGGACGGCGAGGCGCGCTGGACGATCTCAAGCCGCAAATGGTCCGCCGGCGGCATCCCGCTTGCGGCCATCACGCTCACCGTGTGCATCGTCCTCTGGGTGAAGTCGCTCGAGTACCACTGGTTCTCGACCATGTACGGCGTGTGGTACTTCGCGGGTTGTGTCCGCTCCGCCCTTTCTCTTGGAGCGATTCTCATGATCTGGCTCTGGCATCGCGGCGATTTCAAGGGCCTCCTCAACGACAACCACCTTCACTCGATCGGGCAGCTGATGCTCGCCTTCACGGCGTTCTGGGCCTACGTGACGTTCTCGCAGTACTTCCTCATCTGGAACGCGAACCTTCCCGAGGAGACCTTCTGGTACAACATCCGCGAGGCGGCCGACTGGTGGTGGGTGGGAATGACGCTGGTTTTCGGCCACTTCCTCGTGCCGTTCCTCGTCCTGATCCAATATCCGGTGAAGCTGAACAAGAGGCTCATGCCCTGGATATCGCTTTTCATCGCGGCCGTCGTGCTCCTCGACATCTGCTACAATGTCATGCCGGCGGCCAGATATCCCAGCGGCGACCCGATGCCTTTCCTCCAGCCGGGATTGGTCTGGATCGCCGCCGCCGTTGTCGGCATGGGCGGCGTCTGCGCCTGGGCCTACCTGAGAAGCTTTGCCACCACGAAACTGATTCCCATCCGCGATCCGCGCATCGCGGAATGCCTGGTCTATCGTCAGCCCCATGCAGACTGAACCCGAACATCCGCTTTACGTCTCGCGACTCAGCCTCATCGCGGCGCTTGCCGCCTGCGCGCTGTTTCTTGTGTTCGTCATGTTTCTGCACCGTCCGCAACAGCCGCCGTCCATAGACCTGTCCTCGGTGCCTCCGGAAGACGTGTGGAAGTACACGGACGGAGGCCGCGCGGCGAAGCTTGCCGAAGTAACCGCCAGGGAACAGTCCCTGGCGTCCAGCTACGGCTGGGTCGACAGGGACAAGGGCGTCGTGCGTCTCCCTGTTGACCGCGCTGTCGAACAGACGATCAAGGAAATCAATCTCGATCCACAAACTGAACGGCCACGAAAAACACAATAAGCACAAAAAGAGAAGAACCAGTAATTCATCGAATCCTTAGCGTATCCACTTTTTGTATGAGTGCCCAAATCCAGTATCCTCTTCTTTGGTGTTTCTTGTACTACAGTATTTACAATTCATCTCAGGCTGAGAGGA
>JBAZHQ010000468.1:2036-3439 GCA_041652235.1 Opitutaceae bacterium | reverse complement strand
CATGTGCACGCGGTCCGTAGGCGCCGCAAGCATGCAGCTTGGGCCGTTGATCAGGAAACGGTCCGCATGCTTCATGGAGCGCATGTTGACCGATGGGTACAGGGTGCGATTTGCGACAACGAGGGAGTTGTACGGATGGAGCATGAATTCGATGAAAAGCGCCGCGGCCTCCGGGCTGGGCGCGCCCTTGGGGATGGAGAAGCCGTCGACCGTCATGATGCACTTGCCCTCTGGGACGAGGAAACGGCAGTTCGACCTTTCCCTTAGGATTCCAGCGGCCTCGGCGCTCCATGTTATGGCGAGGAGCACATCGTTGTTCATCATTTCGGACTTGATCTTCTCGTCCGGAATAAATCTCAGTCCGCAGGTCTTCACGTTGGCGATCAGCATTTCCTTCGCCATTTCGAGGTTCTGCGGGGATGTGCTGGCGGGATCAATGCCGAGGTAGAGCATGGCGGCCGCCAAGGCGTAACGCATATCATCAGGCATCGCTATCCGGCCGAAGATGAAAGGGATGCTCTTGTGGGCCGTCAGGTAATCCCACTTCCTCGGGAAACCGGGCATGTATTCAATGTTAAACGACACGCCTAGCGCCGTATAGTCGAAGGGCACGAAATACTGCATGTGCGGGTCCGCCTGTTCGTTCAGCACGGACGTGTCGATATACTGGTAGATGAAATCGTTGAGCCTCTGAACGGGTATCAACAGATCCTCCCGGCGCATCCGGTCGGCCATGTACTGGCTGACCATGATCAAATCCCACTTCGTCGGAGTCTTCGCGAGCCGGTCATAGGCCTCGTCGTTGGTCAGGAACGTGTCGATTTCCAGCTTTACGCCGTACCTTTTCTCAAAGCCCACCTTGACCTCATCAAGAATGGTGTCCGACCAGACAAGCATCCTTAGAGCGGGAGGGAGGGTATTCGGCGCCACGGGATAAGGGTCCTCGATCAGCCCGCGCACCGCCTCTTTGTGCAGGTGTTGTTTCTGGCAGCCCAAAACCAGGGTGAAGGCGGCGAGCAGGGCCGCCCACGAAAGCGTAAGAAGGGTGTTTCTAGGCATCTTACTTTTCCCCGACGGGCGTCGGAGTGATTGTGCGAGTCTCAGGCCGGCTTTTCTCCTCGAGCAGATCCTTGGTTTCCTTGCTCAGGAGTGAGTTGATGTCCGTCGTTTTGGACACCGTTGCGCCCAGGACCGGATCTGCCGCAGGCAGGTTAAACAGCAGTGGCAGCCCGTTGTCGCGATTGCCCATGAGAACAAGCTTGCTGTTGTTCGACTTGGCCAGTTCCAGCGTGGCCTCAATGCCGTAGAAGTTCAGATACTGGTTGAACATGCCGCCTTCTCCGGCGACGCGTTGGAAGTCGCGAATACCCAGCGCCTCGATACGCTTCCGGTCGGCTTCCTTG
>JBAZHQ010000468.1:0-2005 GCA_041652235.1 Opitutaceae bacterium | reverse complement strand
TCGTATTGAAGGGAAAGCTGTTCCGCCGATAGTTTCCGCTCGATGGCGGCGCGAATGGGTTCCGGAAGCGTCATGCGTTTGATCAGCAGGCCGTCGAGGGAGATATTGCGCTCGTTGATGGCGGCCATGGCGCCCTGTTGGATAATCTGGAGCAGGTAGCCCTCGGAGGTGTATATCTCATCGGGCAGGTAATTGGCCACAATTTTTCGCACATGCGCCTGTACCTCAGGTTTTACGATTTTATCCACGTAATCCGGACCGATCTCCTGATGCAGCTTTGGCAGGGTCTCCTTGATGGGTTGGTAACGGATGGAAAGCTCGAAGTGAATGGGAAGGCCGTTTTTGGACAGGGCGTCGAATTCGTGAGGAATCTGCTGAACGCGGACGTTGTAGATGTAGAGCTTGTCCCAGGGCCAAGTCAGCTGCAGTCCTTCCTGGTAAAGGGTATCAATCACCGTGCCGCCGAAGAGCGGTTTCCATTTCACGCCCGCCTCGCCTGGATGGACGAAGATGACGATGCGGTTAAAGAACGCCGCGAGGAACAGGATCGAGAGCAGAAAAACCAGGATGGCGTAATTTCTGAGCGATCCTCGGATGTGTCTCCAGTTGGAGGCAATGCGTTCTTTCATGCTGCCCGTGTTCGTATCATTGTTCATAGGGGGAGTGGCGGATTGCCCGTGCGAAGCAAGTCTGGTTGGGCGACACTATTAAGCATTATGCGCCGCTGACAATCTGCGATTTACCTCTTTTGCTAGGATTTTGACATGGGGGAACGAGAGCATTGAGGAATGATCGCCCGGCACCGGCAGGATTTCTATGCCACCGCCGGCAAGGGGAACCCAAGCCAGCTCGGGGTCGCGAGCGAGCACCGAGGTATGCTGCATCGCCTTGCAGAAGAAAAGGCGCGCGTCATGAGGCTGTGGAACCCAGTTCCACATGTTGGCAAGATTCTGCCTGAATACGCGGATCAGCCGTTCGAGGTCCTCAGCCGTTGCATCGGGCATCAAACCCTTGCGCGTGAATTCAAGAAGAAGCGCAAAGCGGCTTTCATGGTCCAGCGCCTGCATCCGGGCAAGGCAGGCGGCGAAGTCTTCGCCTTCGGCGTCGCTCGAGATCACGTAGGCGCAGATTTCCGCTTCGCTCTCGATGCGCTCGGGCATGTGTCCGGGACCAGGTGAGTCGAACAACACTACAAGGGACGATTTATGGCCGGATTGCCGGTAGAGCCGGTCGAGTTCGTAGCACACGAGACCGCCGTATGAACTGCCGCCAATCATGACGGGATGTTTGATCCCAGCCCGCAGCAGGCAGGCATGGTAATGTTCCGCCTGTTTTCTCAGGCCGTCGATGGGCGCGCTGTCGTCCCAGAGGCCGGGGGCGCCTGCAGGAACTCCTGATACGTGAAAACGCCGCCGCCGACGGCGTGAACGAGCACGATCGGCGGCAGCCTGTCGTTTCCTCTCCAAAGGCGCATCAGGCAGTCGTCCGTCTTTTCATCCGACTGTTTGCTCGCCCCTCCCTCTTCAAGAAGCGCGGCGATTCTCGCAGGCGTCCTTCCCTTCATGATCTGGGAGCGCGTCGGACGGATGCCGAAGGCGTCCCCAATACGCGCGGCGAGGCGGACTGCCATGAGCGAATCGCCGCCGCTGAGGAAGAAGTCGCTATTGCGCCCCAAGTGAACGGAGCCCAGCAATTCCCGCATGATGGCGATCACGCGCAGCTCAGCAGGGCTGGCATTCGACGGGGTGGAGGAGGGGACATCGTCGGGCTCTTCGACAGCGTCCATCGTCACTCGTGGCGCGGAGGCTTGCGCGGTCACCGCGTCAAGCCAGTAGCGTTTGCGCTGAAACGCATAACCGGGCAGGGGAATACGCAGGCCGGGGCCTTGCAGGGCAAAAAGTTTATCAAGGTCGACAGGGAGTTCGGCAGTCCAAAGGGCGCCTGCGCTCTCAAGGATGCGACGCCATTCGACGTCCGGATTGCCTTCGCCGTCGAGGCTGGCCGC
>JBAZHQ010000467.1:0-3440 GCA_041652235.1 Opitutaceae bacterium | reverse complement strand
GCCTCGGTCGGACGGAACGGGGCTGTCAGCGGTCGGCTTTCGGCTATCGGAGAGACCCCACGAGGCAACAATGCCAATGGTTTTGGAATTCCTTTCAGACTGCGAGGATTTGAGAACACTGTAGTACGAAAAGAGCCGATTGCTCCGACTAAGATCATTGTGCGCCTATAGGCGCTTCTCGGGTCATTTCTTTATCTCTGAGTTTTTCGTGCCTTTTCGTGGCAATTATCTGCGGAATTTAGATTTATAGGGGGATTTTTTCCTGACACCCAACCTGATACAATGCTCAGGAGGCAGGAGCGCCAGCCCGCTTGTGGATGCACACACTGTTGCCGTCCGGATCGGAGACAACCGCCATCCGGCATGCCGGAGAGTTCATCGGCTCGACGGGAAATCCTACGCCTGCTGCGCGCAAAGCAGCGATGGTTGCATCAAAGTCACTCACCTCAAACGCGATGGCTGGGCCGTCGCTCGACGGTTTCCATTTTGGCGCCATATTGCTGATGGCGAGTGTCGAGCTGCCGATGTCATATTCGATCCATTGCTTGCCCTCGTTCTCGAAGGTAGAGGAAGGACTCAGAGCTAGAACACCTTCATAAAAAGCCCGTGCGCGGGCCATGTCGGTAACCGGGTATCCGGTAAATGCGATTTCGGTGACGTGTTTCATGGGATGGCGATGGTTGGGGCTTGGCTGCGAACGATGCTTATTCCGAGAGACTCCACACTAGCATGGACAACTGACAGCCCTATGTCAGGAGGCTTTTGTCAGAGATCTGATACCGCTTCAAACCCCGCCGCACAGGCGTAAAGCCATCGCTGGACAAAGAAGGTCGAAACACTAAGTTCGCGGCGATGCTTCCTCCTTCCTATTCCCTCTCTGAGCTGCGCGCCCGTGCCGAGGCCGAGCTCAACGGCGATATTCTCCCTTTTTGGGCAAAGCATGCTTTCGATCCCGTCACCGGGCGCATGGCGGGAGTCGTGACAAACGACCTGAGGAAATTCGATGACGTGCCGCGGCATGTCGTCATCTGCGCGCGCATCCTCTGGACCTATGCCGCCGCTGCCCACCTTGATCCCAAGCCCCTATGGCTGGAAACAGGCCGTAAGGCGCTTGCACAGCTCACCGGGCCTTTCTGGGACAAGGCCAATGGCGGTGTTTTCTGGAGCCTTGATGCAGAGGGAAAGCCGGTTTCTGATCGCAAGCAGGTTTATGCCCAGGCGTTTTCCATCTATGCCCTGGCAGAATGGTTCCTCGCCACAGGCGACAAAGTGGCTCTCGAAAAAGCCAAGGAGCTCTTCGAGGCCCTCGAACGACATGCCAGCGAGCCCGTGCACGGCGGCTACATCGAAGCCTTGAGCGCCACCTGGTCGCAACTCGAAGACATGCGCCTGAGCGACAAGGATCTCAACTCGCCCAAGTCGATGAACACAGTGCTGCATGTGATGGAAGCCTACACGACGCTCTTGCAGGCCTGGCCCGACGCCCGCGTGCGGAAAAGTCTGCGCGATCTCCTCGTCGTCATCCTCGACCATGTCGTGACCAACAAGCCCTATGCCCGCTGCGCGCTTTTCTTCTCCATAGACTGGAGTTCTCTCAACGATATGATCTCCTACGGCCATGATATCGAGGCGAGCTGGCTTCTTTGGGAAGCCGCTGCTGCGTTAGGGGAGCCGGCGCTGATGCAACGCACCAAGCGCGTCGCCCTTGAAATAGCGGATGGGGTGCTCGCACACGGGATCGATGGCGACGGCTCCGTCTGCTACGATGGCAACGCGAGCGGCGTGCTCAACTCGGACAAGAATTGGTGGCCCCAGGCCGAAGCCGTCGTGGGTTTCCTCAATGCCCATTCCCTGAGCGGCGAGAGCTACCATCTTGCCGCCGCCACCCATGCCTGGCGCTTCATCGAGAATCACGTTATCGACAGGAAATATGGCGAGTGGTTTGCAACTCTGGATCGGGCCGGAAAACTCCGTGAGCTCCGTGCTCTCCGTGTTAAAAAGATCGTAAATCCGTCCTTTCGCGACTTGGCGTCTTCGTGCGAGAACCTTGATGGGTGTATTTCTCCGCGTGGAAAGCTCCCTTCTGTTTTCTCTTTCTACACCTCGTCGGGCTGGGGCGAGGCCCCGTTAGGAGTTAGGAGCTAGAATGGGCGTGGGCTTTGCCGCACGCCGAGAGCGGCGCCCTTTGGTGCGCATCCAAGGAAGATGCTGGAATTCCCAGCTTTCGTTTTTTCCTGCAAACGCAGTGAGCCTCACTAGGCGCGCAGCGCCCATTCTAGCTCCTAACTCCTAGATTCTATATTCTTTCCCCGCTTACACCCTTACGCTCTTACTCCAGCATTGCCTCCGTATTGGAATCAGCCAGAGCTGAGCCTTTCGCATGTTTGAATCGCTCACAGAAAAACTCTCCTCCGCACTCCGCAACATCCGCGGCGTGGGCAAGCTCACCGAGGAAAACATGGCCGACGCGCTCAAGGAAGTGCGCGTCGCCCTGCTCTCGGCAGACGTGCATTTCAAGGTTTCCCGCGAGTTCGTAGATCGCATCCAGCAGCAGTGCGTCGGCCAGGAGGTCCTCAAGGGCGTCTCCCCCGGGCAACACGTCATCAAGATCATCCATGATGAATTGGTGAAACTCCTCGGCGAGGGCTCCACGGCCCTGTCCTCCGCCCGCCCTCTGAAGATCATGATGGTCGGCCTGCATGGCTCGGGAAAGACCACGTCTTCGGCGAAGCTCGGCCGAGTGCTCAAGAAAAAGGGCTACCGCCCCCTGCTCGCCGCCTGCGATGTGTACCGCCCCGCAGCCATCGACCAGCTCGAAATCCTCGCCAAACAGGAAGAGCTCGACTTCTACTGCGACCGCGTTTCGAAGGACGTGCCCTCCATCAGCGCGGCAGCCTTGGACGCCGCGAAGAAGGCCAATGCGGACTGCATCGTCTTCGACACCGCGGGCCGCCTGCAGATCGACCATGATCTCATCGAGGAGGTAAAACAGCTCCGCGAGCGCGTGCAGCCCGACGAGGTCCTCCTTGTCGTCGATGGAGCCCTGGGGCAGGAAGCGGTCAACGTCGCCAAGACTTTTCACGAGGCGCTCAGCCTCACGGGTCTCGTCCTCACCAAACTCGACGGCGATGCGCGCGGCGGCGCTGCCCTCTCGATCAAAAGCATTACGGGAGTCCCCATCAAGTTCATCGGCACGGGTGAGAAAGTGGCCGATTTCGACATCTTCTACCCCGAACGCCTTGCCTCCCGCATCCTCGGCATGGGCGACGTTGTCTCGCTCGTGGAGCGGGCACAGGAATCCATCGACGAGAAGGACGCCGAGAAGATGGCGGAAAAGCTCCGCAAGGCGGACTTCAATCTTGAGGATTTCCTCGATCAGATGCGGCAGATCAAGAAGCTCGGCTCGATGGAAAGCATCATGGGGATGCTGCCCGGCATGA
>JBAZHQ010000466.1:0-3443 GCA_041652235.1 Opitutaceae bacterium | reverse complement strand
GCGTCCTTCACGGCCTCCAGATTCTCGAAGTCGAAAAAGAACGGCTCGATCGTCACTCCATGGCGTAAGACAAGCTCCGTGATCAGTGCCGTGAATTCCGGGCTCTCCCTCCGGGCGCAGGCGATGTTGGCTGCACCGTTCTCGGCAAACAATTCCATCACGGACCGGCCAATTCCCCGATTGGCTCCGGTGACGATGGCGACTTTCCCCTGGAGTAATGGCGTAGTCATAGTGCTCTCATTTGTTGACTTCCCGATACAGTTTACCCCTGACGAAAACCGGTTCGAGCAACATCAGGTCTCCGGCAGGCACCTGGTAACCGTCCGGAAAGGGCGCGGTTCCCCGCAATCCCAAGGCCTTCAGGACCCTCGGATCCTGGTAATAGCATTGGATGACATCCATGCCGACATTGTTCATCAGGGGCACCAGCTGCAGCGGCAGCTTGCCAACGATCTCGGATCTGGACGCAAGCTCCAGCTTGTCGAACCTGGTTCCGAAACGCTCCTCGGCGATCGCCTCCAGAGCATCGATCAATTGCCTCGCTTCCTCCTCATGTCCCTTGGCCCTAATGTACTGGCAAACCCCGACATCTGTAGCGCAGGGCAGGCCCCTCGCGACATCACCCGGGATCAGCGCTTCAAGCAGTGAATCGACCCTCGTTTTCAGGATTTCTTCCGGACTTGGGGGAGTGTGAATGGAAACCGTCATGATCAGCCGATCATGGCACCGAAGTTGTTTTTGATCCCGGTCGTGATGTACAGCGTGATCGCCTGCATCGTGGCCACCGGATTCACGCCACCCGAGGTGACGAACACGCTGCTGTCGACGATAAAGAGGTTCCTGAGGTCGTGAGCCCTGCCCGTGGCATCCACCACGGAGCTTGTCGGATCCGTTCCCATGCGTGTCGTGCCCATGAGATGCCAACCCGTGTGCTTCACCGGACCAAACGCAGAGACCTTCTTTGCACCCGCCGCCGTCATGACCGCCTTGCCCTGCTTAAGGCCGTGCTTGAGCATCTTTTTGCTGTTTTCTCCCAGTCGATAAGTGATCTTGGGGGCTGGGATTCCGTTGGAGTCGCAGAGGGACGGATCGAGAGTCACCCGGTTCTCCGGGTCGGGCAGATCCTCGGTGATGATCGCAAGGCAGGCGACATGTCCGAAACGCGAGGCAAAGGCATCGTGGTGCGCCGCCCCCCAGGGGATCTCCCTTCTCGCAATGCCGGAGGCCGCTGCCTCCACAGGCCAGGGGCCGCGCAGCGTGTGCATCGTATAGCCACGGACAAAGCCCCGTGCTGCGTCCGTCTCGTAAAACTCGTGACTGTAAATGCAGCAGCCCTGGGGACCCATGTGGGAATCCAGCTGCTCATCGAAAAGTCCCTCCACATAGCCGAGCGGATGCAGCATCAGGTTCCTGCCGACC
Source organism: Opitutaceae bacterium (assembly GCA_041652235.1). GTDB lineage: Bacteria > Verrucomicrobiota > Verrucomicrobiia > Opitutales > Opitutaceae > MWDT01. Next base: position 2,024 of record JBAZHQ010000466.1, on the reverse strand, counting down.
AGGTCCGAACTGTTGGCCAGCCCGTTCGGGTGGGACTCCGAGCGGGAATTGAGCAGCAGCCGCGGAGTGCCGACGCCGTTGCAGGCTACGATCACAAGTCTGGCGGTCTGGATCTGCTCACGACCGTCCGCATCGAAATAAACAACCCCTGTTACCCGATCCTTACCGTCGGTAACAAGTTCTCGCACCCGGCAGTATGTCCGGAGCTCCACGCCGTTTCGCAGCGCGATGGGCCAGTAGGTCACGTCGACACTTGCCTTCGCGCCCTGTGCGCAGCCGAGGTTGCACGGTCCGAGATTCACGCACTTGTCGCGATTGCCGACGCGACGCGTGGCGATGGCGCTGTACGAGGGCCACCAATGCCATCCGAGCTTGTTGTAACCCTTCCCCAGTGTCTCCCCCAGTTTTCCGAGGGGCACGGGCGGGAGCAGCTTGTCGATCGGGGGATAAGCGGGATCATCGGCCAGACCCGCGACGCCCATCATCTCATCGTTCTTAGCAAAGTGATTTTCCAGCATCGCGTAGTCGATCGGCCAGTCGTCTGCCACACCATCAAGCGTTCTGACCTTGAAATCCGAGGGATGAAAGCGTGGGAAGTGCGCTGAATACAGAATGGTGCTTCCGCCGACAGCGTTGAAATTGGCGATCGAGATCGGTGAGTCGGCGTCGTTGATCGGATAGTCCGCCTTGCCCTTTCGAATGTTGGGATTCACCGAAAACGCCCCGTAGCGCAGCGCTTCCCAGTCGACCCGTGACGTTGGAAAGGACATAGCCTCCATCCTGCCGCCCTGCTCAAGGCAAAGCACGCGCAGTCCGCAGTCGCTCAGATTCCAGGCGGCTGCAGCCCCAGTGGCGCCGGCTCCAATGATCAGTACGTCGACTTCGTTCACACGATTCTTTAGGTTGCCCCCTGCGCCTTCTCCACGCTCACCGTCTTCTTGGGAAGGAATTGCTCCAAAATGTCCGGTATGGTGATCAACATGTCCGCACTACAAGCGATCTCACCGTTAGTATAACCTACGCCCTTGCCCTGGGCGATGCCACGTTTCCATGAGACCACCTCCGTCTCGATGACCAGTTTGTCCCCGGGGCGCACTTCCTTGCGAAACCGCACCGTGTGCTGGAGCGCGTGAGTGACTTTGCCCTTCAGTCCCGGCTGAGTCGTGATCGCCACCGTGAGCATCTGGGCCAGGGCTTCCAGTTGCAGGGCTCCGGGCATGTTGGGCGCGCCCGGGAAATGCATAGGAAAATACCACTCGTTCAGGGTCAGGTTCTTGTATCCCTTGGCCGATTTTCCCGGCACCACCCAGTCCACGTAATCGATCATCAAGAAGGGGTACCGGTTGGGCTGGTACTCCTGCAGTTGAATGCTGTTTAGGCTGAAACCTTCCATAATTTGGTTTTTACTTGAAGTTAATTACGCGCGACAAAGTTCTGATCAAATCATAGCCGTCCCAGATCACACCAATATCAAGGGCTGCCCCTATGGGCACCACTCGGTCTATTCCAGTCAAACGGTTTCGAAGGACAAAGCCCCTCAAATCATCCTTCTCCACTCCAAAATACACAAGCGTCTGGAATCGCTCTGTCACAGCTTTCGCCACAGTGTCGACAGACTCGGCTGCATATTCGAGGAAGGTGCCGAACTTTCCGGCAACCTGCTCAAGGTCGGAGGGAATTTCAGTGATTTCCAGGCGATATATCCAATTGCCGTGACGAAGTACTCTCTTAACCCAAGGGCAATCTAGGGATATTTCCAAGAGCTGTGCATACTTGTCGACGGCATTCACAGGCTGCAGTTCATAACGCTGCCTCACCTGGCCCCCCACGGCCTCCCAAAAAAGGTCCTGCGCCTTTTTAACCTCCTCCCCAGATCCCAGCCAGATGACCAGCCGTGGGGAAGAGCAGGCATTCTGGTCGAACAGGTAGGCGTCGTTATAGAATCCCGAGGCGAGCGTCTTCAGCCCCTGCCAAGACAGGCCTGCCACAGCCTCTGCGCCAAGGACACACAATGAGTACCTGTC
>JBAZHQ010000465.1:0-3445 GCA_041652235.1 Opitutaceae bacterium | reverse complement strand
ACAAACACCCAGGTATGCAGATCGCTCGAACCCATGGTGCGGGCGGCGCGGGAATAAATGGGCGGCACATTCTTTACGCCATTCTCGGTGGCGATGATCATCGACCAAAGAGTCCCCATGACCACGACGAAAAACATGGCGGTCTCGGTCTGCCCGAACCACAGCAGCGCGAGAGGAACCCAGCAGACGCTTGGCAGAGTCTGCAGCCCGAGAGCAATCAGGCCCAGGGTATCGCCGAGAATCTTGAAGCGGGCGGTGAGCAGCCCGAGTGGAAGTCCGAGAAGAACGCCGAAAGCATAGCCGAGAAAGAGGCGCTTGATCGTGACGAGCGATGCGCTGGCAAGCGTGCCGTCGCAAGCGGCCAGCCACAGATAACGCGCCACGCTGCCCGGCGAGGGAACAAGGACCGGAGACCAGATCTCCGCGCGCACAAGGGCTTCCCATACCGCGATGAGAACAGTAAAAAACACAATGGCTTGAAGCGTGCGTCTCATTCGGCCACCTCCGCTCCAGCCTCGGCCACATGGCTCTTCAATGCGCTCATGATCTCGGTGGCATGTTTTGCAAGGCTCACGCTGTTGATGTCGCGGGGCCGCGGCAGATCGATCGCGTACTGCTCGCGGATGCGCCCGGGATGCGGCGAGAAAAGCACGACCCGGTCGCCAAGGCATACGGCCTCGCGGACGTTGTGGGTCACGAATACGATGGTCTTGCGTCGCGAGGACCAGATCCGCTGGAGATCGCCGTACAACTGCTCGCGCGTAAGGGCGTCGAGAGAGGCAAAGGGCTCATCCATTAGAAGCACACGCGGATTCGGCGCCAGGGCGCGGGCAAGCGCCGCGCGTTGTTTCATGCCTCCCGAAAGCTCGTGTACATAGGCCTGTTCGAATTTCTCCAGACCGACGAGATTTAGATAGAATCTCGCAACATCGAGCCGCTCCTTGGAACTGAGCCCCGGCTTGAGCTTCAGGCCGAAAAGCACGTTGTCGAGCACGTCCAGCCAGGGGAAAAGGGCGGATTCCTGAAACATCACCATGCGGTCGCGTCCGGGTGACCGGATGGGCATGCCATCGGTGAGCAATTCTCCGGAATCCGCGCTTTCAAGGCCTGCGATGATGCTCAACAGGGTGGATTTGCCGCAACCGCTGGGCCCCACCAGGCACACGAACTCTCCTTCGCTGATCTCCAGGGAGATATCATCGATCGCATGCACCTCCCGAGAACCGGAATGGAAGCGCTTGCTTACATGCCGGACCGAGAGCTTGGACGGCAGCTCGTTTTGGAGTTCAGCCGAAAGCGTCATGGTTTTCTGCTGAAGAGGCGATCCAGAGGAATGGCATCGCGGAGAAAGCCGACGCTCTGGGCATCCACCACCAGGGCATCGAACTGTTTTTGTGAAACCTGGTCGGTGAAACGAAGCCTCTTCCACGAAGAAGCCACGATGCCTGCCGAGATCTCGCGCCTCACCTCGGCGCTCAGTCCGGCGCGCACGATAGCGCGCGCCTCCTCTGGATTTTGATTGATCCAGGAAGTGAGTTCGATGTGGGCCGCGACGAACTTGTCGACGATGTCGCGCTTGGATTCCAGCGCCCTCGCGCGGGCCACCAAAATCGTGACGAGGGCATCTTTCTGCTCGATGAAAACCTTGCCGCCCGCCTCCTGCTCAAGGCGGGAGACCCAGGGTTCCACGGTCCAGACTGCGTCAAGTTTGCCCTGCTTGAACAGGGCGAGTTGATCGGGGTTCGCCGTCGGGATCACCTGGACATCGCCTCCTGTGAGCGTCACTCGGAAGCCCTGTTTGACAAGCCAGGCCCTCGCTGCGACGTCCTGTGTGTTGCCCAACTGAGGTGTCCCTACGCGCCGGTCCTTGAAGTCGGAGGGAACCTTGATCCGTCCATCGCCTGCGACAACCAAAGCGGCGCCGCCCTCGGCAGAGCCTGCCATCACTCTGATCTCTCTCCCCCGGGAACGAATGTAGGTGTTCAACGAGGGATTCGGACCCACATAGGTGAGATCGATGGTGTTGGCCAGAATGGCCTCCATGGCGCTTGGGCCGGCGTTGTAGGCAAACCACTGAATGGTGACATCCGGACCCAGGCGCTGCTCAAACCAACCGTGTTGCTCACGCGATGTGTGCGCGCCGATCACTCCCTGGGCGTGCGTGACATTCGGAAAGTAGCCGACGCGGAGGATTTGCTGCTCGGCACGAGTGGACAGGCAGACGGCAAAAGCGGCGACTGCGATAAGATAGGATCGCAGGAACCGCAGCGAGGGGGTAACGCAGAGAGCCTTTTTCATATGCAGTATTCTCCAAGTAACTCGTCCATGAGTCCATCGCCTCGGCGTGCCGAAGATTGCCGACGGGCTCCATGACCAGGCAGGGGTTCTGAAAAGGGAAGGATCATTCCGTTACGGCGCATCTTGCGCGTTGTGACATCCACGACATCAGCCAGCGTGTAACGGTCGAGGATGCCGGCGATGGCATTGCGCACATCCAGCATCACCATCCTCAGGCCGCAATGTGCCTCATCGGGGCAGGAGCACGGCACATACGCTGTCTGCGACACACAGCTGATTGGGGCAAGCGGTCCGTCAATGAGGCGAATAATCTCACCAAGACAGATTTTTGAAGCGGGTTTGGCCAGACGGTAGCCTCCGAACTTGCCGCGCTCGCTTCCCACATAGCCGGCTTCCCGCAATTGAAGCATGACTTGCTCAAGAAACTTTACCGACATTTTCTCTTTCCCGGCGATTTCGGACACCCTCACCAAATCGCGTCCTACCAGATCCGCAATCCCCAGATCAATAAGGGCGCGGAGAGCATATTCGCCTTTCTTGGAAAGCTTCATCGGGTCTAATTTACATTCAAATTATAGGGATTCAGCAAGCGAACAGCTTGGATAGCGTAATATTTCGCCAAAACAGCTCTGAAGAACCCCTTGCTCGCCGGAGCGGCTGAGTGCAGAGATGCCGCAGCCCTGGCGAAGCTAAAACAGCCTTGCCGTCACCCCCGGTGCAATCGCTAGTCTGCGGCATGGCTCAACTCAAACGCACGCCTCTTCGCGATTTTCATGCCGCCAACGGTGGCCGGCTCGTCGATTTCGCAGGCTGGGAAATGCCGGTGCAATACCGCTCCATCCTCGAAGAACACAAGGCGGTTCGCCGCACCGCCGGCCTTTTCGACGTGAGCCACATGGGAGAGGTCGACGTGCGCGGCCCAGGCGCCCTCGCATTTCTCCAGCACCTCGTGACCAACGACGTCTCCAAGCTCTACCCCGGGCGCGTGCTCTACTCGCCGATGTGCTACCCGAACGGCGGAACCGTCGACGATCTTCTCGTCTACAAACGCGGCGACGAGAACTACTTCCTCTGCATCAACGCGGGCAACATCGACAAGGATCTCGCCTGGATTCGCGAACAGGCGCGGGCCTTCGACGTCGCCATC
>JBAZHQ010000464.1:0-3445 GCA_041652235.1 Opitutaceae bacterium | reverse complement strand
CCGCAGGGCTGGGTCGGCGACGTTGCCCATCTTGAACTCCTCGGTGCCGACGAAGCGGTGGCAGGGGTAGACGTCCCCTTCGGCGGTCACCGCCAGCAGATTGGTGCCGGCATTGCAGTGGTAGAGGGCATGGCTGCGGGAAATGAAATAGAACAGGATGTAGAAGGGGTACTCGAAGGCCACCGGCTGGTCGCCTTCGATGAAGCTGCGCAGCCCCTTGCGATTGACCTCGACGATCTGCTCGATGAAGCGCCGGTAATGGGCGTCGTCGAGGTAAAGCGGGCTGTCCTCGGGCACATCCACGTTCACCACGCCGATGCCGCCCGGCTTGAAGGACTCCAGGTGATCGTAGATTTCCGCCACCCGGTCATAGCCGGCGCGGGTGACAATGGTACGGAACGCCCAGTTGAAACGCCCGTCTTCCGTGAACTTGCGAATATTTTCCGTCGCCGACGAATAGACGCTATCGCCACATTTGCTTATGCGCTGGCTGTCGTTGAGTTCTTCCGGGCCATCCAGGCTGAAGGTAACATCGCTTATGTGGTCGCGGAAAAACTGCGCGATCTCCTCACTGTAAAAGGTGCCGTTGGTGACGATGCCCATGGAGACGTCCGCCTTGCCCTCTTCGCGGAAGCGCTCGGACAACTCGGCGGTTTGCTTCATGGTGGGGAAATTCATCAGCGGCTCGCCGCCGAAAAAGGTGACGAAGTGCTTGCCCTCGCCGCCGCCGAAAAACGTGTCGAAGGTTCGGTTCAACGTAGCCTCTTCCATCCTGCCGCGGCGGCCGTACTCGCCCTCGTCGCCATAACAGTAGGCGCACTTCAGGTTGCACTCCTGGGACAGGAAGAGGTAAAGCCCGGCGACCTTCTCGCTGATGTCCGCCGGCGCACGCAGCACCTTGGCGGCAGGCGCCTTGCGGCAGTAGCTTTCCATGAAGGCGCGCGCCTCCTCCCAGCGCCGCTCCTCGAACTCACCCGACAGGGGCTCACCCTGCTCCTTTCGCCCCAGGGCCATGCGCGTGTCCTCGTCGATCTTGAACACCGCGACGGGTTGGGCCAGGAATAAATATGCCTGGTCGTCCTTGGTAAAGACGTGAAAATCCCTTGTATCAATCATGTTGCACCTTTTGTGAAGAAAGTTGCCCGTCCATTTCTTCGATCTACATCACTTTGTTATTGGAACCTAAAGCTCTTACACCTTCGGACCGCAACCGCACATATTCCCGCCTTGGGTACCGCAGCAGGCACAGAGGGTCATGTTGTCGAACGCTTCGTTGCAACCTTCGAGAGATTCAAAAACGATTTCTTCAATTTCCATGATTGTTTCCTTTCAAATTAAACCTACGTTGTGAAATGGCCGGGCATTCATCGGTAGCGTGCGAAACGAGAAACGGGTTGGCTCAGAATTTGCCGCTTACTCCAAACCAAATATTCCGCTCATCGGCGAACTCGTATTCCCACTCGGTATAGCGTTTGTCGAACAGGTTGTTGACGGCGACATAGGCCTCCCACTCGCCCACCCCGTTGGAGACCGGAAGCTTTGCGGACACCTTGGCGTCGGCAACGAAATAGCCCGACGCGCGGCGGTTAGATAGATTCCGGTCGGTGAAGAATTTCTCGCTTACATAGCGACCGCCCACGCGGGCGTCCCACCTCTTGTTGGGCGCATAGACAACCCCAAGATTGAGCTTGTGGGGGGCGACTCGCGAGACCTGTTTGCCTACGGTCAAAAGATCGTTGGGATTTTCCTTGATCACGGAGTCGGTGTAGGCATAGTTCGCGTAGGGCTGCCATCCTCCCGGCAGCTTCCCTTCCAGGCCGAATTCAAGACCATCTACGATGACCTTGCCGATGTTTTGATACTGGTTTTTGACCGGAGCGGAGCTAACCCGAATGGAGGAAATCTTGTCCCGATAGTCGGTATGGAACACGGCAGCCCGCAAAGACGCCCAACCCAGGCGCTGGTTAAGCCCGATCTCGTAGGAGGTGGAGCTTTCAGGCTTGAGATCCGGGTTTTCAAGCCAAGTCCCCCCGTTGGGAAACTTCAAATAGTTCAACGCTGGGACATAAGCAGTACCGGCCGAGGCATAGAATGAAGTGGCCGGCGAAAGGTGGTACCGCAGCCCGGCACGCGGGTTGAAAACCGTCTCGGTCGAGTCTTTGTATCTTGCCACACCGTTTCTGCTGTCGCCAAAGAGGGATATCCGGTCGAACCTTCCGCCCGCAATAAGCGTCCATGCGTCGGAGAAACGATGTTCGTCCTGCACGAATAACCCGGTCATCTCGCTCTTTGTGATATCGACCGTTTTCGTTCCTCCGCCCAGGACATCGGTATTGGTGGTCTTCTGCTCACCGGTGCCGTAGGAAATCCCCAGTGTCAACAGATTGTTGGAACTCAAGCGCAGATCGGCCTGCCCCTCCAAGGAATCGGAGTCGCTCACCCGTTCATTCGTCGAGCTCAGAATCAAGCTGCCCAAGTTGCCGTTTTCGGCTTCATCATCGAACAGGCCCAATGCCTTCACCCGCGATTTTCTGTAGAAAACCTTAAAGGTAGCTCTGTCGCTCAATTCGTGGCGATATCCCATTGTCATGGTTTCGCCGTCGTTGTTCAGGCGGTAGTTGGGGTGGCCGCCGAGCCAAGCAGAGCGTGTCCGGTACGACAATGCGCTGACAGTCAATTCCTGATTGGCGGAAGGGCGGACCCCGGCCTGGAAACCGACCTTGCTGTCTGTCCAGTCCCGGGCCGCGAGGTCTTTGCTGCCCGATGGGTCTGGATCGGGCTGGGCAACATAACCATCGGTACGGAAATCGGATACGGACAGGCGGAAATCAACCGTGTCATTGGCCGTGCCCACCGCCGCGCCAAGGGTTTGGGAATTGTGCGATCCGACATTTGCATAAACTTCAGCGCCGGCCGGACCACTCCAGCGTTTCGGCAGAACGTTGATCACCCCGCCCACCGCGCTCGGGCCATAAAGAGCCGAGGCCGGCCCACGGACGACTTCGATGCGCTCGATATCCTGCGCCGCCAGGAAGTTGAGTCCGCCACGCCCATTGATGGCGGAGACGACGGAATCAGTGGCCATGCCGTCCACTAGTACTTGGGTAGTCTGACCGGCAAAGGAACCGCCGACGCCGCGGACGATGATCGTCCCGGCACCGCCGGTAGCCGGGCTGGCGTTGACGTCGACGCCCTCCACCTGTTTGAGCAATTCCTCCGTCTTGCGGGGTTGTTGGCGGGCGATATCGCGAGCATCAATGACACTCACGCTCGCGGGCACATCAGTGATTTCCCTTTCTGTTTTGGTGGCCGTCACCACAACCTCCGACAAACGCGCCGCGGCAGCGGCTTCCGGCTTTTTTTCCGCTTCCCCCTGGACGGTGAAGGTGTTCGAGTCCGTCGTCCGATAAGTGAACTTCGTTCCCTTGAGCAGACGCTTGAGCGC
>JBAZHQ010000463.1:0-3449 GCA_041652235.1 Opitutaceae bacterium | reverse complement strand
GGAAGCATGCCGGGCGCCCCTCCGCTGCCAGCACTGCGGCGGATCTCATCCACAGTTCTTTTCCCCCGACGGTGGAGGTGTACCGCGAGCTTTCGATGCAGCGCACGATCGTCGAGATCCAGGCGCGCGACGAGATCGGCCTTCTCTACCGCCTCGCGAAGATCATCTACGACCACGGGTTCGACATCACGTTCGCCCGCATCGGAACTGAGCGGGGTATTGCCATTGACACCTTCTACATCGAGAGCGTCGGCAATGCCGTATCCACGGAAGAAGGACGCTTGCACACGCTTCGCGACGCCTTGAGACAGGCCATCGACGCGGATGCCCGGGAAAGCAAGGCTTGAGGAACGCGATATCCGTGGACGACCCGATCAATGCCCAGGCGCCGAGTTCGACCCGGCAAGAGCACCAAGGCGGCATGCGCGCGCTTCTGGCGCGTTACAATATCGGCTCCCTCGCGGTGAAGACCGAGGAGCCGCGCGAGGCGCTCCAGGGCATTCTCGGCGAACTTATAGATATCTTCAGGGCCTCGAGCGGTTCCATCGCCCTGATCAATCCGGACACGGGCAAGCTTGAGATAGAGGTGCAGCATGGGCTTCCTCTGGACGATGGGGACGACCTTGGGCTGAAATTGGGGCAGGGCATTACGGGGTGGGTGGCCTTTTACGGGAAGCCCTTGCTGATTCCCGACGTTTCAGCCGATGCCCGTTATGTGCGCATAAGGCCCCAGGCGAGGTGCGAGATGGCGGTCCCCATGCTGGAAACCGTCCGTGTGGTGGAGGAGGCAAGTCAGGTTCTCGGGGTCATCAATCTGGATGGCGATGCCGTGAACGCGTTTTCCCCCGAGGATCTGCGTCTGCTCGAGCAATGCGCCATCGAGGCTACCGCCGTCATGCAGCGCATCTGGCGCCTGCAGCTCCTGCGGGCGAAGGCTCACCAGCTTGAAGTCCTTGTCGGCAGCGGGCAGGCGCTTGTCGGCAAGATCGAGGAAAGGGAGCTGCTTGAGTCCGTCGTGCTCGATGCCCGGCGCATCATGCATGCGAAGGCCAGTGCGGTGTATCTTCACGACTCGGCGCGCGGCCTTGTGCATCTTGCGTCATGGAGCGCCCCGGAGGGATTCCACTTGGAAGATCCGGGGGCGGACCATCGCTTTCGGGCGGATGACTGCGCCATTTCTGCAGCGCTTCACACGCGGAAGGCGGTGGAATTCCAGAATATCCAGACCCTGGAGTATCAGGATTTACCCGACATCCCTCGCGACCCCGGCCTTGTGTCGATGCTTGTCACGCCGATGGTGCTGGAGGGAGAGGTTATCGGGGCCCTGGCATTGTTTACCGGGCTGCCTCATCGCTTCACCAACGAGGAGAAACGGCTATGCTCGGCTCTGGCTTCGATAGCGCTCGTGGCGTTGCAGAATGCGAGGCTTTATGCACGCGTGTTCCAGAGCGAGGATTCTCTGCGGAAGAACGAGCAGCTTACCACGCTGGGATTGCTGGCGGCGGAGATCGCGCACGAAATCCGCAATCCGCTCACGGTGATCAAGCTGCTCTTCGGTTACCTCGGACTGGACTTCCCCGAGGGAGATCAGCGCCGCACGGACGTGCGCGTTATCGGAGAGAAACTGGATCAGCTCGAAGCGCTCGTCACACGCGTTCTCAACTTTGCCAAGGCCCCGTCAAGCGTCCATTCGAGGTGGCCTGTGGCCGAGATCATCGAGGATACGATCGTGCTGATCCGCCTGAAGCTCTCTCAAAGCAAGATTCATCTGAAGTTCACGCCACCCGGGAGGCTCCTTTTGATCGAGGCGCATAAAGGCCAGATTCAGCAGGTGCTTCTCAACCTTCTCATTAACGCCACCCAGGCGATGCACGAAGGCGGCAGCATTGCCGTCGTAGTGGGCACGCTTGAAAAAGAGGGGACCCAGTACGTCACGATCGACGTGACCGATGAGGGGACCGGCATCCCCGAGGATATGCGCGAGAAAGTCTTTGAAAGCTTCCTGAGCGGTCGTCCCGACGGAACGGGTCTGGGACTCGCGATTGCGAAGAGGATTCTGCGAAGTCACCATGGAGATATTTCCCTGGTAAACACCGGCGCAGGTGGGACGACGATGCGCATGCTTTTGCCGCAGGTCAGGGCTTGAAGTCACGGAGCCTCTTTTCTACGGATTACGTGGGAATACTGCCAAAATCCGCGTTGCCTAGGACAAGGCTCGCGCAGTGCATTTTCTTGTATCGTGGCAATATCAAACACGACCTAACATCTTTCGATCAGACTCCATGAGCTTACCCTATCCTTTCATCTCTGCCGATGAAGCGGCCTCTTATATTAAACATAGCGACACCATTGGTTTCAGTGGTTTCACTGCTGCGGGCGCCTGCAAGGTGATCCCGAAGGCGATTGCAGCCCGTGCCAAGGCTGAGCACGCGGCGGGCCGTGCCTTTCAGGTCGGTGTGATAACGGGAGCTTCCACCGGTAAGTCCCTCGATGGCGCGCTGGCTGAGGCGGAAGCCGTCGCGTGGCGCACGCCTTATCAATCCGATCCGGTGCTTCGCAAGCTGATCAATGCGGGGAAAACGCGCTTTTTCGATCTGCATCTTTCCTCTCTTCAGACCACCGTTCGCAGCGGTGTTTTGGGCAAGATCGATTTTGCCATTGTCGAGGCTGCAAAGGTTACCGCCGATGGCGAGATCACGCTCGGCAATGGCGTGGGAGCGGCGAACACATTCCTGCGTCTTGCAGACAAGGTTCTCATCGAGCTCAACGCTTACATTCCCGAGGCTTTTACGGGCTTTCACGATATCTACGAGCCGCAGGAAGCGCCGTTCCGCCGCGAGATTCCCATCTATTCGCCCAGGGATCGCATCGGAACCACGACCGTGAAGGTGGACCCGAAGAAGATCGTTGGCATCGTCAAAACCAACAATGAGGACGAGACCGGCAGCTTCGACGAGCCCGATGAGATCACGAATCGCATCGGCGCCAACGTCGCCGAGTTTCTCGCGGGCGAGCTTCGCGCGGGGCGCATTCCCGACGGGTTTCTCCCTTTGCAGTCAGGAGTAGGCAACATTGCCAATGCCGTCATCGGAGCCCTCGGCTCCAACGAGGACATCCCTCCGTTCATGATGTACACCGAGGTCATTCAGGACGCAGTCATCGGCCTCGTGCAGTCCGGCAAATGCACATTTGCCAGCGGATGCTCCCTCACGCTCTCGAAGGAGAAAGTCGACCAGGTATTTGCCAATCTGGAGTATTTCCGCCCGCGCATCATCCTGCGTCCACAGGAGATTTCCAACAGCCCCGAGCTGATCCGCCGCCTAGGTCTCATCACCGTGAATACGGCGCTTGAGGTCGATCTTTTCGGCAACGTGAACAGCACCCATGTCATGGGCCGCGACCTGATGAACGCCATTGGCGGTTCCGGCGACTTTACGCGAAATGCCCAG
>JBAZHQ010000462.1:0-3450 GCA_041652235.1 Opitutaceae bacterium | reverse complement strand
GCCGCCAGCATGGGCGACACGACCATCTGTAGCATGGGCGGAACGCCCACTCGATCCATCAACGTGCGAAGCTGCATCCGTCAATCTCCCAGGAACAACCAGGCCAGAACCACCAGGCCCACCCCGACGGCCGGCCCAGCCAGGCCCGAGGACGTCGCGGCCTGTTGGGGCGTGTCCTGCACGCCTGGATCCTCCGGCATCGATGCCGCCGCCGGCCGGAACACCTGATACCGCCGGCTGGCTTCCAGGGCAAATTCCCAGGTCGCCGCCATGGCGATATCCGCGATCGTCTCGACCGTCGCCGAATGGTTCAGGATCTCGACATCGATACTGAAGGTCCTGGCACTAGCATCGTACCGATAATCGTGCAACTTTACCCGCGTGTCCCGCTCGAACGCCTGGCTGATCTGCAAGGCCTGGTAATTCACCAGCCAGGTGCCCCCCTGGTAGATGTCCCAGGTGATTTCCACCCGATCGCCAGGCTGAAGCAGCTCAGCGGCCGACACCGAAATTTGACTGTATCCGTCCATTTTGGTACAATATCCTCAGTCCGAGCGAAGAACGAGAAACACGAAAGGAACCGATCTCATGTCACCAGACGAAGCCGGCACAATTATCATTATTGCCCTTCTTGGATTCAGCACGGCCATGCTCTACTTCGTTGTCCACTACCTCGAACGCATCGCAAAGGATTTCAGGCGGATTGCGTCATTGCTTGAGCAACAGCGCGTAGGCGACCAGGCCAAGAATTCCGAAGGCAAATAGCTTGCTGGTCTCCTGAATAACTTCGCCAGTCTCTTCAGTCAAATCGGCGAATTGTTCCACGATGCCTACGCCAGTCTGTTTTGCGCCTCTCGTCATGGCTGCATACGTCACCAGAGCGACCGTGGCCGTTGCTACTCCGGCGACAAACCACGCCAGACTTGCCTCTTGCACAGTCACACGGGGTTCTTTCGCGGTTTCACGTACAGACACCCACACACGCAGAATCGTAACGTCCTTTTTCAGCTCCTGATCCCCGACGACCATTTCCTTTGCCGATTGGAAATCGAACAACGGGTACGCCCACAGCGTTTTCTTGATCTCACTGATTACCCAGGCCTTCAGCGTGGGCTGCTCCGTGAGGATCTCGAAATCGAAGGCGAGGATGTCGCCCGGTTTCACTCTGTCTTCTGGGTACTCGATTTCCATGGTCACTTCGCTTTGAGCGCGTCGACGACGGCGTTCATCTGGTCGTAGGTCAAGCCCGGGGTCTCAGCGGCCATCTCGGTCATCTGATCGCCGACCGCGGCCTTGACCTGGTCGGCCTGTTTGCCTTCCAGCGATTCGATCGCCAGGACGATCGCCTTGCCCGTCTGGGTCAGACTCTGATTCGCCTTGACCACGCCGCGGGCCACCAGCCACTTCCACAGGGCGATCGCCGACGCCAGACCCAGGCCGCACCACTCCATGATCTGGCGAACCGGCAAGGGAATCAGAGCCGCCGCCGGGCTGTCCAGAATAGCCTTGCCCCCCGCTATCAGGGAGTTCGCGTCCTGGGCAGCCTGGTCGATGTTGCGGATCTGCTCTTCGCTGCATCCGCCCGCGGTGAACAGCGCCAACAGGCAGCAGACGGCCGCAAGCATCACAAAACGTTGGATACACATGAAATCACCCTTTCTCGCGTCCCAGGACAGCCCAGGATCGATTATTCCGGTCCGGTCCGGCCCGTTGCATCCCCTCAAAACGGGGCGTGCTTGTCGGGCCACACGACCGTCAGCGTCAAGATCGGCTTCTTGCCCTTGACGGCCGGCCTGGTCTTTCGGCGTTGCTTGACCAGTTCCCGCCGCTTGGCTTCAGCTCGCGGGCACTCCGGCGAAACCCGGTAGCCGCCGCCGACCTTGTAGACCCGTCGGCCGGCCCCGCGGTGTTTCTTGGCGTTGGCCTTCGTGCTGAACGTCGTGCGCTTCATCAGGGCCAGGATCTCCGCCGCCGCCTGGTGCTCTTGCCCTTCTTGGCCAGGCGATAGCCGCCCTTGACCTTGTACACGCTTCGGCCGTGGGCCGCCTTCTTGGCGGTGCCCTTCTTCTTGAACGTCTTTCGTTTCGACATTATGTTTCACTCCTATCAGGGGTTTGGAACTCTCAAAACGCGGTAGCCCGCCCCGCCGCTGTCGTTGGCTCCCAGGCTGACGGCTTGCCCGTTGAACGTCATGGCGCCGGTGAACGTCTCGGCTTGAGCCGTCGCCATGTAGTTGACTTCCGCCACCGTCAGCACTTCGCTGTACACCCGCACGTCGTCGAGATAGCCGGAAAAGAAGCCCGAGGAAGACGTTGTGACGAACGCACCAATGACCAGGTTGTCTTTGGCCGTCGCATCGTCCCACCAATCGCCGTTGTTCGCTCCGCTCGATACGGTCAGAGTTTGCAGCTGCCCGTCGACGTAGAGGCTATAGGCCGCTCCTGTCGAGACCGCCGCGACGTGATGCCATTCGCCGGCGACCATGCGATCGTTGCCGAGAACCCGGTCCGCCGCGTCGGCGTTCCGCTGGTTCCAGATCAACTTTCCATCGCCGTCGCAGTACAGGCCCGCATACCGAGTCGTGGACGCTTCATCCGCACTCGTGACGATCTGAATTCCTGTGCCGAACGCCGCCGGATAGATCCAGGCCGTCACCGAGCCGGACGTCCCCGTGGCCGCAGCCGTGTTACGATACGCCCTGTCGGAAATGCCGTTGAAGTCCAGGGCCCCGGTTCCGATCACGCCGGCGACGTGGCGCGTGCTGGTGTTCACCCAGGCCGTCAGGTTCGCCCCGCCGCCGGCTGAATCGGCGACGACCTTGTCGGCCGCGTTGTCGTCGCATTTGTACCAGAGGTCCGGCGTGTAGCCCGCCAGGCCGAGATTGAGCGTGCCCAGAGCCATCGTCCGGCCGCCCTGATTCAGATCGACAGCCATGGCGTCGCCGCTGTTATAGTACAAGGTCAGGCGCTGGGGATCGCCCCGGGTGACATCCAGCGTACCGCCGGTCGCTACCTGATTGCCTCCGACTCGCCAGTCCCATGCGTCGTAGGCATACCCGCACGGGTCGAAGAAATTGTTCTGAACGAGCCACCGCTGATTCGACGGATGGGTTCCGCTGTGCGTCACCTTCAGCGCCGATCCCGTGACGACGATGCGATTGCCTTGCACGGACCAATCGTCATTGCCTCCGGACCCTGCAACGATCCCATCCGTGCAGTCGAATACCTGGTTATTCGAGACCAGCACGTGATCGCTGAGGCCGGCCAGGAGGAACGACCCACAGTCTTTCGCGATGTTGTCCGCGATCGTCTTTCGGCCGGTCATGTACGACATCACGATCGCCGTGAGACTCTTTCCCGCGTTACCAATAAATCGATTGTCGCTGATGATCCATTCCGTGCTGTAGTAGTTGGCGAATGATCGAACCCCATAGGCTGTCAGAGCCGCGTC
>JBAZHQ010000461.1:0-3456 GCA_041652235.1 Opitutaceae bacterium | reverse complement strand
CATGCTATCGTGGGCTTTTTCGTTTTGCCTCCGATCCTGAAAACCCAGCTTACCAAGCGCCTTTCTGCGGAACTGGGCCGACAGGTGACTTTGGAAAAGCTCAGTCTCAATCCGTTCGCCCTCTCCGGCACCCTTGAGAAGCTGGATATCAAGGAGGCCGACGGCAAAACCACCTTCTTCGGCTGGAAGCGGCTCTATGTCGATGCCGGCCTGCTGGCATCGATTGTCGGCGATTGGACGCTATCATCCGTCGAACTCGATGGCCTGCACTCAAGGGTCGTGATCAACGCCGACGGTTCCTTTAACTTCTCCGATATTTTGGCGAAGCTGATGGCGCCCGCGTCGCCGAAGGCGCAGAAACCGGCGCCCACAACGCTTCCGCCCGCCGTTTGCCTCGGTTGGTTCAAGCTCACGGGAGCCAGTCTCGATTTCACGGACAATTCCCGTGTCGCCCCCTTTCACACGACTGTCGGGCCGATGCATGTTTCTCTCGAGAAATTCCGCATGACGGGCGGGCGCCAGGCTCTCTATCAATTCGAAGCGGTTACCGAAGCGGGCGAGAAATTGTCTTGGAAGGGCGGGCTGCTCGCAGATCCCCTTTCCAGCACCGGCGTGTTCGCAATCGAGAATCTCATTCTCAAGAAATACGCTCCGTATTACCAGGATCTGCTTCGGGCCGATCTTGCCGATGGAAAGCTGAGCTTGCGCGGTCGCTATGAGGCCAGTCTCGCGCCAAACCGGCGCGTTATGAAGCTCACTCAGGGAGCTGCGCAGTTGCGCTCTCTCCGGGTGACTGAAAGATCCTCGGGCTCCGCCGCCATCGAGATCCCCCGGCTCGACATTGCCGGGATAAATGCCGACGCGCTTACGCAGAAGGCCAGTGTGGATTCCATCTCTGTCGTTGGCGGACACCTCGCAGTGCGCCGTGAAAAGGATGGGAAAATCAATCTTTTGGAGATGCTGCCCTCGTCGCCCGCACCCGCTCCGGTTGCCGCCGCTGCATCGGTCCCTGCCGCCGCTGCCGCCATACCGGTCCCGGCGCCAGCGCCCGCCTTGCCCGACCTCACGATCAGCGAGTTTTCCCTCCAGGGCTTTGCAGTTGATGTTTCAGATCAAACCACTCCCCGGCCGTCGCAACTGAGTCTCGGTGCGATAAAGATGTCCGCAGTTAATTTCGGTCTCCTCTCGAAGGCCGCGATGCCGATCAGTCTCTCGTTCGACTGGGCGCCGAAGGGCAAAGTCGAGGTCCAGGGCGATGTCACAATCAATCCTGCTCTCGCCGTTCAGTTGAAGACAACGGTCTCGGATCTGGATCTTCTCCCGCTCAGCGCGTACCTGGAGCAGTTTGTGAACGCTTGCATCACGCAAGGTTCGATTTCGACGCAACTCAAGACGAAGGCGACCTTGTCCGGCGGGCAACTGGATGCAACGGTCTCCGGCAATCTGGTTGTGGATTCCTTCAGTCTTGTGGACGGAAAACAGATGAAGGATCTCGCAGGTTTCTCGCGGCTGGAATTGAAGGGCCTCAAGGCGAACACGCTTCCGCAGCTTTGCCTTTCACTCGACGAGATCGTCGTCGCAGGTCCCCGGGCTCGGGTATCAATCGCATCGGATGGTTCGATCAATCTCGCCGGGCTCAAGAAACAGGAAGCAGCGCCCGCCCCGATCGAGATAGTGACAGATCAGGCGTCAGTCGCAGCCGCCCCTGCCTCCGTCGCCCCGAAGGTCTCGATCGGGAAGATCACGATCACGGAAGGCGACTTCAGTTTCACCGACCATTCGATCCAGCCTGCCGTGAAGGTCGCACTCAAGCCCCTCAGCGGCTCAATCACAGGTCTTTCCTCCGACAATCCCACCCGGGCTGACGTGGATCTGAAGGGTCGCGTCGATGCTCTCGGACTCGTTTCCGTGACGGGAAAACTCGACCCGCTGGCGGCCCGCAAGTCGGTCGATGTCAAAATCGAAGTCCGCGACGTGGATTTGGTACCTCTCAGCCCCTATACCGGAAAATATGCGGGCTACGAACTTGCCCGTGGAAAGCTGCAGGCCGATGTGACGGCGAAGCTCGACGATCGGAAAGTGGATGTGGCAAATGTCACAGTCTTGAATCAGTTCACCTTTGGCGGCCCAACCAACAGCCCTGACGCCACCTCGCTTCCCGTGCGCTTGGGAGTGGCGCTGCTGAAGGATCTCGACGGCAAGATCGTCATCGATCTGCCGGTGCAGGGAAGCCTCGACGATCCGAATTTCAAGATAGGGAAAATGGTCTGGCGCGTGGTGTTCAATCTCCTCACCAAGGCTGCGGTTTCCCCCTTCTCTCTCATCGGCTCCATGTTCGGCGGCGGCGGCGATGAGCTCGGATACCAGCAGTTCTCGCCCGGTTCGGCCTCCCTGCTTCCCGACGAGATCAAGAAGTTGGATACGATGATCAAGGCGCTCACCAACCGGCCCGGCCTCAGCGTCGATATCGAGGGTGGCTACGATCCGGCTACTGACACGCAGGCCCTAAAGCGGACCGCCCTGAGCGAACGCGTGCGAGCCATGGTTTGGGAAAACCGCCGCGCCATCGATCCGAGCATCGCTTCTCCGGAACAGATCAGCCCGGCCCCCGATGAGAACGACGCCGTGATCCGAAAACTCTACGCCGCGAAGGTTGCCCGGGACTTGGCGCAGGCTGCGCCCGCGCCGGTTCCTGTGGTAACCGAAACACCCCAACCCGAGCGTCGCCGTTCGTTGTACCGGAGAGTGGCCGACTTCTTCACGTCCAAGCCCGCTTCCTCCGGAGAAACCTCAGCCGTTGCGGAAAAGAAGGAGGTATCCGCATCTGGAGCCGGGACACAGGCGGCCGTTCCCGCCGGTCCGACTCTTGCGGAGATGACGGAGCGTCTTGTCGAAACCATGGAAGTGACGGACGACAACCTGAGCGCACTTGCGGCGGCGCGAGCCCAGGCGGTGCGCGATCGCCTCGCCCTGGTTGGCAAGATCGCCCCTGAACGTCTTTTCCTCACCAAGAGCGGCGCAGCCGGTGCGAAGCCGGACAAAGGCTCGCGCGTATCGCTCGCCTTGCGTTGAGAGGGGAGTCGGCGACAGCGCCTTCAAGACCACCGAGACTTGGAATTCCGGTCTGCGGAATTAAGTCCATGCAAATAGGAGACGGAGCGGGCTTGTCCGCGGCGTTCTTCTCATTCACTTTGGAATGATATGGAAGAAACTCATGCACCCGGAGATGAACTGGCCAACAGCCTGACTCATGGACTCGGCCTGATGCTGAGCATCGTCGGATTCGTTCTTTTGGTGGTTTTGTCGAGTCAGCGGGGGGATGCGTGGCACATCGTGAGTTTTTCGATATTCGGCGCCAGTCTCGTGCTGCTGTATGCGGCATCCACGATCTACCACAGTCTGAAGTCGGAGAAATGGAAGGAGCGGCTCCAGACGCTCGACCATTCCGCCATCTTC
>JBAZHQ010000460.1:2505-3463 GCA_041652235.1 Opitutaceae bacterium | reverse complement strand
GGCACTCCGGAAACTGCAGTGGGCCTCGCCCGAAAAACTCTCGCGCGAGCGAAACCATGCCGAGATCGATGCCCTGGAACGGTTCATGCATAGCCATCAACTGGGAGCGATGGTGATCAGCGGGGGAAAAACCCTGCGCGTGGTGCTGGCCACGGGCGTGCCCTCATCACGTCGTCCTTGCACCTATCCCCAGGTGAAGCAGTTGATCGAGTTCGCCTCGATCATCGAGGTAAGCATGCAACGCGCGCAATTCTCCGCCATGGCGCGCAGGTCTGAACAATTGGCCACCGTCGGCATGCTCGGCGCCAGTCTGGCCCACGAGATTCGCAACCCGCTCGTTACCCTCAAGACCTTCGCGCAGCTCTTCCCTCATCGCCATAGCGAGCCGGCCTTCAGGGCGAAGTTTGCCTCCCTTCTCATAAGCGAGGTGGGGCGCATCGAACACCTTACCGAGCAGCTTCTCGACATGGCGTCGCCGCACCATTACGTGCCTCAGAAGCTGTCCCTGAATGAGGTGGCCGAGACCTGCTTCGATCTCGTCTCCCCGAAGGCAAATTCGCACAGCGTCCAGCTCAAGAGCGATCTGACCGCCCATCCCGATTTCGTGCTTACCGATCCGCATGCCGCCCGCCAGGTGCTTCTCAATTTGTGCATCAATGCGATTCAGGCGATGGAGTCCAAGACCGCCGAACGCTGGTTGCTCCTATCGACACGCCGCGTGGACAATGGCATCGAACTTGCGGTGACGGATAACGGCCCGGGAATCCGCCCCGAGATCAGCGCCCGCCTTTTCCAGCCCTTCGTTACTTCCAAATCGAGCGGCTTCGGGCTGGGCCTTGCCATTTGCGGAGATATCCTTGGCGGCCTTGGCGCAAGCATCTCGGCGGACCCCTACGTAGAGGGGCGCGGCGCGACCTTCCGCGTGGTGTTTCCCGAGGCGAAAAACTGACGGAATGTG
>JBAZHQ010000460.1:0-2495 GCA_041652235.1 Opitutaceae bacterium | reverse complement strand
TGTTACCGCCAACATGATCCGCGCGCTGATATTCGATTTTGACGGATTGATACTCGATACTGAAACGCCCCTGATCGATGCCTACGGCGACGTGTATGCGCAGCACGGCCATGCGTTCGATCGCTCCGAGTTCGCGCGCCATATCGGCCATGTGGATTATTCCTTCGATCCCTGGAAGCCTTTTTCCGCCGGTCTGGATAGAGTCGAGTTGGAAAACGTTCGCCGCCGCTGCAACCGGGCCCGACTGGAGAAACAGGCCCTGCTCCCAGGCGTCGCCTTGCTGATCGGGTCGGCGCACAAGGCGGGTCTGCTTTTGGGGATTGCCTCCAACTCCCCTCACGAATGGGTCGAGGGGCATCTTGGGCGGCTGGGGCTTCACGGGTATTTCTCCTTTTTCTCGTGTCGCGGAGATGTTTCCTCACCCAAGCCGGAGCCCGATCTCTATCGCCTGGCCGTGGACAGGCTCGGGGTGCGTCCCTGCGAAGCGGTGGCCTTCGAGGATTCGCAGGCGGGCGTGAATGCGGCTCGCCGTGCCGGCCTCTGGGTCGTCGCCGTGCCCAACATATCCACCGACGAGCATAATTTCGACGCCGCTCATCTCCAGGTCGCAACGATGGAAGAAGTGTCTCTCGCCATGCTTCAGGAGCGTTTCGGCGCCGCATAACAGCTTCCCGGAGCGGGAATGATACCTGTCCGCCGGAGCTAGCCCTGTGGAGCTTTCGGATTTACGGAGCGCGGAAGACCACTGCGGTGGCGAGGGTGACCTCACTCCCCTTTGACTGGGGCAAAGCCTGGTCGGTCGTCACGATGCGCAGAGTATGTTCGGCGGAGGGAAGACCATAGATCTGCCAGACTACGTTGTCGTGAGTCTTTTCGTCATTGAAGGCATCGAGAGGGAAATCCTGCTTCTTGCCATCGAGGTAAACCTCGGCGCGTCCACCGGCGGGGTGCATGCTGCCGGTGATGGCGATGGCGACACCGCTAAAGCGCAGGGTGGCTTCATTGCCCGCGCAGTGACTCTGGCGGGAGATACGCTTGTTGTCCTGTTTGGAGTCCTCCCATTTCCCGCTGAACTGCCAGGCTGAATCGGTGACTGCGATGCGGCGGTCGGGCACGCCGGGGTTCCATTGTTCGAGAGCGGCGGGCTGAGGCGTTTGCACGGGGATTTGCACGGCATCGGCGGTAATGGCGCCGCCGGCCAACTGGATCACCTTGAGGGCGCGTGTCTCGGTGGAACGCACAATGTCGTTGAAAGAGTAGTTGGTGAACGAGAACTTCTCGTCCGCCATCGGCGGGACTTCCTTGCGGTACAGCTCCGGAATGCGGCTGTAACCTAGAACGACGCCGATCACTCCCGCAGCGCTGGACGGATTGCAGTCCGAGTCCTGGCCGCAGCGCGTGGCGATTTCCATGGTTTTGGCGAAGTCGCCGCCACCGTAGAGCAGGCCAAGGGCGATGTAGGCGCCGTTCACCTTGGCATCGATATTAAATTCGGTGAGGAAGCCGTCCGGGCAGGGATCCTGCTTGGTCCAACGATCATCGATCAGTTGCCAGACCTTGGTCCAGTCCTGCGGATACTGGGCCGACCAGCGCAAGACATCGCGAAGGAGCTGGGCATATTCGCTCTCGGCAGGCAGGCAGGCCAGGCCTGTCTCGACGAGGCGCCGCGGGTCGGACTCGGTGAATGCCGCCGCGTACATGCCGGTGACGAACATGCCGCCGTAGACTCCGTCCCCATAGTTCATCACATGACCGACCCGGGAGCAGTAGCGGTTCGATTCCCGGGGAAGGCCGGGGCACATCAGGCCGATGAAGTCGGCCTCAATCTGAAAATCGATATCGTTGGCGTGGAAGTTGTACTTGGGATTTCCTGAAAGAGGCGCCGGGATACCCAGGGCAAGAGCTCGGCGGGCGCCGGCATTGGCATGCCATAGACTATACTTCGAGGTTCGGAAGGCCTCGCCGAATTGCTGCGTGGTGGCATCCAGGCCTAGATCGTCCATCACCTTGGCGAAAGTCATCTCCACATAGAGATCGTCCTGGTTAAGGGAGTCCTTCAGCGAACCTGGTTTCCAGGCCAAGTCCCAGGTCAGGATTTTCCCATTGGATCTGAATTCGGTGGGAGCTCCATAGACCACTCCGATCATCTGCCCCGCCCAACCGCCCTTGATTTTATCCAGGAGAACGGAGCGGGAAATAGTTACGGATTCGGATGCGGTGGCGAGACTGGCGGTCAGACTTGCTAAAATCAAGAGTGCGAAGTGGATATGTTTCATGTTAAGGCAGGGAGTATCCTGATGAAAGACGAGGAAAACATGGCAAGACGTAAACGTTTACGTATCATATAGGCAAGCCCCAAATTTCCGTATTCGATCAAGTCGAGATCGGCTCCGCCACGGGGGACTCGGACGATGTACAATGAAGACCGCAACACCCCGGCGGCGTGCGGTGCCGATTCCTCATGGCTATTTGTTCTCGATTCCCGTTGATCGATT
>JBAZHQ010000459.1:0-3503 GCA_041652235.1 Opitutaceae bacterium | reverse complement strand
CCTCACCGATCTCGGGTTGAGGGTGGCAGTGCTTGCGATCGATCCTTCCAGCTCGGTGCATGGGGGCAGCATTCTTGGCGACAAGGTGCGCATGGAAAAGTTGAGCACCCGTCCATCCGCCTTCATTCGCCCGTCGCCTTCCGGCGGCTCTCTGGGTGGCGTTGCCCGCAAGACCCGCGAGGCAATCCTCGTATGCGAGGCGGCGGGCTATGATGTGGTTCTCGTCGAAACGGTGGGGGTGGGGCAGAATGAAGTCACTGTAAGCTCCATGGTGGACCTGTTCCTCGTGCTTATGATCGCCGGCGCCGGCGATGAGATGCAGGGCATCAAGAAAGGCGTGATCGAGCTCGCCGACGCCATTGTCATCAACAAGGCCGACGGGGACAACAAAGCCCGCTGCGTCCTGGCGCAGGCCGAGATGAACCGCGTGCTCCACTATCTTCAGCGCACGACTCCCGGCTGGGAGACTACCGCCCTGCTCGCCTCATCGATCACTGGGGAGGGAATCCCCGGCGTATGGCAGAAGATCGAGGAGTTCTTTAAGCACACAAAAGCCACGGGATCGCTGGAAGCGCGCCGTCGCGAGCAAGCGGTTGACTGGATGCACGCGTTGATCATGGAGAGCCTAAAAACGCGTTTCTACGCAACCGCCTCGGTGCAGGCCCGGTTGGAAGCAGTGGAGCATGCCGTCGCCCACGGCCAGATGCCCGCGCTCACCGCTGCAATGGAGCTGATCGGAATAGGAAAGCTATAAGTGATAAGCTGTAAGTCGGAAGTCGGCAGGCGGAAAGGGCGGGCGGTGAGTAAACAGAAGGGCTTAAGCTCTGTGCTGTTAGGCAGGCATCCAAGACATGGTTTCACACGGAGTCGCGGAGGGCGCGGAGCAGATGATCATGCTACTGTCTCTCCGGATCGTGCATGTTTGCGACGATTGCCCTATGGCACGAGCTCTTCGACTCAGTAATGTGGGTTCGTACCGACTTCCCGAAGGCCCTGCGTTTGCCGAATGGGCGACCGCCGACATCCGATTTCCTTTCTGGCCTCCGGCTTCTGGCGTCTGGCTTCTTTGGTTGCGGCTGCTGCGGTAGGAATACCTCCGCTTCTCCGCGTGAACTTGGATCGAGAAGTTCGAGGCAGTCTCAGGCAGCCGCCTTTCTTCCGACTTAAAGCTTATAGCTTAAAGCTTATAGCTACTTCGCCCAGGTGTCCTTGAGGGTGATGGTGCGATTGAAGACGAGCTTGCCGGGCTGCGAATCCTTTGCATCGAGGGAGAAATAGCCGAGGCGCTCGAACTGGAAATACTGGCCCAGCGTCGCGGCGCCGAGCGAGGGCTCGAGCTTCGCGCGGATGATCTCAAGAGAGTTGGGGTTGATGTGAGCCTTGAAATCGCCCTCGGCATCGGGCTCGGCAACGTTGAAGAGTCGGTCGTAAAGGCGCACCTCTGCCTCGATCGCCTTGCCCGCGCTCACCCAGTGGATCGTACCCTTGACCTTCTTGGCGGCGTTTGAACCGCCCGTGCGAGTCTCAAGATCGGCGGTGCAGCGCAACTCGACAAGTTTGCCTTCTGCATCCTTCACGGCTTCGTCGCAGCGGATAATGCAGGCGTACTTGAGGCGCACCTCGCCGCCGGGGCGGAGACGGAAATATTTCGGGGGCGGCACCTCCATGAAGTCATCCTGTTCGATGAACACCTCGCGAGTGAGCTCGATCTGCCGGGTTCCCGCGGATTTATCGCTGGGATTGTTGTTTGCGGCGCAGGCAAGCGTCTGACCCTCGGGAATGTTTGTGAGGACGATCTTGACCGGACGCAGCACGGCAAGACGGCGGAGCGAGCGGGCGTTAAGATCGTCGCGTATGGCGTGCTCAAGAACGCCGGCATCCGTGAGGCTGTTGAACTTCGTGACGCCGATGGAGGTGGCGAACTGGCGTAAAGCCGCGGCGGGCACACCCCGGCGGCGCAGGCCGCAAATGGTGGGCAGGCGCGGATCGTCCCAGCCACTCACGATTTTCTCCTGCACGAGCTGCAAAAGCTTCCGCTTGCTCATCACCGTGTAGCCCAGGCTCAGGCGGGCGAACTCGTATTGGTGGGGCAGCGGACGCGGGAGATCCAGGCCAGCCAGAATCCAATCGTAAAGGGGGCGGTGCACCTCGAACTCCAGGGTGCAGATACTGTGCGTGATTCCCTCGATGTAATCGCTCAGGCAATGAGCGAAATCGTACATCGGGTAGATGCACCATTTGTTGCCGGTGTGATGATGTTCGGCGTGGCGGATGCGATAGATGATCGGGTCGCGCAACCACACATTCGGGGCGCTCATGTCGATCTTAGCTCGGAGTGTGCGCGTGCCGTTTGGAAACTCGCCCGCCTTCATCCGCTGGAAAAGATCGAGATTTTCCTCGACCGTGCGGTTGCGGAATGGGCTGTCGGTGCCCGGCTTGTCGGTGGCTCCGCGAGACTTTTCCATGTCCTCCGGGCTGAGATCGCAGACGTAGGCCTTGCCCTTGCGGATAAGGGCGAGGGCATACTCGTAAATCTGGTCGAAATAATCGCTGGCGAAGAAAGGCTCGAGCGAGGCATCCGCGGGAGCAGACAGGGGATTCACCGCGGGCAGGTGGAAGTCCTGGCGGCCGTCGCACGAGAGCGATTCGGGCAGCTTGCCCTTCGGTTTGAAACCCAGGCACATGTCGGCCCAGCCGCCGATGAGCCAGTTCACGTCCTCCATGATGGACTCGACGTACTCGACATCCTCCTTGGTCGGGTTCGTGTCATCCATCCGGAGGTTGCATTGGCCGGCATTTTCCCGGGCGATGCCGAAATTGAGGCAGATCGACTTTGCGTGGCCGATATGCAGATAGCCGTTGGGCTCCGGCGGGAAACGCGTGACGATTTTAGGATAGCGTTTCTCCGCGACATGTCCGGCGACGATGTCGCGGATGAAATCGCCGGGGGCGGCAGACGGTGTTGCGTTTGCTTCGTTCTCTGCAGTCATTGGGCGCGAACCTGTGCAATGGGCGTGCCTGAGGCAACGTTAAGATTTGCCTGGAAAGAGAACTACAGAGGAGTCTCAGGAAGACTTCTTCGAGCGTTCCTCGCGCCAGGCACGACAGACTTCGAACACAATAGGCAGCACGGATATCAAGATGATCGCCAGAATGACGATCTTGAAGTTCTTCTGGATAAACGGCTGGGCTCCGAAGAAAAAGCCGGCGTAGGTGAAAAAGTAAATCCAGAGAAATCCGCCGATGATGTTATAGGCAATGAAGCGGAGGTAGGACATGCTGCCGACTCCAGCGACGAAAGGCACGAAGGTGCGCACAAAAGGCACAAAGCGAGCGAGGATCACAGCCCTGCCTCCGTATTTCTCGAAGAAGGCATGAGCGCGCTCAAGATGCTTCTTGCGCAGCCACGGGGAGTCCTCCCTCTTGAAGACTGCCGGCCCGATCCATGCGCCAACCCAGTAGTTCACCGTGTCACCGAGGAAGGCGGCCAGCCAGAGCAGGAG
>JBAZHQ010000458.1:0-3533 GCA_041652235.1 Opitutaceae bacterium | reverse complement strand
GAGAACAAACGGCTGACAACCGAGCAGGTGGAAACCTGGCTCGATCGTTATATCCACGACGGAGGCACTTTCCAGGCGCTGGGCATCCTCGTCAACGCCTCGCTCGTTGAGAGCGGCGTCCTCGGCAAGATTGAGGATACAGCGGAGGATGCGGTCCAGGGAAACGGGTAGATCCAGCAGATGGGGACGGCGAAGAAAAGGCCACCCCCCCTCTGCTGGACGAACTCTGGCCGGAGCTCCTTCGTCAGGCGTGGGTAGTTGGGCTTAGGCCCTGGGAGTTCGAGCGGCTAACGCCCGGCGAGTGGAAGGCAATCTGCGAGGGCCACAAAGATCGCGAATGGCGGCTGGACTACCGGGCAGCGACGATCTGCATGGTGGTAGCCAACGCGCACCTCGCCCCAGGCGCGACGCTTCGCGCCGTCGAGGATTTCATGCCCAAAGAACGCCACGGGCAGACTGCGGCGGACCATCTCAAGATGTTTGAGGCAATAACGGCACTTTACGGCGGCACAGACGAGAGGAAGAAGGGGACCGGGGCTTAACAAACAGGAAACCTACTTCCTGATGGGCGGCTCCGGCCTCTGCTTCAACGCCCAAGCTAGCAGCCACTTGATGGCGGCGGCGCGGGATTCGAAACGGTGGGCAAAACGGAAGTCGTCGATGGCTTCGATTAGCTCTTCGTCCATCACAAGGGCGATAAGCGGTTTCTTGCTTGGCATGTTCATCAACCTCCGTAGTCATTCTAACTTGCAAAAAACCTATTGACAATAGGGTTTTGTAGGTTATGCTGATTACAAGACCAGCATCCCTCGGAGGTGACGATATGGCGAGCAACGTCTTAACGGTTAAGCGCCTCTCCGTGGAACCCATAACGGCTGCAGGTTTGCTTTCCCTGTTTGATGTCCTCACCGTTGACCAAGTGAACGATTGGACAGGGCTATCCAAGACCTATATTCGTCACCTTTGCAAGGCAGGACAATTGCGCCATGTAACCAAAGGCGGCGAGTTAGGTCAGGGCCACGGGTTCCTTGTCATGCGGAAGGACTTCATTGACTGGTGGGACCGCCAGCAGAAAGGGCCCGACCCGTTAGCCGAAGCGATGAGGTCGGTAGCTGAGGCGGCGACCCGGAATCCCTTTGCGAAGGGAGGTCGAACGTCTGGCACACCACGCGAGGGGAAAGCGCAAGGTAATCGACCTGCAAAGCTGAGATAGAGAAGGAAAAAAGGGGGGTTCAGTTTGACGGGCGGCAAACGAAAAGCATCGGTGCGGTGCAACCTCCTATGTCCGGCAGCCAGATTCAACGGTTCCTGCAACGGCGGTCGGCATCCCGCGGAGTGCGAGATCACTGGATCGGAAGTGTACCCACTGGAGGAGCAACCTTGCACGGTTGATCCCGAGAACTCGGATCATCGTTCAAGCCTGGGGGAAGTATTGTCTGCCGTGGGGAACGGTTGTGCTCACCTCGGACTGATTTTGGACAAGTCTTCGGGAACCAATGCCACGGCGTAGGCCGCTACATCGATAGGGCAAACAGGAGGAACAGTATCAAACCGTTCTTCCTGTTTGTTTGGCAGGCAATCATTTGCGCGGAGGCGGGCGAGAAGGCCGTGAGCGAGAGTGGAGTATACCAAATCGTGAACGGGGTCAACGGTCATAAATATGTGGGTAGCGCAGTGAACCTACAAGCGCGAAAGATGCGGCATTATGGCGATCTCAAGAAAGGTTGTCACCATAGTCGGTATCTACAACACGCCTGGAATCTTTATGGAGAACAGACCTTCTCTTTTGAGGTGTTAGAGCACGTCGCAGATCCAAAGCAACTCATCGAGCGAGAACAGTTCTATATGGATTGCCTGAGACCGGAATACAACGTTTGCTCGATGGCAGGGAGTTCTTTGGGGTACGAGCATACCGAAGAGGCTCGGCAGAAAATGAGCGAAGCCACGGACAGGCGATGTACGGAAGAATGGCGACGGGAGAAGAGTAAGTCCCAGAAAGGGCGTCATCCCACAGAGGAAACTCGAAGAAGGATAGGCGCGGCTCTAAGAGGGAAACCGCTCAGTGAAGAAACGAAGCGGAAGATAAGCGAGGTCAAGAAAGGAAAGCCTCTCAGCGTAGAGAATCGGCGGGGATGGAATGAAGCAATGAAAGCGAGAACACCCGAGCAGAAGATAGAATGGCGGGAGAAGATCAGTGAGGCATTGAGAGGAAGGCCCCTCAGCGAAGAGATTCGCCGCAAAATGAGCGAAGCACGGAAAAGGCAGACTCCTGAACAGAAGTTAGAGATTCACCGGAAGCGGAGCGAAGCACAGCGAAGGAGGATATGCACTGAAGAGACTCGGCGGAAGATAAGCGAGGCCCGTAAAGGAAAGCCCTTCAGTGCAGAGCATCGGCAGAAGTTGAGTGAGGCGCATAAAGGGAAGTCGCTCAGCGCAGAACAGCGGCAGAAGATAAGTGAAGCCCACATAAGGTGGTGTGCGGCTCGCCGGATTCAACAAGAGTCGAAGTCGGTGAGTTGAGCGCTTTTGTACAACTTCTCCAACGCAGCCTTTCTCCGGCCCGCCGCGCCTCTCCGATATTGGAATCGTCGGTCAACTCTTTCCATTTGGGTTATAATGGGCGCGGAATCCATCATGGGGAGGAAAGACCGTATGCCTCAGCAGCTTCAGTGCCCCAGGTGCCATGCGCCCATCATTCAGGATCAACCATATTGCGACAACTGCAAGACGAAGATTACTTGGTTGACTCCGCAAATGCGTGCCGCGGCCCAGCAGACTAGGCGGAGGGCCGTCGCTTCGGTTATCGTTCTGGTGCTGTGTTTCGTCTTCTTCAAAGGCTGCTTCTCTAGCCCGACTAGCGAATCAGCAAACACGAAGCCTGTTCCTGTGCAGGAGCAGCGAGATGCCTATACCGCTTGGTATGCGGAGGTAGGGAAAAAGCTCAAGACTGGCGACGACACGATGAAAATCATATCCGAATTACTCGTCGGGTACAGTAAGGGTGGTTACGACAGGTACGGCGCTTATAGTGTAGCGAAGGCCTGTTACGACAACATCGATGCCCTGTGGCAATATCTCATAAACGTTAAACCACCCGCCAACCTCTCGGCAGAACACAAGAAGACACTCACCGAAGGAATTGACGCGATCCAGACGGCCCAATATGAAAGGCGTGCCGGGCTTATCGCGTTGATGGAGTTTTTCAATTCGCCAAGTCCCAGCAAACTGGAAGCGACCTCGACGCACTTTACAACGGCTAATAGTTTTCTGGTGGACGGGGTAGCGAAGGTGGTGGGAACTGAAATCAGTTTGGGCGTTCGCTGAGAATCATGGCAACCCGACACATGGAGTGAGAGTAACAGGATCCGTTGTTCTGATCATGTTCGCTGTCTTTTGAAATAGAGCAACCGCGTCGGGTTTTGATGGAGATAGAAGACGACAAAGGGGACCGGGGCTTAGGCTCCGGCCCCTTCGCTTTCCTGGAAAGGAGGTTGCCCACTTGGCTCAATCCACGACAAAAAGCCTGATTGTCA
>JBAZHQ010000457.1:0-3534 GCA_041652235.1 Opitutaceae bacterium | reverse complement strand
GACGTTTTTCCTGAGTCACGCCCAACCCGCTGGCGGCTTGCGCACGTTCAAGGAAATCGCCGAAGACTTTCTGCGAAGCCGGAAGGCGATGGGCGTCCGCCCGCGCACGTATGTGCAATACGAGAGCTATTTGCGCGTTCTCGGCGGTGAATTCGGGGACGAGCCCATCAGCCAGATCACGCGCAGCGATCTGGAGGATTTTTTCACGGAGAGCGAATGGAGTCCCCGCACTCGGCTCAACTACATGGTCACGCTCTCGACGATTTTCGGCTTCGCGCAGGACCGCGACTACTGTCCCGGAAATCCCGCGGCGAAGATCGAGCGGCCCATTCTGGAGGACAGGCCGGTGGGGATTCTCAAGATCAACGCGGTGGTCGCGTTGCTCCAGGCGGCCCTCAAACATGAGCGCGCGATGGTCCCGGCGGTCGCCATCGGCTTGTTTGCCGGTATCCGCCGCAGCGAACTCACTGCCCTGGACTGGTCGGAAATCAATCTCGCGGAGGGCACCATTGAAGTGCGGGGCTCGAAAGCGAAAACGCGCCAGCGGCGAATCGTTCACATCGGCAATGCGCTGATGCAATGGCTGGCCCCGCATGCGCGGCAGACCGGCGTGACGATTTCGAAGCGCGACGACGTATGGGGCGAGCACCTGCGCGACCTGATCGAGAAGGCCGGAATCGCGGACTACCCCCACAACGGCCTCCGGCACAGCTTCGGCTCCTACCACTACGAGCTGCATCGCAACGAACAGCTCACCGCGAGTGAAATGGGCAACAGCCCGGCCGTGATTTTTCGTCACTATCGCAGCATTGTCAGCCCGGCGGACGCCAAGCGGTATTTCTCGATTACGCCCCGCAATCTCGACCGGCTCAGCAAAAAGAAGCACGGCGATACGATGAAAACGGCGGCGGAAGGCCTCCACGCTCAACAAAAATAGTCTTTGGGGGAGGCACAAGCCTCCGAGGACGATTGCGCGATTTTCCAGAAGGCCCTACGATCCCGCCGACGCATTTAGGAATCGTCAAGTACATGCACGTTTTTCCGCCGCAACATCAGCGGAATCTTCGGCAGAAGAACTGCCGTATTCCGCGGCGGTAGTGGCCGCGATAGATTGTCGCAGAAGACATAGTTGCTGTGAATCGAAGCTGGACTCAGGAGAATCCGTACGGTTTCGACGCCAAGATAAGGTACCGCGCATCCAGCTCCATGAAACACCACGAAGGGCACAACCCCGGCGCAATTGGGGGAACCCGGCGAACTGTGGCCAATCAATTCGACTAGATCCGCGATCCTGGCTGCTGGGTGGTCAAAGCCATAGCAGCGTAGAACCATCGCCTCGGCGATGGCGTTCAACTTAATCTTATCGGTCCATTCCTTACGCGTAATCCACGGGAAGAAGTTAACCGCCACCAAGTGAAACTTACTCAGGCCGCGTTGAGCGATTTCACCCTCAAAACATTCGGCGTCCAAATAGGTGAAAGTGTGATGGAGGCGCTTCCACATCTTGGTATCGCGCCACGCCGGATCCGTAATCATCGAAACGCAGCTCTGGCCAAAAAATTGACCATAGTTTATTCCGACGGCCACAACCACATCCAGATCGTCTTCTGTGTTGTCAGTCTTCTGATCAAACACTGCCCCAATCGCCAGCACGTTGCCGCTTTTCTTGTGTGTCAATTCGCCTGGGAAAAGTTCGGCTTTGGTGACCTTACCGCAATAGCAGCGTCGTTTTTCGAGCCCAGCCTCCGGAAAAATTTGTGCTCCGGATTTTTCGCTCTGGGTTTTTTCCCGCGCACCCAAGGACTCGAACGTATTGCGATTCCATTGGTCCAAGATCCCTTGGAGTTGATCGGCTTTCATGATGTCGTTCTTATTGCAGAAGGTGCCAGTGCCAACAAGAAATACACCGAAACGCGCACCGTGATCGCGCATAGCCTGCATGTCTGATTCGATTATCCGTCAACGCGGATGCCTGGGTCCGCTAAATCGAGGCAGTCTCATAAGAGGAGCGCCAACTCGACGCTTGACAGAAAACCGTACACGTACAGATTCCCGTACATGATAGCGATTACTTACACTTCCGCCCGTCAACAGTTGGCCGCAACGATGGATCGCGTCTGCCAGGACCGCGCGCCCATCACGATTACCCGGACCGGCCGACAACAGGCCGTTGTCATGGTTTCACTCGAAGAGTATCAACAACTCGAAGAAACCGCTCATCTGCTGCGCAGCCCGACCAACGCCCGTCGTTTGATCAGCGCCATCGAAAGCCTCGCCCAAGGCAAGGGCAGGGAACGCAAACTGAAGCTCTCCGAATGAAGATCATCTTCGCCCCCGAAGCCTGGGAGGATTACCTGTTCTGGCAGGAAACGGACAAGAAAGCGGTCAGACGAATCCACGAACTTATCAAGGACACCACGCGCAGCCCTTTCTCCGGGATCGGGAAACCTGAACCGCTGCGGTTCGCGCTATCGGGATACTGGTCCCGCCGAATCACCGAAGAGCATCGGATGGTCTATAAAATCGACAAAGCCAGTCTGCTGATCGCTCAACTCCGTTACCATTACTAGCCCCCGCGAACAAACGCACGGTCTTAACAACGGCCACTACTTTTGAGCCAGCCGCTCGATCCCATACCGCGCGAGCACCAGGTCGAAGGGCTGCTGGCGGCGGTGGCTTCCAGACGCTCCAGTAGGGAATAAACTGGAGCGTCGCTTCCTTGGGGTTGGATTCACCCCAGCCAAGCCAGTGACACCGTGAGGCAACAGCTGCCATAGCCTGCTCGGTCGCTTGTAAGGAAAGCCGGTCAGGCCCGCCTGGTTGTTCAACCTTTCCAGTAATACTTTCTCTGGGGATCGCGTTCGCTTTTCCCGACGACCGCGAGCAGCCCCTGCTCGACGAGCTTTCCCAGGCGGGTCCTCACGGCACGGGTGCTCAACTTGACCGCTGCAGCGATCTGGGCCGTGGATAATCCGCTTTTTGCCGACTCGGCAGCAAACAGCTCCCGGATGCGTGCCCCCACTCCGTCCAACGCCACGTCTCGGCGCTTCTCCAACCGCAGTGTCGCGCGAAAACGAAAGCCGCGCTCCTCAAGTTCCGGGGCGGACAAACCCGACGCCGCGCATTCCGCCGTGGCGCGCTGGATGCCGCTGCCCCACTGTTCGATATAGCCGAGTTCCTTGAAAACCCGGCCAATCACCCGGTTTCTTAGGCGGGACACGCCTTGCCGGATGTCCTCGATGGTCAGTCCGGCCAGCAGCACACCGGGGTTTTCGATTTCGACCCGGTCGGTAAACAGCGAAACCCGAATCGGTGCACCCTGCTGCGCATAGTCGGCATGCACCACCGCGTTGACCAGCAGTTCTCGCGCGGCCCGCAGCGGGATGCTGGCGACCGACGCGTGCTTCAATCCCTCAATGACGACCCCCTGCATCGCATGCCGCTTGATGAATTCATAGGCCGCCTCCAGAGCGTGCGGCAACCTCCCGCGACACTCCACGGAGTCGGTCAACTCCACTTTGTCGGTTCCCCGAA
>JBAZHQ010000456.1:0-3539 GCA_041652235.1 Opitutaceae bacterium | reverse complement strand
ATGCACCTTGTCCATGAAATGCTCGCTGCGCGCGTTGACGAGCACCGCGCCTTCGCCCCGAAGAGCCTCGGTGATGAGAAAGCGCGGGGCGCCCTTCTTCATGAAGACCGTGGGGTGGAATTGCACATATTCCAGATCGATCAGGCGCGCTCCGACGCGATAGGCCATTGCGACTCCGTGGCCCACGCTGCCGGGCTGGTTCGTGGTGTGCTGGAAGAGCTGGCCCAGGCCTCCCGTGGCGAGGATGGTTTTCTTGGCGACGATGGCATCGACCTCGCCCGTCGTCGTGTTGAGCACGTAGGCGCCGAAACAGGTGAGGGGCGCATAGTGCGACGCCGGGTCGTTGGTGTTGTGCGAAAGCGTCAGAAGATCGATGGCAACCCACCCCTGGCAGCGCGTGATCCCCCGGGTGGCGTCGACCCTGGCGGCGATCCCCGAGAGAATGGCGTGTCCCGTCGTGTCTTTGGTGTGGATGATCCGGCGCTCGCTGTGCCCGCCCTCTCGCGTGAACTCCAGACTCCCCGCAGGGTCGCGGTCGAAGCCGATGTGAAGATCGTCGATGAGCAGCTCCTTCACAGCAGCCGGGCCTTCGCGGACAAGCTGATCGACGGCGAGCGGGTTGGCCGTGTTGTCGCTCGCCTCAATGATGTCTTTGGCGAGAAGCTTGGGGTCCGGGGAAACGTTGTAGATGATGCCCCCCTGGGCCCAGTCGCTGTTGGCCGCCAGCGGTCCCCCCATCGAGAGCAACTGCACCTCCAGCCCGGCGCGCGCGGCTTGCAGGGCGTAAGCGCAGCCGGCGAGGCCGGCGCCGATCACAAGACAGTCCGTGCGGATGACATTCATCTTTGAGTCTGTTGTTTTCTTGCGTGGATATTTCTTTCAGGGGTTCTCAAGAATTTCTAATTCAGGATTTTAACAGAAGGTAACGAAGCGCCTTTCTGAAAGGCGGCATTAAAGGATACGTTGGGCGCGTTCATCACCGAGACCTCTGAGGCGGTATGACTTGAGACGCTTTGTTATCTTCTGTTCAATCTGAGTTGATTGGTTGGGTGTGGTTGCGGCTCCGCCGCTTCAGGGGTTATGAAGCTCTAAGCTAAAAAGCTCTAAGTCTGAAATGAGAATCGGAGGTTCGAAACTTAAAGCTTATAACTTACAACTTATAGCTTCCTATGCGAGCAGGGTCAGGCTGAGGTCGGCGGCGGGGGCGGAGTGGGTGAGGGCTCCGATGCTGATCACGTCCACCCCGGGCAGGGCGTAATCGCGCAGGGTCTCGAGACGCACGCCGCCGGAGACTTCCACGAGGGCGCGCCCGGCGATGTCGGCAACGGCTTCGCGGATCATGGAGGGCGGCATGTTGTCGAGCATGATCACCTCGGCGCCCGCCTTGAGGGCCTCGCGCACTTCGTCGAGCGTCTTGGCCTCGCACTCGATCTTGGCGGTATGCGGGGCGGCGGCGCGGCAGCGGGCGATCGCCTCGGCGACGGAGCCGGCCGCGGCGATGTGGTTGTCCTTGATCAGCACGTGCTCGCCCAGGGAGAAACGGTGGTTGTGCGAGCCGCCGCAGCGCACGGCGTATTTCTCTAGCGCGCGATAGCCGGGGGTGGTCTTGCGGGTATCCACAATTCGGACACCGAACGGGGCCGCCGCGTCGGCGAACTTGCGCGACAGCGAGGCGATGCCGGAGAGGCGCTGGATGAAGTTGAGCGCTGTGCGCTCCGCGGTGAGCAGGGAGATGGTGGGGCCCTCGACCTTGAGCACGATGCCGCCCTTTTTGATCAGGTCGCCGTCGGCTGCGGCGAGCTCCACCTTCAGTGCGGGGTCCACGCGGGCGAAGACCTTGGCGGCGATATCCAGGCCGCAGATCACAAGGTCGTGGCAGGCCTCGATCACGGCGCGCGAACGGTGGCTTGCGGGGAAAATGGCGCGGCTGGTGAGGTCGCCGAGGCCGGCGTCCTCCTCAAGCGCGAGGTCGATCAGGAGTTCAGTCCGAGGGTGCAAGTTCAAACATCCTTTCAATGCTGCGCGCCGCGCGGCGGCGCAGGTTCTCGTCGAGAGTCACGACCTGGTGGGGGCGGGGAGCGGCCAGCACGTCGCGGATTTTCTCGAGAGAGTTGAGTTTCATATAGGGGCAAAGACGGCATCCGCCGACGAAATTCTTTCCGGGATTCTCGACTTCGAGCCGGCCCACCAGCCCGCACTCGGTGAGCATCAGGAAGTAGGGCGCCTGGGTGTTGCGCACGTAGCTCATCATGGTGCCGGTGCTGCCGACAAAATCGGAGGCGGCGGCCACGTCGGGCGGGCATTCGGGGTGCGAAACGACCTTGAGGCCGGGGAAGCGGTTGCGGGCCTCGGCGATCTGGGCGGTCGTGAATTCCTCATGCACCATGCAGGTGCCGTCCGAGCAGAGGATCTCCTTGTCAACGCCGCGGCGGCGGAGCTCCGTGCGGAGGTTTTCCGCCATCAGGCGGTCGGGGACGAAGAGGATGCGGCGCTGGGGCAGCTTGGCGACGATGTCGTACACGTTGCCCGAGGTCACGCAGACGTCGCTCTCGGCCTTCACGGCTGCGGTGCTGTTGATGTAGCAGACCGTTGCGGCGTCCGGGTAGAGTCTCTTGAGGCTGATCAGGTGGTCCGCGGTGAGCGAATCCGCGAGTGAGCACCCGGAGCCGCGGTCGGGCACGAGCACGGTCGCGTCCGGGCAGAGGATCTTCGCGGTCTCGGCCATGAACACGACGCCGGAGAACACGATGACCTTGCCTTGGACTCCCTGGCCTTGAGGCTGAGGAAGTAGGAATCGCCCTTGAAGTCGGCCACGCCGTAGATGATCTCCGGCTCCACGTAGGAGTGTGCGAGAATCACGGCCTGCTTCTCCTTCTTGAGTTTCAGGATCTCGAGGGTGAGCGGCGCCAGGCTGCGGCAGGTTTCCAGGTTCCAAGTGCGCCGCCCATCGCACTCCACGTTCATGAGCATCCGCAGAAGGCGGTCAGCCTCGGCTTCTAACTCATGTGTTGTGAAGGTCATGGCGGTGAAGAGCGTCCTGGACGGATTTACCAACGTTGCGCAGGCCGTGTTCTGTGCAACTCAATTTGCCATTCTGTGCGGAGCGGCGGAAAACAATTTTGAACTGCAAAGAAGCTAAGAAACGAAACAAGCCCGAGCTGTCGCTGGAGACTACAGCCAAGGAAATCGGGGATCGAACCTTTGTTTCTTGGATTCTTTGCAGTTCAAAATTGCTCCTCCGTGCTCTCTGTCTGACTATTCGTGCGCGATACTATCCCAGAATATCGCGCATTTGGGAGACGCTTCCCCTATGCCACGAAGACTACCACTCAGTGGTGCAGGTTTGTACCGACTTCCGATTTCATTCGCTATGGGTCCGATACCCCGAAGCTTGCTTCGGCTTGGTTGGCTGGTAGGAGCCTGCTTGCAGGCGATGCTTGAGGGAGAGCCCAGTCCAGCGTTTCGGATCGCCTGCAAGCAGGCTCCTACAAGAGGCACAGGAGAATGGCATGAGATTGATTTGATCAAATGCCTCGGGG
>JBAZHQ010000455.1:0-3547 GCA_041652235.1 Opitutaceae bacterium | reverse complement strand
CCTCCTCGGGTGGCATTCTCCTGGATATCACCACGGATGTGCCCGAGAGCGTCATCATGCCCGAAGTCGTGGTGCCCGCCGGGCAGACCACGGTTTCGATCCCCGTGCAGGGCGGCAAGAAAGGCTCCGGCACTCTCTTCTTGAAAGGGTTTGCCCAGGGCGAGATCTCGGTGCCGGTCACGGTGCGCTGATCTTTTGATCCAATTCCCTGAAGCACGCGCGTGCTTCATAACCCAGAAGGCCGCCGGATGAAGATCCGGCGGCCTTCATGCTTTAGATTGGCAGTCGGGGCTCCGACTTCCGATTTCCCTGCTGTCTTCTGGCCTCTGGCTTCTGTCTTCTGGTCGCGGCTCCGCCGCTTCAGGTCCGCCCTCAGAATCCAATCAGGTTCAGAGCCTTGACGCTCACATAGCCTATGAGACAGGTAACGGGGAGGGTAAGAACCCAGGCCCAGATGATGCGCTCCACCACGCCCCATTTGACAGCGCTCAGGCGCTTGGAGGCGCCCACGCCCATGATGGAGGTGGAGATGACATGCGTAGTCGAAAGAGGAACTCCGATCGAGGTTGCCCCGTGGATGATCAGGGCGGCGGT
This sequence comes from Opitutaceae bacterium, assembly GCA_041652235.1. Classification (GTDB taxonomy): domain Bacteria; phylum Verrucomicrobiota; class Verrucomicrobiia; order Opitutales; family Opitutaceae; genus MWDT01. The sequence continues at coordinate 2,953 of JBAZHQ010000455.1, read as the reverse complement.
CGTTTCGGCCGCAAAACCGTGGATCGGCTGCAGCTTCACCATCTTGTGGCCCATGGTGCGGATGATGCGCCACCCGCCGGCTGCAGTACCGGCAGCCATGGTGAGCGCGCAGCCGATCATGACCCAGCGCGGGACGATGAAGGTCGGCGTGTTGAGGAATGAGAGCCATTCCGGAAGATCCTTGAATACGCCTGTCGTAGTGCCGGTAAACAGGGCGAGCGTGATGATGCCCATGGTCTTCTGCGCATCGTTGGAGCCATGGCTGTAGCCCATGAATCCGGCGCTCACAAGCTGGGCCTTGCCAAAGATGGTATTAATGATGCGGGGGCGCACCTTTTTCAGGCAGGCAGTCAGAAGGAACATCAGGACGGCGCCTCCTAGAAATCCGAGCAAGGGAGAGCTGAACATGGGGAGGACAACCTTGGGCCAGAGGCCCGTGGACCAATTGAGGGCTCCCCAATTGCCGTGCGTGGTAGCAAGGGCCGAGCCGCAGAGCCCACCGATGAGGGCGTGGCTGGAACTCGAGGGAAGGCCGAGCCACCAAGTGAGCAGGTTCCAGATGATTGCGCCGATCAAGGCGGCCAGGACAGTCGACATCGTCACTGCACTGGCGTCAACCAGACCCTTGCCGATGGTTGCTGCCACAGCGGTGCCCATCATGGCGCCTATGAGATTCCAGCAGCATGCCCAGACTATCGCCTGGCGCGGTGTGAGCACCTTGGTCGAGACAACGGTGGCAATGGCGTTCGCGGTGTCGTGGAATCCATTGATGTATTCGAAGACAAAGGCCGCCAGAAGGACCAACAGGAAGAGCGTCATGGCTGGGTGCGCTCGTGCTTAGGAATACTTCAGGACGATCTGAACAACGACGTTGCCCGCATCGCGACAGCGATCGACGACCTTCTCGATCATCTCGTACAAATCCTGAAGAATCACGAGTTCCTTGGCGTCGTAGGGACCGTTGTAAAGATCCTTGATGAGGAGGAGCATGACCTTGTCCGCCTCGCCTTCAGCCCATTGGATGCGATCCTGCGATTCGCTGATCTTTTCGATGTGCGTGCCCCTGCGAAGTTGCGTGACCATGAAGACGACGGCCTCCGCTGCTTTCTCGAGGAGTTCCACTTGGCGAAGGATACCGTCGTTTGGCAGGCGCCCCGAGTAGATGGACAGCCGTTCCACGATCTTTTCGACCGATTTCGGCACGCGATAGAGGGCGAAGGAGAGCGCCTCGATGTCTTCGCGTTCGATCGGGGTCACAAAGGTTTTCGCGAGGGCTTCGCTGATTTCCTGCGTGATCTTCTTATCCTTGCGGCGACTCTGCATGAAGTCGTCGAGATTTGGAGCCATCGTGCCGTTTCTGCGCGACTGGAGATAGCCTGCGAGCAGATGAATGCTGATCTTGGCTTCCTCGGCGCTGGCTTCGAGCAAGTCGTAGAATTTGTCCTCTTTTCCAAAAAGCTTTTTTAGGGAAAACATGCGTTACGAACCTGTAACGAAAGACCCTGCTTTGTGAAATCAAAACGGATGCAAACGTGTTAATTACCTGCAAAGAGGAGGATAATTTCGCGGTGGGACTGTTTCTAAAACGGAGGTTCTGGAGCGGCGGAACCGCGACCAAACCCGTTCGACAAGCTCCCTCCTTCGCATGGCTACGGCGGGCACGGCAGGGTCTGCGAGAGGCCAGACGCCAACGGTCGGACGGTGGTGCTCTGCTGGCCAGCAGAGCACACAGTGGCGGCAGAGCCGCCTCGGTCGGACAGTCGGACGGTCGGAAGCCAGACGATCCCGACGTCTTTTCAGGCTTACGCTCTTACTCCTCTTACGCTCTAAAGCCTGCTTCCCGCGGCCGTTTTCATTCAGCTTGCCGAGCTATGGCATGAAACTCACGCTTAGCCCCTGAGATGGCCAATTCCTTCGGAAATCTGTTCACTGTCACCACCTGGGGCGAGAGCCATGGGCCGGCCGTGGGTGTAGTCGTCGATGGATGCCCGCCCCGGCTTCCCATTGCCCTTGAGGAGATCCAATCTGAACTTGACCGCCGTCGCCCGGGACAGAGCGATATCGTCACCCCCCGAAAGGAGGCCGACAAGGTCGAGATCCTGTCCGGTGTCTTCGAAGGACTGACGACGGGCACCCCCATCTCGATGCTGGTGCGCAACGCCGACCAGCGTCCCGGCGCCTACGACGAGATGCGCGAGAAATTCCGCCCCTCGCACGCGGACTTCACCTACCAGGCCAAGTTCGGCGTCCGCGATCATCAGGGGGGCGGACGCAGTTCCGCACGCGAGACCATCGGCCGCGTCGCTGCAGGCGCCATCGCAAGAAAGATCCTGTCCCTCGCCGTCCCTTCCCGTCCGGTCATCATTCGCGCCTTCGTCAACCGCATCCAGGACATCGCCATCCCCGAGGGAGCGATCGCCGGGCTTCCAGCACTTGCGGAGGTCGAAGCCAACGCCATTCGCTGTCCCCATGCCGAGACCGCGCAGAAGATGATCGAGCGCATCAAGGCTGTCCGCGCCCAGGGCGATTCCGTGGGCGGCGTGATCGAGTGTCGCGTGCACGGCCTGCCTGCCGGGCTCGGTGAGCCGGTCTTCGATCGCCTTCACGCCGACCTCGCCAAGGCCATGTTCTCCCTTCCTGCGGTCAAGGGCTTCGAAATCGGCAGCGGCTTCGCCGGATCGCTGATGCTTGGTTCGCAGCACAACGACCCTTTCGTTGTGCGCGATGGGCAGGTTCGCACTGCCACCAACCACAGCGGCGGCGTCCAAGGCGGCATTAGCAATGGGGAGGAAATCGTGTTCCGCGTCGCCTTCAAACCCACCGCCACCATCCTTCAATTGCAGAAGACGGTCGATATCCATGGGCGGGAAACGGAACTCCTGGCGCGCGGCCGCCATGATCCCTGCGTGCTGCCCCGCGCCGTTCCCATCGTGGAGTCCATGGTTGCCCTCGT
>JBAZHQ010000454.1:0-3557 GCA_041652235.1 Opitutaceae bacterium | reverse complement strand
CCTGGCTCGCCCTGCTTCTGGTGCCACAGGCCATGCATGCCTATCCGGTCGCCGGCACCCAGATCGCCTGGGGAACTTTTCTCTGGATACCGTTGGCCGCCGCAGGCCTGCATGACGCCTGCGAGTTTCTGCGCCGTGAGAAACGCGGCTTCGCGGCAAAAGCATGCCGCCTGGGCAATTCGGCATTGATACTCCTCTCGCTCCTCGCGATCTCGCGCTTCGCCCTGCTGGGCTGGGACCGTCATCGCTCCGGGGAGCCCCTCGATCTGCCGGGAGCGCGCGACCTGATTCTCCCCGAGGATTTCACGAGCGCCCTGCGCATCCTCACCGCAAATGCATCCCTGCATGGCGACATGCTGTTCAGCATTCCGGGAATGTTCAGCCTGAACCTCTGGAGCGGCCTTCCCGCGCCACGCTCGCAAACGCCACCCATTGGTTCACGCTGCTCTCAGCCGACCGCCAGGAGGAGATCAGGGCCCGCCTGGAAGCCGATCCGCGCTCCTGCGTCATCCTCGAGCGCTCGGTGTACGATTTCCTGAAGAGGGAGAAGATCGCCACCGAATCGCCTCTCATGCAGTGGCTGCATTCCAACTATCGCTCGGCCTTTGCCGTCGAGACCTACGAGTTCCTGGTGCGGAAAGACCGCTCAATAGCCGCGGTTGGAACGGCGGTCCTGCATGAATCCGATTTTCCCCTCCTTCCGCGTTTCAAGATATCGGTCCTCCTGAATGTTTCCGCGCTCGCCCAGTTCTCCTCGGTCGATCTGGTCCGTTTCCAGGATGACACGGTGCGCAGGCTGGCCTCATGGAGGGCAGACGACTCCCGGGTCGTGGTGACGCCCCTTAAGCCCGACGGCTCGGGCAAGGCGAAAGGAACCGAATGCGTCTTTCCATTCAAGGCGCGCGGTCTGTTGCGCCTGGACATCTACTCGGATCGTTTTCCGGCCAATCTTCCGCCGGGCCGCTGCGGCCTCCGCTTGTTCGACCCGGACGGCAACCGCATGGCCGAGGCCCGTTTCATCGAGTGAATCTCAGCGGCGCCGTGCCACCAGGATCAGGCTGACGCCGAAAGGAAACGGCAATGCGGAGACTTTGCCAAACTCGACGAAAAGGCGGCGCAAAACCCAATTCACCCAGGCGGGTATCGTCACATCCTCAAGACGCGTATTCGTTCTACGAATGCGCGCCCACAGACAGCGCCAATGGCGGATCGCCCAGACTGCGGGAAATGCCGCGATATTCGTATAATTGACGGCCTCGATGCTCCACTGTTCCGCGCCGAAAATGCTCCTGAGCCCTGCCTTGTCGTAACGGCGGTGGTGGTGAAGCGCCACATCCCAGTCGCTCCATAACGCCATCGAAGCGGGCACGGTGATGACCACATGCCCGCCCGGTTTCACGATTCGTGCGAACTCCTTCACGGCCATGCGATCCTGCTCGATGTGCTCCAGCACATCCAGGGCGGTCAGGTAATCGAAGGAGGCGTCCGCCACGGGTATCGGTGCGCCCGAGACGCGCAGGATGCGATCCTCGGGAAACCGGGCGCGGAGCAGGCGGATGGATTCCTCGTGATCGTCGAGGACCGACACTTGGCAAAGGCCGCTGATCTCCTGCGCGAAAATCCCCGTGCCCGCCCCGCAATCCAGCAGTTTCTGGTCCGGACGCAAAGGTCCGCATCTCTTCAGCCAATAACGGACAAGTTCGCGCTTCCCGGAATAGTACCAGTGGGAGCGCTCCACTTGCTCAAGATTCGTGTATTCGTCGGCGTTCATACGGCTTGCACGGGGCGGAAGGGCAAATCTACGATGGGAACCTCTCACGGTGATGTCCACAACTCTCACTCCCTTTGCCACCAGGAAATCGAATCGCCGTGTGTTCTGTGCCGTCGCATGCCTGCTGGCGCTGCATTTCTTGATGTCGGTGAGTGCGAGCCGCGACTGGTCGACGACAAACGACGAGCTGGCCCATCTCACCGGCGGACACACGTATTGGGCTTTCAACGACTACAGGATGCATTCTGAGAATGGCAACCTGTCCCAGCGCTGGGAGGCTATTCCCGCACTTATTTTCGGTTGGAAACTGCCTGATCCAGCGACGAGCCCCAACTGGTCGTATGGCGAGGTCTGGAGATACGGAGGCGCCTATTTCTACGACATGGGAAATCCGCTTGATCGCATGCTCCTATACGGCAGGGCGATGAATGCGCTGTGGAGCGTGGCGACGGGACTTCTGATCTTTCTCTGGTCGCGGCGGCTGTTCGGTGCTTCGGGAGCCTTTGTGTCCCTGGTGTTTTTCGTCTTTTGCCCAAATTTCCTGGCTCACGGTGCGCTGGCGACCTCCGACATGTGCATGACCTTCTTCTTCATGGCGAGTGCCGGGATATTCTGGCGTCTGCTGCATGAGACGCGGCCCGCCCTTCTGCTTGCCAGTGCGGCGGTATTCGGTCTGGCCTGCGTGGCCAAATATTCGGCGGTGTTGTTGACTCCGCTTTTCGTTATTCTGATGGGGCTGCGGCTTCTGGGCGATCGTCCGCTTGCGTGGAAGAATAGAGGCATTTCCGGAGCGGCGGGGCGCATATCGCTCTTTGCAGGTATCACCGCGGTTCATGCCGCCGTGGCGGTGGCCGTCATCTGGCTTTTCTTTGGATTCAAGCATCTCGCCTCGGGCCCCGGCGTGCCGCCGATGCTGGATTACATGAGGCCGGCCGCGATGGTGCGCGAACATTTGGGCGGGCTGGGTGATTTTATTTTCGCGATCACGCGTTGGCATCTGTTGCCCGATGCTTTCGTCTACGGTTTCGGCCACGTGCTTGATCTGGGTTCGATGCGCGGGTGTTTTCTCAACGGTGAATACGGGTTGAAGGGATTCGTCTCCTTCTTCCCCTATGCGTTTCTGATCAAGAGCCCCCTGTCGTTTCTTCTCGCCTGCGCACTCTCATCGATCGTGGTTCTTTTAACATTGCGTAGGAATGAGACGCTGAACGGGACGCTGAAGCGCCTATGGAGATGGTGTTATCCGGTGCTGCCCCTGATCGTCTTTTTCGCGCTCTACTGGGCGATCTCGCTGCCCAGTCATTTGAACATCGGGCATCGTCATATTCTGCCGATTTATCCTGTGCTTTTTATCGGACTGGGATTGTTGGGGCCCTGGTGTCTGAAGACAGGGAAACTGGCGATTGTTGCCGTGGCGATTCTTGTCGCTGGGCAGATGATTGAAAGCGTGAGCATCCGCCCGCATTACATCGCGTTTTTCAATGTCCTCATCGGCGGTCCCGCGCAGGGATACCGACACCTGGTGGATAGCTCTCTCGATTGGGGACAGGATTTGCCGGGATTGACGAGATGGTTGCAGACTCAAGGCAATAGGCGTCCGGATGAGCCGGTTTACGTTTCCTATTTCGCGACGGGAAATCCATGGCATTACATTAAGGAAGCCCTTCCGCTCCCCTGCATCCCCAGGCTTTTCTCCCCTGACGTCTGGCCGGAACTCAAACCGGGTTTATACTGCGTGAGCGCCACGATGTTGCAGCAAGTCTACAACTCCTTGCAAGGGCCATGG
>JBAZHQ010000453.1:0-3581 GCA_041652235.1 Opitutaceae bacterium | reverse complement strand
GAATATCGCGCCCGAAAACCTGGTGGGGCCTTTCGGCGTCTATTCGACCTATTGGTCCTATGCGATCTTCGGCGGAGCAACCTGGCTGATCCCCGCCTATCTCTTCTGGCTCACCTATCTCGCGGTGCGATCCACCCGTCGCTTCGCAGGCACACGCATGGTTGTCATGCTGCTCTCGATACTCGCTTGTGCGGGCCTGTGGTCGATGCAGGACTGGCTGCTCGGCAACAAGCAATGGTTTCCGCATGGCCCGGGAGGGGTGTTGGGAGCCGTGTTGTATCGGGATCTCCTGAAGAGCGTCTTCGGCGTCTTTGGCGCGGGCGTCCTGCTCATCACGGTTTATGTCCTGAGCATCCTTTTCATTCTGACCAAGGACATCGGCGCGGAATTCGACCGTGTATTGCAGCGAATCCAAGACTGGCGCGATCGCCGCGCCCAGCTCGCCGCCGAGCGCACCGAGCAAAGGCGTCTGCTAAAGGAGCAGGTCGCGCGGGAAAAAGCCGAGGCCAAGGCAGCCAAAGCATCATCCGCCATCGCTGCGGTGACATCGGCTGCGTCCCAGCCCGGCGAAACCGCTCCGGTTTCCGCCCCCGCACCCGTCGGCCCCTCCGGCAAGAAACTCACCCTGCCCAAATCCCAGGAGGAGCCACTTGTTCTGAAAATCGCGCCGCGCTCATCTCCATCGGCGGATGCCGAGACGGCCTCCGGCAAACTCAAGACGAAAGCGGAAGGCACAGCCACGGACACGAAATCACTGGCGGTCGGCGCAGCGGGCAAGATCGAGCTGAATATCGTGAAACCCGAGGAGCCCAGGAAAGCACGGGCTCTCGTTCCCCAGAGCATGGATGCCGACTACCAGTTTCCTCCCCTGTCGATGCTCAAGGAGCAGGTGAAGATTTCGGCTGAGAACTCCGATCAGGAGCACCGCCGCAACGCCGAAAACCTCCTGCGCATCCTGGGAGAATTCGGCGTGGAGGTCACCCTGGGAGAAATCCATGTCGGTCCGGTGATCACGCGCTACGAAGTCGCCCCGGCAGCCGGCGTGCGCGTGGAAAAAATCTCAGGCCTGGACAAGAACATCGCCCTCGGCATGCGCGCCCAATCGGTGCGCATTCTCGCGCCCATCCCAGGCAAGGCGGCGGTGGGCGTCGAGGTGCCCAACCAGCACCCAACTCAGGTGGGCCTCCGGGAAATCCTTGAGAGCGAGGACTGGGTGAGCTCGAAGGCCGATATTCCCATCGCCTTGGGCAAGGACGTTTCCGGCCGTTCGCTTATCTCAGATCTCACCAAGATGCCCCACCTGCTCATCGCAGGTGCCACCGGCTCCGGCAAGTCGGTCTGCATCAATGCCATCATCGCCTCCATCCTCTACTCGAGGAGTCCCAAGGATCTGCGTTTGCTTATGGTCGATCCCAAGGTGGTCGAGCTGAAGGTCTTCAATACCTTGCCGCATATGCTCATCCCGGTGGTCACCGAAGCAAAGAAAGTGCCCGCCGCGCTCAAATGGCTGCTGAAGGAAATGGAGCAGCGCTACCAGATCTTCGCCAAGTGCAATGTAAAGAACATCAACGGCTTCAACAACCGGAAGAGGCTTGCCGTCAACGAGCCGCCCCCATCCGAGATTCAAACGACGCTCGCGGGGCTTGACGTCGGCGACAACATCGAGATTCCAGATCGCCTGCCCTACATCGTGGTGTTCATCGACGAGCTGGCGGATCTCATGATGGCTGCACCCGCTGAGATCGAGACTGCCATCGCGCGTCTCGCCCAGCTCGCCCGTGCCGCCGGCATTCACCTGATCATCGCCACCCAGCGCCCCTCGGTGAACGTCATCACGGGCGTAATCAAGGCCAACCTCCCCACCCGCATCGCCTTCCAGGTGGCCTCGCAGGTGGATTCCCGCACGATCATCGACGGCAAGGGAGCCGACACGCTGATCGGGCGCGGCGACATGCTCTTCACGCCTCCCGGCACTTCCCGTCTCGTGCGCGCCCAGGGCGCTTATGTCTCCGACGAGGAAATCTCCGAGATCGTGGAGTTCCTCAAGAAGAACGGCCCCCCGATCTACGCCCAGGAAGTCCAGGCCCAGATCGACCGCGACGCCAGCGAAAGCGAAGAAGATGGCGAGGGCGGCGCGGGCGCCGACGAGGATCTAGGGGACGACGAGGAGCTCTATGCGCAGGCCGTCGACGTGCTCAAAGCCACGCGCCGCGCCTCGACCTCCATGCTCCAGCGCCGCCTGAGAATCGGCTACAATCGCGCGGCCCGGATCATGGAAATCATGGAGGAGCGCGGCATCGTCGGACCAGAGAACGGCTCAAGCCCCCGCGAAATCCTCGTGGACCTCGACACTCTTTAGTGCTTCTCCTCATCCCGTAATCCTTCTAACTCACACATCATGCAGACGATTGGCGAACGGCTAGAAGAGGCTCGTAAACGCAAGGGCATTTCCATCCGCGAGGCTGCGGAAGGCACGAAGATTCGCGGCGATTATCTTCAAAAGTTCGAGAACAACCAATTCGACCTCGATATTTCCGAGATATACGTCCGCGGATTTCTTCGCACCTATTCCGCCTATCTGAAGCTGCCGCCGGAGCGCATTGTATCCGATTACCGGGCACTTGCCGGCGCGGAGTCCGACGACTCGCGTCCGCGCAGCCCCAGCCGCGAGGTTTACGGGCGCATGGATCTCTCCATCGCCTCCCTGAGCGGCGGCAAGACGAAAGACTCAACCCTCGCCCCCGTCGAACCCGCCCCCGGCGTCGCAGAGCCCCAGGAAAGCCGTCCCCGCACCTTTGCCCGGATCGGCACGAGCCTGCCGCATGGCCCCGCGATCGAGGGCCGCCTGCTCATCAAGATAGGATGCATCGCGCTGGGCCTGCTATTTCTGGTGCTCATCATCTGGGGCATCAAGTCCATGGCCGGCGGCTCCGCGGAGGCGAAAAGCCAGCAGAGCGCCGCCTCGGCAGCCGTGGAACCAAGCATTGGCCTCATCGCGATCGACACGGTGCGCGTAAAGGTCGTTCAGGAGAGCGACAGCAAGGAACTCTTCCAAGGCACGCTCATTCGCGGGGAGACCCGTTCCGTCCCAAGGAGGGGTCCCCTGCTCATCACATATTCCGAAGGAAAAAATCTCGAGGTCGAATACAGCGGCAAGAGGCATTCGATGCCCACCACCGGCTACGACAGAGCTCGCATTCCCTGAGGGGGAAGGCATGGGACTTATGGGTCTCATAGGACTTATAGGTCTTATGGACCCATAGGTCTTATAAGGCTGCTCACCGAGAGCCGCCTTCTGTATCCCATCTCTGGATTCAACCCTGCCTCAGCGCCACGGGCTTCCCCAGGATTTCGTTGAGCAGGATCGCCTTTCGCAGGCTCGCAGGGTCGTGCAGGCTGGCCACCAGGCCGGTCGTGGCATCGCCGGACGATGCCGTGCCGGGTTTCAAGGAGGCCGCACGGCGCAGTTCGGCGACCTTTTTCATTGCAAGGTTTTTCTGGTCATCCAACTGGCGCAGCCTCTCCTCCAGTGCGCGCTGTCGCGCCAGGACTTCCTGGCCGATGCCGGCCGGGGCGGGCGC
>JBAZHQ010000452.1:0-3598 GCA_041652235.1 Opitutaceae bacterium | reverse complement strand
GACACGACTGCGAGATCGAGGTTGCAGCCGGTGCCGAGCTTGGCGCCGATGGAATCCAGCTCATCGCCGATCTGAAGGGAAGTTCGCGTGGGCGTGCCCTCGTCGAGCATGTCGAGGGCGAGGCGGGCGCAGCCGGGCGCAGCCAGCGTATCGGCGGCATAGCCGGAATTCACCAGCAGCTTCATATCGACGACAGGGACGGAGTGGCGTTCGGCCAGGACGATTTTGAGACCGTTGGAGAGGGTGGCGCGCTCGAATCTCGGAAACTGGGCGTCGGCCTTCAGGTCGGGCACGGGCAGCTTGCTCCGATCCACATCGCTTTGCGTGGTGCCGAAGGAGGGGAAGGGATTGATGGTGAGGACGAACTGGCCGTCGCTCAGCCACTCGCGGGCGGTGTCGAGCACAAGCTTGGGCGTGGCGGAGCGGATGTTCTGGAGACTGATTTTGTAGTAATCGGGGTTGCCGGTGAAGACGGCGTCTTCGGCGAGGATGTCGGATTTGCCGCCGAAGCCGCCGATGCGCTCCATGCCGCGCACGAGGCCGGCTTCGTATTGGATCTTCGCGCGTTCCATCTCATCGTAGGTCGCGCCTGAGGCGAGGAGTTTGGCGAGTTCCTCGTCGATCGCCTTCTCGACAACGGCGATGTCGACGCCCGGCTTGGCGTCGGCGCTGATGCAGAATTGGCCGGCAATCTCGGAGGCATCGACGGTGGCCCTCACATTGGTCGCGATCTGTTCGTCATAGACTAGGCGCTTGAAGAGACGCGAGGATTTGCCTTGGGCGAGAATATCGGAGGCGAGGGACAGGAGATCGACTTCCTTCGTGCCGTACTGGGGCACATTCCATACCTTGGTGACGCGCGACTGGGGCACCCGGTCCTGGGCGGTCATGCGGTGTGTGCCAGCGCGCTTGGCGATGAAAGCATTGTGGCGCGCCACCGGGGGCCCGGAGGGAATGTCGCCGAAGTATTTCTCCACCTTTGCCAGCGCCTCATCCGTCGTGACATCGCCTGCGATCACGAGTGTGGCGTTGGCCGCGCCGTAGTAGTTTTTGAACCATTCCTTCACGTCGCCAAGGGAAGCGGCGCTGAGATCCTCCATGGAGCCGATGACGGTCCAGGAATAGGGATGGCCTGCCGGCCAAGTATTCTGGGTGATCAGCTCATAGGCGATGGCATAGGGCTGGTTTTCGCCCTGGCGTTTCTCGTTCTGCACGACGCCGCGCTGCTCATCGAGCTTGGCTTGATCGATCGCGCCGTCGAGATGTCCCATCCGGTCCGATTCCATCCAGAGGGCGAAGTCGAGCGCGGCGCGCGGGACGTTCTGGAAGAAGTTGGTGCGGTCCTCGCTGGTGGTGCCGTTCAGATCGGTGGCGCCCACCTTCTCCATGGCCTTGAAATAGTCGTTGTTGAAATGCTCGCTTCCGTTGAACATCAGATGCTCGAACAAGTGGGCGAAGCCCGTCTTGCCTTTTTTCTCGTTTTTGGAGCCGACGTGATACCAGACATTGACCGCCACGATGGGGGCCTTGTGGTCCTCGTGGACGATGAGCGTGAGGCCGTTTTTCAGGACGAACTTCTTGTAAGGGATGTCAGGAATGGCGGGTTCCTGCCCTCGCACGACGGCCAGAAAGGTTGCGAGGATGGCAAGGCAAAGAAGCGTTCTCATTTTCATGCTGGGAGGGTGGGTTTGAAAAGGTGGCGGACAAAAGGAGGCGGAAACGGTTGAGCGATGCGGGAGTGCAACACGCTGAACCCTATGAAACAACCCGGGATTTGTTGTTCCAGAAACGGCGCGACGGCGATCGGAATACCAAATGCCACTCTGGCATGTATGCAAAGGCTTCGATGCCGTTCTCTGCGTCGTTCAGGTCAAAAACGTCAAAAAGGCAGGCATTCTTTGTCACGTATTACGTGACAAACGGCATCGGTTCATCGTTGGGTGACGGGGATTTTTGGTCGGGTACTTCTCGCTTTTGCATAGCGAAAAGACAAAGAATCGGGAATTTATGCCGCTCAAACTCAGGCAGACAAATCTCTCCCTTCTCGATATGGCAATTGCTGTGCCGCGCTACGACCGTCGGCAGGTGGGACAGGGTATTGTGCATATCGGCGTTGGCGGGTTTCATCGCGCGCACCAGGCTGTCTATACGGAAGATTTCTTCCATCAGGGAGGAGATCTGCGTTGGGGTTTTTGCGGACTCGGACTCCTGCCACACGATGCACGGATGCGGGATATGATGCGCGAGCAGGATTGCCTGTACACCCTGGTGGAACGCAGCGTCGCCGGCGACCGCGCCCGGGTCGTCGGCTCCATCGTCAACTTTCTCTTCGCCCCGGACGACCGTGAGGCCGTGATCGAGAAGATGGCGGCGCCGGAAACGAAGATCGTTTCCATGACGATCACCGAGGGCGGATACTACATTCATTCGGGAACGGGCGGGCTTGACGCCCAGCATCCGGATATCCGCCAAGACTTGGCGTATCCCCATGAGCCGGCCTGCTCATTCGGTTTCCTGCTGGAGGCGCTGGACCGCCGCCGGCGCCGCGGGCAGGCGCCGTTCACTGTGATGTCGTGCGACAACATCCAGGGGAATGGCGATGCGGCCAAAAGAACGCTGCTGGCCTTCGCCGAGCTGCGCGACCCCGCGCTGGCAAATTGGCTGAGGGTCAATGGCGCGTTTCCCAACAGCATGGTGGACCGGATCACGCCGGCGACCACCGACGAACACCGCTCACTGGTGCGCGAGAAATTCGGCATCGACGATGGCTGGCCGGTGATGACGGAGAGCTTCAGGCAATGGGTCATCGAGGATCATTTCACGCAAGGCCGGCCCGCCTGGGAAAACGTCGGAGCACAGATGACCGCCGATGTGATGCCTTATGAGAAGATGAAGCTGCGGCTGCTCAACGCCAGCCATCAGGCGCTTTGTTACATCGGCGTGCTCCTGGGATATGAGTTCGTCCACGAGGCGATGAACGATCCGGATATCATTAAGCTGGTGGAGTTGCTGATGGACCGCGAGGTGACTCCGGTGGTGCCGGAGGTGCCCGGCGTGGATCTTGCCGACTACAAAAAGAAGGTGATCGAACGTTTCGCCAACCCGGCCGTCCGCGATCAGCTCTTGCGGATTGGCCTTTACGGTTCCTCAGGCTTGCCGAAATTCCTGCTGCCATCGATCCAGGACCAACTGCAGCACGGGGGGTCGATCCGCCTGCTGAGCTTCGTAATTGCCTCCTGGTTCCGTTACTTGAACGGACGGGACGAGCAGGGGCGTGAGATCGTCATGAAGGATCCGATGGCTCCGAGGCTGCGGGAGCTGGCGCAAGCAGGTGGCAAGGATACGAGCCGGTTGCTGGCCTTGCGCGAAATCTTCAGCGAGGAACTGGCTGGCTCCGCGCGCTTCACGAGCCAGGTCAGCGAGATTCTGGACAGTTTCTACCAGCGCGGCGCTCGGGCGACTTTGGTTCAGATTGTTTCTTAACTCCTCAGATCAGGGCGCCAGCTAGCGCAAGGCCAGGAAAACACTGGAAAGGGAAAACATGAAAGTAACTGAGTACAATGGTAACAGACATGACCAACCTGGAAAGTGTTGGAAA
>JBAZHQ010000451.1:0-3617 GCA_041652235.1 Opitutaceae bacterium | reverse complement strand
AAGATCCGGAAGCCCGGACACCTCTTCGCCGGCCTTCCCAGGAGCCTGCGCGTTTGGAATTCCCACGGCGACCGCCTCATCGCCCTGCCTCCCGGCTTCAAGGCGATCGGCACGACCGAGAACTCGGAATACGCCGCGATCGAGGATGCGAAGCGCAATTTCTACGGCATCCAGTTCCATCCCGAAGTGTTCCATACCGAGCGCGGCGTGGAGGTGATCCGCAACTTTCTTGTCGGCATTTGCGCCGTGAAACAGGACTGGACCACCAAGGATTTCATCCAGCACAGCGTTGAGAATATCCGGGCTGTCGTAGGCAAGTCCCGGGTGATTCTCGGTCTTTCCGGCGGTGTCGATTCCTCCGTTGCTGCAGCTCTCATCCACAAGGCCATCGGTCGCCAGCTCACCTGCGTGTTCGTTGACAACGGCCTGCTGCGCAAGGGCGAACGCGATTACGTGGAGAAGCTTTACGCGAAGCATTTCAACATAGATCTGCGCGTTGCGGACGCATCCAAGCTCTTCCTGCGCCGTCTCAAGGGCGTGAATGAGCCCGAGCGGAAGCGCAAGATCATCGGCAACACCTTCGTCGAGGTTTTTGAAAAGTCCCTCAAGTCGATCGGCCATGCCGATTTTCTTGCCCAGGGAACGCTCTATCCCGATGTGATCGAGAGCGTGGCCATCGGCAACAATCCCGCGGCCCTCATCAAATCGCACCATAATGTCGGCGGCCTGCCCGAGCGCATGAAGCTCAAGTTGCTTGAGCCGCTGCGCGAACTTTTCAAGGACGAGGTGCGCCGCGTAGGTGCTGCGCTCGGCCTGCCCAAGGAGGTCGTGTGGCGCCAACCCTTCCCCGGTCCCGGATTGGGTGTGCGCTTCCTGGGTGAGGTGAACGCCGAGGGCCTTGAGATTCTCCGCAATGCCGACGCCATCCTCCATGAGGAGATGATGGCCAGCGATTGGTACTACAAGGTCTGGCAATCCTTCTGCGTTTTCCTCCCGGTCAAGTCCGTGGGTGTCATCGGCGACGAGCGGAACTACTCCTATGTGATCGCCGTTCGCGTGGTCGAGAGCATCGACGCCATGACGGCAGACTGGACCCGCCTGCCCTACGATCTGCTTCAGAAGATTTCCAGCCGCATCACCAACGAAGTGCGCGGCGTTTCGCGCGTCGTCCTCGATATCAGCTCGAAACCGCCCGCGACGATCGAGTGGGAGTGAGGGGGGGCGATCGGACTGTGGCGCATCAAGTGCGCACAGTGGCGACGGACGTCGCCTCCGGTGACGAGCTTTGCTCGTCTCGGTGTTGCCGAAGGCAACTCCGGCAGCCACCGGCGCCCGCGCCGTTCTCACGGAACTGGACTTTGCCGTTGCGGTCGCGAGTGCTTTATCGCTAACCGTTATCCACGCCATGAGCCCAAAAATCGTCCATTGTCTTTTTTCCGCCGCACTTCTTATCCCCATTATGGGTCTGAAGGCCGATCCTGAACTCGATATCGTCAAAAAAGCTCGCGCCTATCTCGGCTCTGAAGCCGCTCTCGATTCCGTCTCTTCCATTCACTACACAGGCACTTATACTGAGGAGGATGGCAAGACCGCGCTCCTCGAGATCATCCTGCAAAAACCCTGCCAGCAACGCATCACTGCAACAATGGCGGACAAGATCGAGATCACCGCTCTCGACGATTACGATGGCTGGCAGAAACTTCAGGATGCCAAGGATCCCAGCGTATGGAAGCTCATGATCCAGAGCCCGGATACAATCAAGCGCCTGCGCGCCAACACCAAGGAGAACCTGACTTTTTATCGTGATCCCGAAGGCAAAGTCGAGGTGAGCGACATGGGTCTGGCACAGATTGATGGACACCAGACGCGCAAGGTCGCCTTCAAGCACGCCGAGACCATCACTTTCTATCGTTACTTCGATTCGAAAACAGGTCGCCTCATGCGCACTGAAACCGAACAGGGCGGCGTGATCGTCGAACAGGGTGAGATGATTGCAGGAGGACTTCGGTTTCCGAAGAAACTCATCAACACGACCAAGGGACCGGATGGGAAGATGAAGACCATCACGGTCGATTTTGACAAAGTCACCGTGAATGAGTCTTTCGCATCAAGCCTTTTTACAATGCCTTCAATAGGCCGCTGACATGACAGACATGCCGTTCCCATCCAGCGTGGAATGGCCCCTTTCCCAGCTTACCGATGCGCATCCTTAATGCCTCCTCCAAATCCTTTGCCGATGATCTCGCGACGTTTTGTCGCACCACTTCCGCTCCAAAGGGAATGTCCGATTCCGTGGCCGCCATCCTGGCCGATGTGAAGGAACGCGGCGACGCCGCCATTGCCTATTACGCGGCCAAGTTCGACGGAGCCAAGCTCGCGCCCCGCAATTTCGCGGTGAAGCCCGAGGAACTTGCCGCCGCCGCAAGGGGGATTTCCGCAACTGATCGCAAGGCCATCCTCGCCGCGCATGCTAGCGTGGAGGACTTCCATGCGAGGAGTCTTCCGAAAAATCGCACCGGCAAGAATTCGCATGGCGCGGAAGTGGGCGAATTGCATTATCCCCTTCGTCGCGTCGGCATCAATGTGCCGCGCGGCCAGGTGCCGCTGCCTTCGACCGCCATCATGACCGTCACGCTTGCGAAGATCGCCGGCGTGCCCCAAATCGCCGTTTTCACACCCTGCGATCCCTCGGGTCGGGTTGCGGATATCCTCCTGGCGACCTTCCACCTCTGCGGCGTAAGCGAGGTTTATCGCGTGGGCGGCGTTTATGGAGTGGGCGCGATGGCCTATGGCACGGCCTCCATTCCGGCCGTGGATAAGATTTTCGGACCCTCCAATGCCTATGTCTGCGAGGCGATGCGCCAGGTCTTCGGCACGGTCGGTGTCGCCGGCCTGCCGGGGCCGAGCGAAGTGATGATCATTGCGGATGAAACGGCGCGTCCCGATTTCGCCGCGGCCGATCTTCTTGCCCAGGCCGAGCATGGTTCGGGCAAGGAGAGGATCTATCTGGCCGCCACTTCCAGGTCCGTCATCGATGCGATCCAGGCCGAGATTCACAGCCAGTTGAAAACGCTCAAGAGGAGCGAGCAGTTGAAGCATGCTCTCTTGAACGGCTTTGTCTGCATCGTGGTGGATGAGCTTTCTAGGGCTGTCGAGATCGCGAATTTCATCGCTCCCGAGCACCTTGAGCTCCTGGTCAAGGAGTCCTCCGTCAAGGGACTGCTTCGCGACATCACCACGGCCGGCGCCATCATGGTGGGGAATTATACGCCGACGGCTCTCGGAGATTTCGTCGCCGGACCCAGTCATGTGCTGCCCACGGGGCGCACCGGACGTTTTTTCAGCGGCCTGCGCGTCGCGGACTTCATGCGCCGCACCAGTCTGATCCGCTACGACAAGGCTAGCGTGAAGAAGGCCGCCCCTGTCGTGGCCGCCTTCGCCGAGATGGAGAAGCTCGACGCCCACGGCCGTTCGGTTGCCATCCGCTGCGAATGAGACGTTTCTCTGAATTCAACCAATTTGAACTGCAAAGAATCGAAGAAACAAAGGAAACCAAGTCAGGTGGATCGTCCTTTGTTTCTTTGCTTCTTCGTAGTTTAACATCTCTCCAGCTTCCC
>JBAZHQ010000450.1:0-3624 GCA_041652235.1 Opitutaceae bacterium | reverse complement strand
ATATTGCCTATAAAGTGCTCGGTGTGACTCTTGTTGTCGGCCAACTACTGACTTGGGCTTTTATCGCCTGTCTGGTTCGCCAGCTGGTTTTTTACACCGTTCAGCGAACACGCTATCACTTGGCGGCATCAAACAATGCTAAATCTGATGGATCAATATAATGGAGTACGCCGCCTTGTATCGATCCGACGGGGTCGGGTTTTGGTACGAACCGACAGGTTGTGGCTGCGAAGCAGCTAAGAATCCAAGAGCAAGGCGGAAGGATTCGGAATGGTGCGCCAATTTCTCCTCAATCCGATCTTTGATTCTTTGTGTTCAACATGTCTCGTCGGGCTGGGGAGAAGCCCCGTTAGAAATATAACGCGATTGAGCCACGTTGTGTAAGGTCCGCCAGCATCCCGATAATGGGACGGAGGAGTCTCGGTTCTGCGAAGAAATGCGGGGATATTAGATAGATAACTTATCTTTCCGATTCGGAAAGAACCGCTTCCGATTGCGCTGCATTCGTGGCATACGACATGCAAGGTTTTGTACTACAGTACTACAGTGCTCTCAAGTCGTCAGACTGAGAGAATCTCCAGAGCGACAGCAAGGCCTCATGATTTTTCCGATAGCCGAAAGCCAACCGCCGACAGCCAAGACCTGCCTGAACTTAAAGCTTTAAACTTACACCTTATAGCCTCTTTGGTTGCGGCTCTGCCGCGCTGTGCATACTCAGTCGCAATTCTCTTATGTCCGCCCCCGCCCCACGCATCCTTTTCGCCGACGATCAGCCTGATGTTCTCGAAGCCTTGCGCTTCCTGCTCAAGCCGGAGGGTTATGCCACCGAGGCAGTGAAGTCTCCATCAGCCGCCATCAAGGCGGTTGAAGCCCGCGATTTCGATCTCGCACTTATTGATCTCAACTACACTCGCGACACCACGAGCGGAGCAGAGGGGCTCGAGCTGCTCGCCAAACTGCAGTTGCTCGATCCGAGCCTGCCGGTGGTCGTCATGACAGCCTGGGCCAGCGTGGATCTTGCGGTGGAAGCCATGCGCCGTGGAGCCAAGGATTTCATCATCAAACCTTGGGACAACCCTCGCCTGCTCACGATCGTGAAGACGCAGCTGGAACTCGTGCGCACGGTGCGAGCCTACAAGCGCATGGCCGAGGAGAACCAGTTGCTCCGCGGCAGCGACAAGAAAGGCCCTTCCCTCATCGCCCAGTCCGCCGCCATGCGACCTGTGCTCGAGATCGTCTCCCGCGTGGGTCCGAGCGATGCGAACGTGCTCATCACCGGAGAAAACGGCACCGGCAAGGGGCTCATCGCGCAGGCGCTGCACTCCGTCTCGGCGCGCTCGGAGAATCCCTTCATCTCCGTAAACATGGGCGGCCTGCCCGAGGGTGTCTTCGAGAGCGAACTCTTCGGCCACGTGCGCGGCGCGTTCACCGACGCGAAGACCGACCGCGCGGGACGCTGGGAACTGGCCGACGGCGGCACGCTCTTCCTCGACGAAATCGGCAACATCCCCCTCACGCAGCAGGCGAAGATCCTGCGCACCATCGAGCGCGGCGAGTTCGAGCGAGTGGGCTCCTCCAGGACGCATCGCGCAAACGTGCGCCTGGTATCGGCGACAAACTCCGATCTGGAGTCGGAGGTGGCGGCGGGACGTTTCCGCCAGGATCTGCTTTTCCGCCTGAACACGATTCAGATTCATCTGCCCCCGCTGCGCGAGCGCCGCGAGGATATCGAATTGCTCGCCCAGCATTTCCTGCAACAGCACGCGATGCGCTATCGCAAGGCGATCACGGGATTCGATCCGAGCGCGGCGGAGGTCCTGCGCTCCTATTCGTGGCCGGGCAACGTGCGCGAGCTGGATCATGCGGTGGAGCGCGGCGTGCTCATGTGCCCGGGCAAGGCAATCCGCGCAGTTGACCTCGGGCTTAATGCGAGCAAAGCCGCGCCAAGCCTGGAGGAGATGAGTCTCGACGAGGTGGAATCGTTCCTGATCAAGAAGACGCTTTCTCGCTGCGACGGCAACGCGCGGCAGGCCGCCGAGGTCCTGGGCCTGAGTCGCAGCGCCTTCTACCGGCGCCTGGAGAAGCACGGGCTGTGAGTGGATGAGCCCCGGGGGCTCATCGCGGTCGGCAGGTGGCGTGGATTTATATCTGAATTTAGCCGCAAAAAGGCGCAAAAAGGAAGTAAATGAAAGATCCCGTTTTTGAAATCTGCGATCAAGTAAGGGAGACCTGCTTCGCGCTTCATTGCCATCTCAGGCACGGGCACGCCGAGAAGGTTTATGAGAACGGCCTAGCTCATAGACTGAAAAAGCAATCCATCGAGGTACTCCAGCAACACCCCTTGAAAGTATATGACTCGGATGGAACCTTGTTGGGCGAATACTTTGCAGACTTGTTCATAGCGGGCCGAATCATCGTGGAATTAAAGGCCTGCCGAACAATAGCCGATGAGCATGTCGCCCAATTGCTGGGTTATCTTCGCGCTTCTAGGATTGAGCATGGACTACTCATCAACTTCGGGGCGCCGGTGCTGCAAGTTCGGAAATATGTGCTGAGCGACACTTAGTTTTTGCGCCTTTTGCGCTTTTTTGCGGCAATTTCAATCCGATGCCCCTTACGCATGATCGCCGGATTTTTCTGTACGCCGTCCTTGGCGGGACGCCGGCTGTGGTTGTGTCGCTCTGGATGCTGTGGAGCGGGACCGGCTCCCTCAACAAGCAGATCACACTCACACTCTTGATCGTCGCCTGCTGGCTCGGATTTGCCGCGGCTGTTCGCGGGCGCGTCGTGCGTCCGCTGCAAACGGCGGCAAATCTGCTCTGGGCTTTGCGCGAGGGGGACTACTCGATCCGGGCGCACGGCGCCCGCTTTGGCGATCCGATGGGCGAGCTCCATGCGGAAATCAACAGTCTTAGCACTCTGTTGCGCTCGCAACGCCTGAGCGCCATGGAGGCCACGGCGCTTGTGCAAGCCGTGATGGAGGCCATCGATGTCGCGGTATTTGCATTCGATGCCGGTGGCAGGCTACGCCTCGCCAATCCTGCGGGGCAGCGCCTCCTCGGCACGCCGGCAGATCGCATCCTCGGCTGCAGCGCGACTGAGCTGGGCCTGGCGGAATGTCTTGAGGGCGAAGCGGTGCGAGTGCTTGCAACATCAAGTTTTCCAGGAGCCAGCGGCCGTTGGGGAATGAGGCGCACGAGCTTCCGGGAACAAGGACTGCCCCACTCTCTCGTCGTCATAGCCGATCTAAGCCAGGCGCTGCGTGCGGAGGAGAGCAAGGCATGGCAACGCCTCGTGCGCGTGCTCGGGCACGAGCTGAACAATTCTCTGGCCCCGATCAAATCCATCGCAGGCAGCCTGGCAGCGCTCATCCGCAGGCAACCGCGCGCACCCGACTGGGAGGAGGACATGCTCTCCGGCCTGGATATCATCTCCGCCCGATCGGAGGGACTCACACGTTTCATGCAGGCTTACTCGCATCTCGCGAAGCTGCCGCTTCCCTCGCTCTCTTTCACGCGCCTGGACCCGCTCCTGCGGCGCGTGGCGGCGCTCGACACCCGCCTGCCGGTCACCGTGCTCGACAGCCCCGACACTTCTGCACGCATCGACTCAACCCAGATCGAG
>JBAZHQ010000449.1:0-3636 GCA_041652235.1 Opitutaceae bacterium | reverse complement strand
GCGGTCAACCGCCGCATCCAGCCCTCCCAGCAGCCATGAGGGTTTCGAGCTTTGCCGCCAATAGGCAAATTCGAACGGTTGAACTCTTATCCTGAAGGTATTTACCGATTAGTATAAATCAGCCCTGGAAAACTATGGCACCCCGGGCTTGTCTGAACCTCGGGGATCGTTTCAGACCCTAAAACAGTTTAACTGCAAAGAAGCGAAGAAGCGAAGGCTCGAACCTTTGTTTCTTCGTTTCTTTGTAGTTAATCCTTCAGTGTCATGGATAAAACGCTCGATGCCAGGCGACGAGGCGTTTCACGCCCTCCTCGAGCGAGATGTTTGGCGAGTAACCGATGGCGGCCTGCACGGCGGAGAGATCGGCGCAGGTTTCGGGCATTTCCGTGGGTTGCGGTGGGAGCATCTCGATCAGGGCTTTCTTTCCGAGGGCTTCTTCCAGCACCTGCACGAAATGGAGCATTTCCACGGGCTTGTTGTTGCCGAGGTTGAAGACTCTGAAAGGCGGATTCGATTTGATGACAGGAGGGAAGAGAAGCGTCTTCAGGATTCCGTCCACGATGTCGTCGATGTAGGTGAAATCTCTGCGGTAGAGCCCGTGATTGTAGAGCTTGATCTGGGTTCCCGAGCGGATCGCTTGGGTGAACAGAAGGGGCGTCATGTCGGGTCGACCCCAGGGGCCGTAGGCTGTAAAGAACCTAAGGCCGGTGATGTTGAGACCGTGGTTGCGGGCATGGTTGTAAGCCATGCCCTCGTTGGCCTGCTTGGTGGCTGCGTAGAACGAGAGGGGTTTCCCGACAGGGGCATCCTCTCGGAAGGGCGATGACGCGTCCGCGCCATAGACGCTGCTGGAGGATGCGAACACCAAATGTTTTGGAGGGAGCTCTCGCGCGGCCTCGAGCACGTTGAAGAAACCGACCAAATTGCTGTGCACATAGGCCGAGGGATTCTGCAGGCTGTAGCGCACACCCGCCTGGGCGCCGAGGTGCACGACATAATCGGGATGAAAGTTCCGGTACAGGCCATGAAAGGCGGGAGCATCGGCGAAGTCCATGTGCACGAAGCGGAAGGATTCGGTGCTGGCGAGTTGGGCCAGACGCGCTTCTTTGAGTGCGACGGGGTAATAATTGTTGAGATTATCGATTCCCAGAATCTCAGCTTTGCCGTCGCGCGCCAGCCGCTGGCTCACATGGAAGCCGATGAAGCCGGCCGCGCCTGTGACGAGAATCTTCATGGAGTGAAGTAATCAGCCGGCCCGGGACTTGCGCAACTAAAGAATGGGTTTGCATGGCCTGCCATGTCCTCGGAAGCACTGCGCTTGCATTCCTCCCGGGGATAACCGTTAGTCTAGGCACAGATACAACGCCGATCTCACAAGCTATTCCATTTCGTGCGATGAACATTCATCCGAGCCGCGACGCATTTATATCCCTTTCCAGCCAGGGGAACGTCATCCCAGTCACCACTGACCTCATGGCGGACTTCGAGACTCCGGTCTCGGCCTATGCCAAGTTGCTTCACTCCGGGCCATCGTTCCTTCTGGAATCGGTGGAAGGAGGGGAGAATCTTTCTCGTTACAGTTTTATTGGCTGTCGTCCGCGCAAGATCTTCGCCTGTGGAGCTGCCGAAACGAGCATTCGCCATGCCGATGGCCGCAAGGAGACGGTGCCCACGCCGCAGGACCCTCTGAAGCTGATCGAGGCGGAGATGAGCGGTTATCATCCGGTGCTTATCCCCGGGCTTCCCCGCTTCACGGGCGGCGCGGTGGGCTTTGTCGGTTATGAATACATAACGCGCATCGAACCCTCCGTGCCGGCTGCGGCGAAGGACGAGTTGGGTCTGCCCATTCTCTATTTCATCATTGTCGATTCGCTGCTGATCTTCGATCGCGCGAAGCAGACGCTCCGTCTTTGCGTGAATGCCCACGTTCATGGCGATGCCGGGGCCGCCTTTGACACTGCGGTGCGCGAGTTGGAGGAGCTCTATTCCATGCTGCGTCTGCCACGGGAACTGGCGCCCGCGCCGCTTGTGGAACCGGGCAGGATCGAAGTGCCACCGGGTAATTTCAAGAGAGCGGATTTCGAGGCGGCTGTGGAGTCGACGAAGGAGTTCATCCGGTCTGGAGACATCATTCAGGTTGTGCCCTCGCAGCGGTTCACGCGCGAGTTCAAGAGCAGTCCGCTCGATCTCTACCGTGCTTTGCGCACGGTGAATCCCTCTCCTTACATGTTCATCCTAGACGCTCTCGATTATGCCATTGTGGGGGCATCGCCTGAGGTGCATGTGCGTCTTACGGATGGGCTGGTCGAGATTCGTCCCATAGCAGGCACGCGGAAGCGGGGCGCCTCTCATGCGGAGGATCTTGCTCTTGAGAAGGAATTGCTCGCCGACGAGAAGGAGCTTGCGGAGCATCTCATGCTCGTGGATCTGGCGCGCAACGACATTGGCCGGGTGTGTCGTTTTGGCTCCATTCGCGTTCCCGAGTACATGGTTGTGGAGCGCTATTCCCACGTGATGCACATCGTCTCTCAGGTTGAGGGTGACATCGCGCCTGGAAAAACGGCTTACGATCTCATGCGGGCCACGTTCCCCGCCGGAACCGTTTCTGGTGCGCCGAAGATCAGAGCCATGCAGATTATAGCGGAAAAGGAGCCTACACAGCGTGGTATTTATGCCGGTGCACTGGGATATTTCGGATACGATGGCAATATGGACACCTGCATCATGTTGCGCACGGCATTACTCCAGAGAGGCCTGATCCATATACAAGCAGGCGCAGGCATTGTTGCCGATTCGGTTCCCGATTTGGAATACATGGAGACGGTGAACAAAGCATCGGCCCTGTTTAAAGCTGTCTCGATGGCCGAAAGATTCTGAAGAAGCCGTCACTGCCATGAAAAACCAGCGAGACAAAGAATGCCCATAACCCTACAGGGACAGGTTAAATAAAGATTGCCATAAGAAAATAAACATGGCCTAACATGAGGGATGAGGATTCCACGTTTTGTGATGTCATCGGAAGAAGGAGAGGCGATCTATCATTGTATGTCGCGGACGGTGAATGGGGAAAGGCTCTTTGCTGAAGATGATAGGGAGATGCTGCGCAGGATGTTATGGAACGTGGCGGAGTTCTGTGGCGTGGAGGTTGTCACTTACACCATTATGCCCAATCACTTTCACGTGCTGGTGAGGGTGCCTAAGAAGGGGAAGATCTCCGACAAGGAATTGCTCAGGCGATACCGGTTGCTGCATCCGCGGCGTAATAAGTATCAGACGGCAGCACTGGAGGTCATAGAGAAGCAGTTGGCGGAGGATGCGCCTGAGGGAGTGGCGTGGAGGGAGCGCATGATGAAACTCATGTGCGATCTATCGCAGTTCATGAAGCTGTTCAAACAGCGGGTGTCCATCTGGTACAATAGGACCCATGGCCGGTTTGGACCCCTTTGGTCGGAGCGCTTTAAGAGCGTACTAGTGGAGGACGGAGAGGCTTTGCTAACCATGGCGGCCTACATCGATCTGAATTGCGTAAAGGCAAGGCTAGCAACGGATCCGAAGGACTACCGGTTCTGTGGCTATTCCGAGGCTGTGGCGGGGCGGACGAAGGCGCGAAGGGGGTTATCAGGGGTGTTCGGATAT
>JBAZHQ010000448.1:0-3650 GCA_041652235.1 Opitutaceae bacterium | reverse complement strand
TCGTGCGCGATGCGAAGAGCCAGTTGATCACCGTCTGTTTCATCGAAAACGTCGACGCGATGGGCGTGCACACCGGCGATTCCTATTGCGTCGCACCGATGCTGACGATCGCTCCGAAACTTCAGGCGAAACTGCAGGAGTACTCCTATCGGATCGTCGAATCCATCGGTGTCATCGGCGGCACGAATATCCAGTTTGCGCATGATCCCGTCACTGACCGAGTGGTCGTCATCGAGATCAATCCGCGCACGTCGCGCTCTTCGGCGCTTGCGTCGAAAGCCACGGGTTTCCCCATCGCTCTCGTCTCGGCCAAGCTCGCCGGCGGCCTTACGCTCGACGAGATCCCGTACTGGCGCGACGGCACGCTCGAGAAATACACGCCGTCGGGCGACTACGTCGTGGTCAAGTTTTCCCGCTTCGCGTTTGAAAAGTTCCGCGGCGCGGAGGACAAGCTCGGCACGCAGATGCGCTCGGTGGGCGAGGTGATGAGCATCGGACGGAACTACAAGGAAGCGTTTCAAAAGGCCATCCGTTCGCTTGAGAACGGGCGCCAGGGCCTTGGCTTCGCGAAGGACTTCAACAAGCGTTCGCTCGCCGAGTTGATGGCGTTGCTCAACGAACCGAGCAGCGAGCGCCAATGGATCATGTACGAGGCGCTTCGCAAGGGCGCCGATGTCCAGGAGCTTTACCGCAAGACCCACATCAAAGCGTGGTTTATCGAGCAAATGAAGGAGCTGGTCGCGCTGGAGGAGAAGATCCTTTCCTGCAAAGGCGGCAAACTGCCCGACGCCCTGCTTGTGCAGGCCAAGAAAGATGGGTTTGCCGACAAGTATCTCAGCCAGTTGCTCGGTCTGCCCGAGGCGGAGATTCGCGCGCGCCGCACCGCCCTCGGGGTGGTCGAATGTTGGGATGCCGTGCCTGTCAGCGGCGTTAAAAGTGCCGCCTACTATTACTCGACCTATAACGGCCCGGACAAGGTGCCGGTCAGCAAGCGCCGGAAAGTCATGGTGCTGGGAGGCGGCCCCAACCGCATCGGACAGGGCATCGAGTTCGATTATTGCTGCGTCCACGCAGCGTCCGCCCTGCGGGAGGCCGACTACGAGACAATCATGGTCAATTGTAACCCGGAGACTGTCTCCACCGACTACGACACCTCGGACAAACTCTACTTCGAGCCGCTCACCGTCGAGGACGTCCTCGCCATCTACGAGAAGGAAAAGCCAATCGGCGTGGTGGTGCAGTTCGGCGGCCAGACACCGCTGAACATCGCCCGGGACCTCGAAGCGGCCGGGGTGAAGGTGCTTGGCACCTCGCCCGACACCATCGATCTCGCCGAGGACCGCGACCGCTTCCGCCAGATGATGGAGAAGATGGACATTCCGATGCCCGAGTCCGGCATGGCCAGCAGCTTTGAAGAGGCGCGGGTGATAGCAACCCGCATCGGTTATCCCGTGATGGTGCGACCCTCCTTCGTGCTCGGCGGACGCGCCATGGAAGTGGTGCATGACGAGGGGATGCTCAAGGAATACGTGGACCGCGCCGTGGACCTGACTCCCGGGCGGCCGATCCTGATCGATCGATTCCTGGAGAATGCCATCGAGGCCGAGGCCGATGCGCTGGCCGACGGCACCGACGCCTTTGTGCCGGCTGTCATGGAGCATATCGAGCTCGCCGGGATCCATTCCGGCGATTCCGCGTGCGTCATTCCTCCCGTGTCGATCCCGAAAAAACACCTCAAAACCATCGAGGATTACACGTTGCGGATCGGCCGCGAGCTGCGGGTATGCGGCGTGATGAACATCCAATACGCCATCTGCCAGGACAAGGTTTACGTGCTGGAGGCCAACCCGCGCGCCTCACGCACGGTGCCGCTCGTCTCGAAGGTCTGCAACCTGGCGATGGCCCGCGTTGCCACCCAACTCATGCTTGGGGCGAAATTGAAGGATCTCCGGCTCCAACACCGCCACATCCCGCATGTCGGGGTGAAGGAAGTGGTGATGCCGTTCAACATGTTCCCCGAGGTCGACCCGGTCCTTGGCCCGGAGATGCGTTCCACTGGGGAGGTTCTGGGCCTGGCGCCGACTTTCGGGCTGGCCTATTTCAAGGCACAGGAAGCGGCAGGCCCGTCGCTGCCGACGAAGGGCACGGTCTTTATCTCGGTCACGGATCAGGAGAAGAAGGCGATCCTTCCTGTGGCGCGCCAATTCCAGGAGCTCGGATTCAAAATCAAGGCCACGGAAGGAACGAACGACTTCCTCCAGAAGAATGGCGTGAAGAGCGAGCGGAGTTTCAAGCTCCACGAATTCCACCGCCCAAATATCGTCGATGAAATCACAAGCCGGGAAATCGCATTGATCATCAATACGCCGATTGGACGGACAGGCAAATTTGACGACGGCTACATCCGCAAGACGGCGATCAAGTACAAGGTTCCTTACGTCACCACCACAGCCGCCGCCCGTGCCGCGGGGGTCGGCATCGCAGAGTACCGCGCCGGGCGCACTGGCGTGAAATCCCTGCAGCAGTACCACGCCGATATCCGCTGAGATCCCACGAAGACGATCCGCTCTTTCATTCCTCCCTCGTATTGGATCCACGGCTTCCATGCCATTGGACCGGCTCGGTCGTGCTCCCTTCCCTAAAATACAGTTTCCCATCAATCAGTAGGCCCCAAACCAAGGAGACAAGCTCATGATCAAAGAGATTACCGCCAAGAGACTGAACACCGCGAAATTCATCGACGAACAGGTGAAGGAAATCCGGCGAGCCGTCGGAACCGGCATGGCCATCAACGCCCTGTCCGGCGGCGTCGATTCGTCAACCGTGACAATGCTCGGGCACCGGGCGCTGGGCAAACAGCTCAGGACCGTCTTTATCCAGAACGGTCTGATGAGGGCAGGCGAGGCGGAGCGCGTTGTAGCCATTTTCAAGCGGCTTGGGGTCGCGGTCGAGGTGATCGACGCCCGGGATGTTTTCTTCGGCGCGCTCAAGGGGGTCACCGATCCGGAGCGGAAGCGGGAAGCCATCACCCAGAGTTTCTACCGCAATGTGTTCGGTCGCATCGTGCGGGAAAGCGGTGCGAAGCAACTTCTGCAAGGCACGATTCTCACCGATGTCGACGAGACCGTTGCCGGCATCAAGCGGCAGCACAATGTGTTCGCACAGCTCGGCATCGATCCGCAGGCGGCCTTCGGTTACGGCATCCTCGAGCCGCTCATTCAGCTCCGCAAAGACGGCGTGCGCAAACTGGGCAAGGCGCTCGGTCTGCCCGCTGAGATGTTTGCCCGCATGCCGTTCCCGGGGCCGGCCCTTGCCGCTCGGGTAATTGGCGAAGCGAACCCTGAGCGCATCGAGGTCGTTCGCCAGGCCACCGCCGTGGTGGAGCGCGTGCTGAAAGGCGTGAAAGCCTTTCAGTATCTGGCGATTCTGCATGAAGACCGGGTGACCGGGATGAGGGACGGCAAGCGCGATTTCGGCCTGCAGACCGAAGTGCGCTGCTGGGACAGCGTGGATGCGCGTGTCGCAACGCCGACGCGCCTGCCATTCACGACGCTTCAAAAACTTGCTCGCGAAATCACGAGCAAAGTACCGGGCGTCGTAAGCGTCACCTACAATATCGCCTCGAAGCCAACCTCTACGATCGAGGCGGG
>JBAZHQ010000447.1:0-3673 GCA_041652235.1 Opitutaceae bacterium | reverse complement strand
CGCCGATGAATTCAGACGGTTCGGCGTCATACTCCTGAGCCATGCCGCCTATCGCAATTGACTTTGATTCTCTCCCGTGGGAAAGCCCACTGCCTGGAGCTCGTTTCAAAGCTTATCGGGAAGGTGCGAAACAAATTCGGCTTCTGGAGTTCTCGTCCGAGTTTGTCGAGCCGGTCTGGTGCGAGAAAGGCCATGTTGGATTTGTGTTGGAAGGCAATCTGGAGATCGACTTCAACGGTCGAGTCGTGGTCTATCCGCAGGGCTCAGGCATCTTCATTTCTGCTGGCGCCGCAACCGCACACAAGGCGCGGTCCATTACGCCAGTTGTACGCTTGGTTCTTGTTGAAAATGTTTAGGCCAAATCAGTTGCCCATGAGCGTTTGTGGTTTCCCCTTTGCAAGGCACCACGCCAGCGGGGTGACCATGACGCCGAACCCTTGGCCTGGCGCATAAAGCCGCACCAGGCCCCTGAACTCGAACATTAGACATCGCATGACACAGCCATCTGAACAATTCGACGTAACAACACACTTTGACGAAAGTCTTGCGGCGAAGTACGACCGCAGGATTCGTCTGTTTTGTCCAAGCTACGATGCTTTGCACCAAATGATTGTGCCGTGGCTTCAGGGCCTGCCGGAGGGTTCAACCTTTCTTTCGGCAGGTGCGGGCACCGGCACTGAAATAGTCACCCTCGGCAAATGCTTTCCATCTTGGCGCTTTGTTGCTGTAGACGTTTCGCCCGATATGCTCAACGCTTGTCAGAACAGGGCGTCCGAAGCAGGGATGGCTAACCGAGTCACATTCTTTAACGGTCGGTTGCAAGAGTATCAATCGCCCGCCCCATTCGATGCTGCGGCCTCTGTCTTCGTGGCCCACTTCATCAGGGGCCGAGAAGAAAAGCTCGCCTATTTCCGTTCAATTGCTGCGAATCTAAAACCCGGCGGCTTGCTTGTCCTCGCCGATCTTTTTGGTGACAAAAGCTCACCAGAGTTTGCGCGGTTGCTAAACGCATGGCTGCTGTCTTATGCGTCACACGGCGTTTCCGCCGAAGAGTTGGTTCAAGACCGCGCCCACGTCGAAAGAGACGTGGCCTTCATCCCAGAGAGCGAGTTGGTTGCTCTCTTACATGAAGCAGGATTTGCCATCACATTGCGGTTCTACCAAACCTATTTGTTCGGCGGTTGGGTGGCTACCCGCGATGTCTAACCTCTCATTCCACCGAATCTGCGCGAAAAGCCGCGCGGTCTGGTGAATTCAAACGTTTTTTGGAGCAATGGTGTTGCCATGATTGAAAAACAACTCGACCATATAGGGCTAAACGTAGCCAATCTGGATGAAAGCATTGCCTTTTATCAAGATTTGTTCGGTTTCTCGGTTATCGAGAAGTGGGACTCCCCAAAACAAGCTTTCGTCGGAACGGGTAGCACCGTCCTTGGCCTCATGGAGATGCCAAACTACGATTTCCGCATTTACACAATGGCGCATTTGGCTTTTCCCTGCGGCAAAAATGACTTTCCAAGCGTTGTCGCAAAGATTCAAAACCTCGGGCTTGAAATTGTGGCTGGCCCCAAAGAACAACGCGGTGGTGAAACAATACTGTTCCGTGACCCATCAGGTAATATTTTGGAAGTTTGCTATCCGTCCATCGCTGAATGGAAGGCATCGCAAAATTAACCCTACATTCGAGCGGGACTGGCCGATATGCGTTCTCTTTGCGGCCTGTGGTTATGGAATTTTCGGGGCCCCGGCCAAGTTTTGTAGTCGGCCAGCCCCTCAATTTGAACGTTAGCCATTTCGCTTCGCACACCGGAGGTATCGTGAAACCCCAATTTGTTCTAAACGTCCAAAAGTCTGCCGAGGATTCCTTTGCCTCCGGCCTTTATTGTGCAGAAAGTGTCGTCCTTGCCGTAGCCGACGAGCTTGGCATTGAATCCGAGTTATTGCCAAAAGTCGCCACCGCCTTTTGCAGTGGCATGGGACGCATGTGCGGTACTTGCGGCGCACTTTCCGGCGCGATCATGGGTATCGGCCTTGCCCTTGGTCGTTCTGAGCCCAATCAGTCTGTTCAGCCATCTTATGAAGCAACCCAGCGCCTTATTCGAGAGTTTGAGCAAGAGTTTGGTGGTCGAGATTGTCACGTCTTGCTGGGGTGCGACCTCAACACACCAGAGGGTCAGACCACATTCCGTGAAAACTGCCTTGGCAAGCGTTGCGCCAAGTACACGAGCAAGGCTGCTGAAATTACTGCACGCATCATTACCGAAACCAATGGATAACCTTCCGCTCCAGAGGGACGCTTCGCCGGCAAGCCAGCTACGCGCCCCTGAGCTAGCACAAATCAATGGGTCACCCAATGATTTTGATTCTTAGAACAAACAAAAATCCAATCTATATTAATAAGTGCTAATATTCTATATAAATGTCGCATTTAAACCGCGCTTAGCTTCTACAGACCCAATGAAGAAAGGCTAGCTCTTCGACAACGACGGGACAACAAATTCTGTCCCTGCGCCACCCGCCAGATCCTTGGCTCAAAGGCTTCTTTAGTCAAAAAATACAAAAATGGAGTCACCATGTCGACTAAAGCCCAATCCGTTCTTTATGTCCGCCTGCCCTGCTGGAAGATCTATCCCGGCGGCGTCATCTATGTCGCCGATTACATTCACAAGCAACGCCCGGATATTCATCAGCACCTTCTCGACTTGGCTTTGGTTGCGCCATCCGACCGCAAGCGTGTTTTAAAGGAACATCTAAGCACGCTGCGGCCGGACATCGTGGCGTTCTCATGGCGCAATATGCAGTCTTTCGGCCCCCATCCGGAAGATGACGCCCTCGGCGTGGTGATGAATTTCGACCATTCGCCAAAGCTGTATCGCAGGCTGAAAGCGGCCAAGGATTCACTGACCATCATCTTCGATTATCTGTCCAGCCGGCTGCGCAATTTCGGCTACATGAAGCTGGTCCGGCGGATGTTACCCGCGACGCGCGTTGTGGTCGGCGGGACGGCGGTGTCGATATTCGGCAAATATGTCGCCGAGAAGTGTCCTCCCGATACGATAATCGTCATCGGCGAAGGCGAGGACACCATGCTATCGATTGTCGATGGCTTCACCCAGCCGGTCGGCGAGTATTTCCACAAGAATCGCTCCGGCCAGGTCAATCATCGCGTCCGGGCGGAAACCTTCGATTTGCGCCTGCTTACGGCGGTCGACTTCACTTATGTCGAATCGATTTTTCCCGACTTCCATCGTTATCTCGACGACGACATCGGCGTGCATACCAAACGGGGATGCCCCCTTCAGTGCCATTTCTGCCTCTACAACAAAATCGAGGGGGCAACGCAGCGCTATCGCGAGCCGGCGGAAATCGCAACAGAGGTGGAAACACTGCGCAGGCGATATGGCGTCAAGCGGATCTGGTTCACTGATGCGCAGTTCTGTTCGACGAAAAGGAGTACGGAGCACGTCGAGCATATCCTGGACGAGCTGCTGGCAAGAAAAGTCGATATCAGCTGGTCGGGGTATCTGCGGCTGAACCACCTGACGCCGGAAATCGCGCGGAAGATGCTGGCAACGGGGATGAGCAGCGTCGACCTGTCTTTCACCGGATCGCAGGAGATCATCGACAAGCTAACTTTGGGCTATTCGCTGGAGCAGCAGATGGACGCTTTTCG
>JBAZHQ010000446.1:0-3674 GCA_041652235.1 Opitutaceae bacterium | reverse complement strand
CCCGGCGAACGTCTTGGCCATCTTCGCCTGCTGTTCCTTCCCCTTGTCTGTCAGATTTCCTTTCTTGTCCTTCTGCGCCGAACTCATCATCAGACCACGCAACCCCATGCGTTTCAGAATGACTGCCTTGTGGATGAGCGGCCCCCATGTCTTGTCGCTCCCCATCTTCACGATGGTCTTGCCCATGTCGCGGTAGGCGCTCATCTGCGTCTTGACCATTCCCTGGACTTCTTTCCCGGCAATGCTGCGCATCATGTGCCACATCCCAAGGCGAGCACGATCGAACGACTCCTGTAGCGTCAACCCGGAACTGAATCCGTCCTGCCCGAGCTTCTTGATTGCCCCGCTGCTCTCCACCGTCATCGCGTCGAACTTTTGGAGTGCCGCCTCTCCAGCGTTCGTATTCTGCGCCAGCCACGCCATCGCAGGGCTCGTCTCCTGAATCGTACCGAGCAACTGCCGCATCAGCACGTCGGTCGGCCCGAACCCCTTGGCGGATGCCTCCTGCACGATCTTGTTTAGTCCGACCATTCCCTTTGTGGAGTCCATCGCCCCCACCTTGAGCACCTCCCCGAACTCTTTCCAACTTCCCCACTGCTTGAGCACCGGCATGAGGTTCTTCGTGAAGTCCCCCATCTCGCCGCGCCCCTCTTGGGCTTTCTGGAAGGCCATGGATTCCTTCACGAACATTTCCGCCGTTTGCGAACTGTACTCCATGGCTTGTTCTTGCGTCGCACCCATCTCGCGGTACGCTCCAGCGAGCTTCGTGGCTCCGATCGCCATATTCTGTATCTGTTCCGCGTTTAACTGCATGTCGGGCGGAGCATCCGCCAGCAACCCGTTCATCTTGTCCATTAGTGGGTTCAGACCCTTCAGAGCCATCACCCCCACCCCTGCCGCCTGCCCATAGGCCAGCACGGCATTGGACGTCGCAGCCGCCTGATCCGCCGTCATGTTCCAGGATGTCTGCATATCCGCCATGCCGGATGCCAGTTCCTGCACATCGATTCCGGACACCTCCGTAAACTTCACGAAGTCTTTGGTGCTCATGTTGAGCGCGTCCAGAGCCTTCTTCGCCGGACCTCCCGCGCTCTCCAACTCGACCATGACCTTTCCGACCGACTCTGCCGACACGTTCATCCCATAGGCCATTCCCGCGGCCTGAGATGTGAGTTTCCGCAACTCCTTCCCGGTCTTCCCGATTCCAGCCAGCATCGGCTTCACAGCCTTCGCGTTGCTCGCGAACGCCGAATCCATCTCGTCGCTCAGGTTCTTGGTGTCTCCTGTCAACGCCTGCATACCCTCTGCAATGGTTGCCAGGTTGAACTGCGCCGCCCGGCTCTGTAGGCCATCCATCATCTTGCCCATGAGAGCAAACGGCGCCCGCGCCACCTTGCCCATCATGCGCGCCGCGTTCCCAACCGAATCGAACCCCTTGCGCGCTCCGCCGGAGTGTTTCTCCACGTCATCCATGTCCGCGCTCAGCCCCTGCATGGATTTGCGAGACTTCTTCATCTCCGCGTCAGCGCCTTTGTTCTTGGCTCCAAAGACGAATGAGAGAGGAACGAACGCCATGATCTACCTCGCGCACGCGCGTGCGCCGATTCGACTATCTGCTGCGCCGAGTGCGGCGCGCGGACTGCATCGCCTGTTTCTGCGCTTTCTCGCGCTTCCGCTCCAGGTCGTCTTTCTTCTCGACCAACCGCTGCCGTCGCGACCACGGAATTGACATCGCATCAGTGTACGTCAGCTTGAGCATCTCGACCAAGTAGAAGACCTCCTGCTCTAGCGCCTTCGCAGAACCGATGGGAAGAAAAAAGCCGGGCTCGCCACCGGAATCACACCCTTCCACTCGTGCTTGCACTCCTTGCACTCGAATTCGATGGTTGTGTCCACGCCGCCCTCGTACTCCTCGACCAGATCCCGGATCTGGTTGCGCTCGCTCACCGGCATCGCCTTGATGATCGGCATGGCATCGTCGTACTTCTCACGATCGATGCGCACACCGCCGATCTCCTCGATGCGTGCCAGGAAGGACAGCGACACCCCGTCCTTCTCGCGGCGCTTCTTGCTGATCTCCGCCATCCACTCCTCGTCCGACCCGGTCATGATGTGCCACAGACACTCGCGCCCCGTCGGGGTCTTCCCGTCTTCCTTCAGGAACTTCGTCCGATACTGCCGTACCGTCGGGTTCGGCATGTCCCGAACCTCCAACTTTCCCAAGTCGATCGTGTACTTGTCTTCCTTCTTGCAGTCGTCGTCCGGGCAGGTGATGGGCAACACGTACGCATCCCCAAGCGACAGACGCCGCAGCGTCAACAGTACCGCCTCGCGGTCCGCTGTCGGCATGTCCTGCACCGCCTGCGCAATCACCGCCCTGTCCGTGATCGGACCGATGCTGATCAGGCAATTCGTGATGACTTGGTTAATGCGCGGAAGCACGCTCCCCTTGCCGATGAGCATGTCCTCTTCGGCTCCTGTCATCTCCCGCACCACGAACTCCTTGTAGAGCTTCTCCGGCGCCGCCAGGTACCCTCCCGCGAGTCTCCCCGACATGGTATTGCCCGCCGGATCCAGATAGTGCCCACGCCCCTTGTCGCCCGTCACCGTGCGCGTCTCCGGGTTGTCGACCGCCGCCGCCGCTTCTTCCGCGACCCTCTTCGCATCCTCGACTTCGTTGATCACCGCTGTCGCTTCGCTCATCATCGTCTCCCTTTCAGTCTGCACCGCTGCTCGCGGTGAATCGTACTGTTGCATTGCTTCCTTCACAGCGAACATCGTCGCACCAGAACGGCGACTCCCACGGTTTCGGGCCAGGGTACATCGGCGTCGTGCTCGGCTGATACGGCACGTACGGCACGATCATCGGCACAGGCGGAGGAGACAGAATCACCTCTCGCACGATCAGGGGCGCCGCATCCTTCGGCCCAACCAGATCTCCAAGTACCCTGTACAGATCGCGAGCCTCCTCCACCGACAACGACAGATCCTTGCCGCCAACGCTCACCACGATGCGCTTCACCTCGACGATCTCTGTTGCCCTTGCCATCAGTTAAGCCCCTTTCGCGCCTCTGCCGCCAGCCGCACCTTCTCGCGAAGATCCTGCGCGAACTTCCGCGCCCCCAACACCGCCAGGCCGATACCCCGCGCGTGCTGCTCCAGCGTCCTCGCGATCGGGATCGTCCCGTCTTCTCCCATCGCCAGTTCCAGTTGGATCTCCACATCCTTCTCGCGCCGATACCCCGGCTCCACGCCGATCGCCAGCAGGTGCGACTGCTTCTCGTGCTCCCGCAGCGCCACGTGCCTGCCCACTTCGTACATGAGGATCGGCTGGTCGCTCGTCGGCGAAGCGCTGAACCATGCGCTGAACACGTGCGCCCGATCCAGCATCGTGAACTCCCACTCGATCTGCGCTCTCTCCGCGTTCGGATCCCCGAACGGGAAGTCCTGACGATTCGGGTTGTACACGATGATCTCCCCCAAGTTCGGGATGGCTTGCAGCAACTCGATCGCCTTGCTCTGCCATTCCTCGCATCCGACAATGCCGCCAGCTAGAAACACCGGCACCTCGTCGATCGCCGGGTTGATCCACGGCCAGCACGCCCGCACCTCACGCACACTCGTTCCGTTCGGTTCCATCTCACTCCTCCTCTGCGCCAGCAGATCGGCGCTTC
>JBAZHQ010000445.1:0-3679 GCA_041652235.1 Opitutaceae bacterium | reverse complement strand
TCACCGCCGTACTAGCCGCCCGCGAAGCAAGTGTCGTTAAACTTGCACAAATGGCTGCATGAGAATCATTATAAATCCTCGCAACCTGAGACGATTTGAGAACACTGTAGTACAATAACCACCAAAACTAAGGCATATGGGGGCCTGAGTATTCATCCATCAATTGAATACTTCAGCGGGCCGCTCGACGAGATATGGTGAACACAAAGAAGCAAAGAAGCGAAGATAGGACTGGGGAGAAATTGGACGGCCAATCCAAATCCTTCCGGCTTGCTCTTGGATTCTTAGTTTCTTTGCAGTTCATCTTCAGGGTTTCGGACTTTGACTTGATTGGTCAAGGTTCGCGTTCTCAAGGACTCTGGCATATCCTCGGATTTACCCACTTCCTCTTTTTGTGCTTATTGTACTACAGTATTTACAATTCATCTCAGGCTGAGAGGAAATCCGAGACGGACAGAACCGATCCCCAACCATCCAATCCATTCTCGCGCAGTGACGCAGAGTGACGCCGACCTCCGATCTCCGACCTCCGACTTCCCTGCTGACTCTGGCTTCCGGCTTCTGGCATCTGTCCTCTTTGGTTGCGGCTCCGCCGCGCTATGTTTTTCGTGGCCATTCAGTTTGTGGATTTGAAATTGAAACGTTTCCTTCCATTTCTCCTTCTATTCGCCGGCTTGAGCGCCTTTGCCGGACCCTTGCGCGTGATCGCGCTGCACTCGGTGCTGGCCGAGGTGGCGCAGGAAGTGGGGGGCGGCGACGTCACGGTGTGCTGCCTGATGCCGGTGGGCGCCGATCCGCATACCTTCAATCCCGCTCCCGGCGATGTGCGCGCGCTGAGCGAGTGCGATCTTGTCCTGGCTTCCGGCTTCGGGCTTGAGCCGTACCTCGACAAATTAGTGTCGAACTCCGGTACGAAGGCCAGGGTGCTTCTGGCGAGTTCGGCGATTCGCGATACGGTGAGGTCCTCCGATGTGGAGCGCGGCCATGAGGGCCACGATCATGGCGAGATCGATCCTCACTGGTGGAACGGCATATCCAACATCCGCGAGATGGCGACGGCGGTGTGCGGCGAACTCAAGCGCCTGCGTCCCGCCGCCTCCTCGTCATTTGATGCGCGCAATGCCGCCTATCTCGCCAGGCTCGATGCCCTGGCGGCCTGGGCGCGCGCGGAAGTCGGCGCTTTGCCGCGGGAGCGCCGCCACCTGGTGACCAGCCACGACGCCTTCGGGTATCTGGCGAGAGACTACGGATTCGAGGTGCATCCGCTGTATGGCGTCAGCCCCGAGGCGGAGCCCGATGCGCGGGCGCTCGCCGCCCTCATCGATCTGATCCGGCGGCTGAAAATTCGCGCTGTCTTTGTCGATAATACCGAGAACCCGAAGCTTTTGGCAGCCATGCTCGGCGAAAGCGGGGCGATCGTGGGCGGCACCCTCTACGCCGACGGCCTTGGCGCGCCCGGTTCGCCCGCCGCCACGGTCGAAGACATGTTCCGTCACAACATCGCCACCATCGTTGAGGCGCTGAAAGAGTAAGAGCGTAAGGTAATAAGAGCGTAAGTGGCGTAAGAGTGTAGGAGGGGGAAGGGATCGGGGAGGTTTTAGCTGTCGGTTGAAGGATCGTAGCTTTTCTGTGGAACGCAGAGGTCACGAAGGGGGAGGAAGGACGCGGAGAAAACGTAGTTTGGGCGTAATGAGAGGGCGGCAATTTCTCCAATAGTGAGTAGCGTGTGTCCGGCATTTTAACCAAAGTCTTTATTTTTGTGCTTTTCCGTACTACAGTATTTACAATTCATCTCAGGCTGAGAGGAAATCCGAGACGGACAGAACCGATCCCCAACCATCCAATCCATTCTCGCGCAGTGACGCAGACCTCCGATCTCCGACCTCCGACTTCCCTGCTGACTCTGGCTTCCGGCTTCTGGCATCTGTCCTCTTTGGTTGCGGCTCCGCCGCGCTATGCCTTTTCGTGGCCAATCGACTGCCAATCCAAATGAACAATCCGATCCCCGTCACCGTTCTCACCGGCTTTCTTGGCGCCGGAAAAACAACGCTGCTCAACCGCATCCTCACCGAGCAGCACGGCAAGCGCATTGCCGTGATCGAAAATGAATTCGGCGATGTGGGCGTGGACAACCAATTGGTGATCCAGAGCGACGAGGAGCTGTTCGAGATGAACAACGGCTGCATCTGTTGCAGTGTGCGCGGCGACTTGATCCGCATCCTCGGACGGCTTCTGAAGCGCAAGGACCGGCTCGACGCCATTCTCATAGAGACTACGGGCCTGGCCAATCCCGCGCCCGTGGCGCAGACCTTTTTTACGGACGACGAGATGCGGGCCAACTTCCGGATAGACGGCATTGTCACCCTGGTGGACGCCAGGCACATCCTCCTTCATCTGGGCGACAGCGACGAGGCGCAGAAGCAGGTGGCCTTTGCCGACGTGATCCTGCTCAACAAGACCGATCTCGTCACGCCCGCCGAGCTCAACTCTCTTGAGGAGCGCATCCGCCACATCAACGCCGTCGCCAAGATATATCGCACCCAGAACGCCGATATCCCGATCGACAAGGTGGTGGGAGTCGGAGGTTTCAACCTCAGCCACGCCACGGAGCTCGATCCTAAGTTTCTCGAGCCCGAGTATCCCTTCGAATGGGCCGGCGCCTATTCGCTTTCCTCCGGGTCGCACGCACTTGAGATCGGGGATTGCGACGAGTGCGGCTGCGGGCACGACCATGAGCATGGCCACGACCATGGGGAGCACGAGGAGCACCATTGCGAGCATCACCACCACAATGAGAACGAACTCGACGTTGTCGTGATGCCCGTGAACTCGCTCGACGATGCCGATCTCGTCACAGCCCGGGAGGCAGCCGTGGTCACTTTTTCCGACTGGGAAAACAAGGTTGCCGTGGGAGAGACTCTGAGCCCCGGCGGCACGCTTCACCGCCTTCAGCTCAAGGACGGCAACGGACGCTTTGTGCTGCAGATAGCGGAAGCGGGGCATTACCTCGTTTTTGAGCAATGCGGCGAAGTGCCCCTGCACATTCTCGTAAAAGGCGACACAGTGAAACCCTCCTGGCAGCAGGATTTTCACGCGCACCATGAGCATGAGGAGAAGGTCAGCTCGGTGGGCATTCACCTGCCGGGCGAGCTCGACCCAAAGCTCCTCAACGATTGGATCAGCGAGCTGCTCAGGACAAGGGGAGGCGACATCTACCGCATGAAAGGCGTGCTCGTCGTAAAGGGCGCCGCAAACCGCCTCGTCTTCCAGGGCGTGCACATGCTCTTCGACGCGAAGCTCGATCGCCCCTGGGGAAGCGATGCCCGGATGAACACGCTTGTCTTCATCGGCCGTAATCTCGACCGCACGGCCCTCACCGAAGGCTTCAAGGCCTGTTTGGCTTCTTAAAAGCTATTAGCTACTAGCTCTTAGCTGTTAGCTTTCGACCCTCTGACCGACTAAAAGCTACCAGCTACTAGCTAACAGCTCCTCCCATCCCTACATGCAACTTACCAAGCACTGGGCGTCACAACTCGACGACTACATCATCGATCTCGCCTGGTCTCCGGACGGCGCGACGCTTGCCGCCGCCTCGGGGGCGGGTGGCATCTCGCTGCTTGGGGTCTCCGATGGATCGAAGCGTCATGTACTGCCCGGACACGAGGATGGGACGAATGAG
>JBAZHQ010000444.1:961-3713 GCA_041652235.1 Opitutaceae bacterium | reverse complement strand
CACCAAAGGAATGAGGCAGGGCTCCGTGTGCGCGGAAGGAGCAATCCATTTAGCATCAAAAGGAAGCGGGCTGGAAATATCAAAAATTCCCCAGTTGGCATAATGGTGCGTTTGGGTGAAGGGCGCATCGTGTCCTAAATAGTGACGAATCCACTGCCGAATCTCTTCCTCGGTGTGTGCGCGCAACAGCCTGAATCCGAATGCAATAATCCCCAGCCTTCCCGTGTTGGCGACACGCTGCAACGCTCTTTCCACCTTGGCATAATTGTCTTTACGCGCCAGCAACCGGTAGTGCTCCGCCGTGAGGCCATAAATAGATACATGGACTTTGTCGAAGGAATCCAGGATAAAAGCCAATTCATCATCACTGAATCTGTCGGCCGCCACCAGATTGGTGGTAACGCTAACGGGACGTATGGTAGGGTATTTTTTCAACAAATGCAGCCGATCGAGCAAATGCCGGTCAAGCAGTACATCCCCCACTACCGGCGTCAGCGAGAATGCGCCGCCGCCCATTGCTGCGTAATCGTTCAGCACTTTTTCGAACAATGCCATGCTCATGTGCTGCTTTTCCCGCCCCATGCTGGAATATGCGCAAACCATGCAATCGTTATTGCAAACATTCACGGTTTCACAGATCAGCATTACCGGTCGGCTTTGCCCGTTATGGAACAGCTGTTTTTGATGGGCGACAATATCCAGCGAAGGGTGATGGCCAAAAACATTGTGCATGACTTCCACTGCTAGATTGGCCGGGTTTGCCGACTCATGCCAGCGCACCATTTCCTGTACCGGAACCACTTTCAGCAAAAAACGGCCTGCCGTGTCCGGCGCTTTAACCATCACCTCATAACCCTGCTCGCTATCAGGCTGACATGGCGGTATCAACTGAGTGCGCAAGCCATCAAAAACCACAGGCGCGCCTGTTGCTTCGTCTAACCAGTGATAGCTGATGTAAAAAAGGTGTGGATGGCAACTGGAAAGCTGTCGGTTGCTGCCATTATGCAGAATGACTTTCACCGTGTACCGCGCCCCGGCCACCATTTGGTCGCTGGCTTCTGTGACGCGAAGGGTGATTTTGTTTGCCTCGTCTGCCGACATGAAACTCATACGTAACGCTGATTTGATGGCGTTGATTGCGTGCCGGCAAAA
Source organism: Opitutaceae bacterium (assembly GCA_041652235.1). Taxonomy (GTDB): domain Bacteria; phylum Verrucomicrobiota; class Verrucomicrobiia; order Opitutales; family Opitutaceae; genus MWDT01. The sequence continues at coordinate 2,561 of JBAZHQ010000444.1, read as the reverse complement.
ATCGTACACACACGCTTTGTATTTCTGGAAAATATCTTCGATCATTAATTTAACTTGACGGTAATTTCAGGTTGCACATCCCACAAGCCCGCCCAACTGCCGAGTTTCTCGCCAGCCAGAACTTCAAAAAGCAAATAACTCTGGTCGAAAAATAGAGTTTGTTCAAAGGAAGCGCGATTATAGCCGCCATTGGCGACACCAATCATCAACTCATAGGTTCCGGGAAATAGTCGGCAGGGAAAGGCAAAGGAAGCGGTCAGCTTCTCACCTGCCTTAACAGGCATTGTTGCGTAGTTCAGTGTATAGGAATTGGCCTCATAAATCACAATGCCCATCTTGCTGCGAATGCCGAAGCCGATATGAGGATCGGCATAATCTTCGTTGAAACAAGCCGTAATCTTGATGGTCAGAACGTCGCCAGTATGCAACGAATCGCTGAAGCCCAACATTTCAACGCTGACCTCTCCAACCGATTCGCGGGTAAGGAGAACCTTGCTTTCCCGGCCTTCATGCTGGTTCGCTGCGTTTTCTACCAAACTGGAAGTGGTTTCGCCTTGGGCAGGCAACTCGCAACGTTGTACCTGGCTAGCGCGATAATAGTCCATAACACTGGCCGCATCAGCATCCATCTTTATGCAACCATTTGCAATCAGAATGGCGCGATTACAAAGCATTCTGATGGAATCTGGAGAGTGGGAAACGAACAGCAATGTGGTGCCGGCTTCTTTGAAGGATCGAATGCGCAGCATGCATTTATGCTGGAAATAGACATCGCCCACCGACAACGCCTCGTCCACGATCAGGATTGCCGGCCGAACCGCTGTCGCCAGGCTGAACGCCAGCCGCACTTGCATTCCGCTGGAATACACGCGCACCGGCTGATTCATGTAATCGCCGATTTCGGCAAAGGCATCGATCTCAGGCATTAGCCTGTCGATTTCTTCAATGCTCATCCCCAATAGCTGTCCAGCCATGATGACATTCTGCCGTCCGGTGAAATCGGGGTGGAAGCCCATGCCGAGCTCTAGCAGCGCCGCCACACGCCCGTTAGTATGAACGCTGCCAGTAGTTGGCTGGGCAGTACCGGTGATCATTTTCAGCAGGGTGCTTTTGCCGGCGCCGTTGACGCCGACAATGCCCACGGCCTCGCCGGGCTGAACGGTAAAATTGATATCCTGCAGTACCCAATGGGTATGATGGCGCACGCCGAAGAAGGGCAGCAACCACTCCGCCAATCGCGACCAGCGGGTGAAATATTGCTTATAGGCTTTGCCGAGATGGTTGACGTGGATGGAGCCCATTCAGAGTTCGTCCACCATTTCGCCAGAGCGCTTGCGGAACAGGCGAATGGCCAACACGCAGAGCAACAGGCTAAGTAGCGCCACAGGAAGCAGGGATTGCCACTCAGGCCATCGGCCATTAACCAGAATGGTTTGGTAAGCGCCGATCATGGGCGCCATCGGGTTGAACGCCAATAAACCGCGAAAATGTTCTGGAATGATGGAAATGGGATAGATAATCGGGGTGAACCAAAACCAGAACTGGAGAAGAATGCCGAAGAGCTGGCCGACATCCCGGAAAAATACATTGAGCACACCCA
>JBAZHQ010000444.1:0-951 GCA_041652235.1 Opitutaceae bacterium | reverse complement strand
AGGGTGATTCCCAAACCGATGGAAAAGGTGATTTGGAGCATCAGCACGGGAATAAGCCCGAGCAACGGCAATCCCGGAAGACGCCCCGTAAACAGAAGAAACAGAAGAAACAACCCGAAGATGATCCCGAAATTGAGCATGGCGTTGAATACAACGATAATCGGCAAGCACAGGCGCGGAAAATTGAGTTTTTTAAGCAGATTGGCGTTTTCCAGAAAAACGTTTTGCCCGCGCCCAGTGATTTCCGCAAACAGACCCCAAGTGAGCACGCCCGAACAGAGATAAATGCTGTAAGCAAAAGTGTCGTCTATCCCAGGCAACTTTGCCTTCATGACGCTCGAAAAGATGACGGTATAGACAGTGACCATGGCCAGCGGATTCAAGATCGTCCAGGCCGCCCCCAAAAGGGAGTTGCGGTATTTTGACTTGAACTCGCGCCCAACACTGCCCAAAACAAAGCCGCGATAGGGCCAGAGAGCAGAAACCGAGTTTTTCATAACTTAATATTTTAGCATGAAACCGGATTGCAAGACGCTGGTGCTGTAATTGAGAAAGGACAGGTTATCTTCGCTTTTTTGCCCAATCCAAGCAGTCAGCCAATGTACGCGACGGCTGACTTCCACGTCCACCTCCAGGCGTCCCAGCCATAGCAACTGGTGACGGTAGGTGTTCAGCAAGGGCGGGAAATAGGGTTGTGTGTTGCGGATTTGCTGCACCTGCCCGGAGCCGGACACCAAAACCCCCGGCGCCAGTCGCCACGCCCCCAGCACTTCGGCACCGATTCCATAACGATCTCCCCCCGGACGCGCGTTGTCTGCGAAATCCGCCGTGGCCAACATATTGACCCGCCATGAGTAGGCGGGCGCATTCTTCAGTAGTCCGGGACGCAAGCTCCATACATACGAATCAAAAGCAGGTGCTTCCGGCAAGCGGTTGCGCGCCAGCGACAAA
>JBAZHQ010000443.1:0-3713 GCA_041652235.1 Opitutaceae bacterium | reverse complement strand
AGTGCTGGCATGCCTTGAAAAACATGGAGACGCTCATCGATCTGTTCGGCGACCGTATCCAGGCGGTTGTGACCACGGGCACCGATTTTGGAACACAGAACAGCCTGTTCATTTCCATCCCCTCCTACCGGGACCTCTTCAAACCCTACCACAAACGGCTCAACGATCTCATCCATAGCAAATCGAATTGGAAGATATTCATCCATTCGTGCGGCGCGGTGGCGCCGTTGATCCCGGATTTCATCGAAGCGGGCTTCGACATTCTAAATCCGGTCCAGTGTTCCGCCGTCGGCATGGACCCCGTCAAGCTCAAGCAGACTTTTGGCAGGGACATCGCCTTCTGGGGCGGCTGCGTCAACACCCAGCATACCATGTACGCAACCCCGTCCGAGGTATATCGGGAGGTGCGCGAGCGCATCGATATTTTCAACAAGGATGGCGGGTTTGTATGCAACGCAGTCCATAACATCCAGGGCAACTCGCCGATTGAAAACGTCCTTGCGATGTTCAAGGCCATACGCGACAGCGGCAATTCCTGAGCATTTCGTTTTATGTCTGCATTTCCCTCTCCCCTCCGTAACCGCTTGTTTCCTTGGCTTTTTATTGGAGTCACAGCCATGGCAGGCGGTGAGTCGCAGCGGGAAGCCTGCGTGGTCATCGACCCTGCGGCGAGTCCGGTCGAGCGTTTTGCCGCACGCGAGGTGCGGCGCTATCTCTATCTTAGGACGGGTAAGCTGCCGGACTTGAAGATTGGGAGAGCCGATCGGGGATCGCTCTGCATCTTCGTTGGAATTCAGAAACGCTTGCAGGCGGACGCTGCCGAACTGGGGACCACGCTGGCGGCACAGGAATATTTTCTGAGAAGCGAAGGGGAGGCTGGGGTCGTCTCCCGCCTGTTCATCATCGGCGGTGACGATATCGGAACTCTCTACGGCGCCTATCGCTTTGCCGAGCTTCTGAGCGTGAGGTTTTATTTGCACGGGGATGTTATCCCCGATCGGCTCATCCCGCTTGCCATTCCAGAGGTCAACGAACTGGGACGCCCTCTTTTCTCGGTGCGCGGCATCCAGCCGTTTCACGATTTCGCCGAAGGGCCCGATTGGTGGGATACCGACGACTACCTGAGCATCATCGGACAGTTGCCGAAACTCCGCATGAACTTTCTCGGTTTGCATACCTATCCGGAAGGCGGAGTCGGGCCCGAGCCTACGGTATGGATTGGCCGGCAGGAGAACATGGACAAGGACGGCCGCGTCACAAAAGCCTATCCCGCCTCCTATCACACGACCGGGCGAAGCGGCCAGTCGTGGTGGGCGTATGCGCCGCTGGCCACGAGCGATTTCGTGGGTGGGGCCTCGGGACTTTATAATCGCGACGACTACGGTTCCGAAGTCATGCGCGACCAGAGCTTCGAAAAGCAAACGCCTGCGGGCTCGGTGGAAGTGTTCAACCGCACCGCCTCGATGCTGGGCCGGGCCTTTTCGGAAGCCCGTCGCCTCGGCGTGCTGACCTGCGTTGGGACGGAGACGCCCCTGAGCGTTCCAGGCGCGGTGAAAAACGAACTCAAGGAGGCGGGACTCGACCCCGCCGATCCCAAGGTGACGCGTGACCTTTATCGGGCGATATTCGACCGGATTTCAAGGGCCTGTTCAGTGGATTATTACTGGTTGTGGACTACCGAGGCCTGGGCTTGGGAGGGCAACAAGCCCGAGCAGTTCGCAGGCACGGAAAACGACGTTGGGGCGGCCCTTGAAGCACTTCAGGATTTGGGAAGTCCGATCAAACTGGCCACCTGCGGCTGGGTGCTTGGTCCCCAGCACGACAGGGCCGCGCTCGATCGCCTGCTGCCTGCGGACTCCCCCATGAGCGCAATCAATCCGGCTGTGGGGTACGGGGCAATTGATCGCCAGTTCGCAAACCTGAGCGAACGTCCGCGCTGGGCGATTCCCTGGCTGGAAAACGATGGCGATCTGATCGCCCCGCAGTTGTGGGCCGGTCGCATGCGTTACGATGCGGCCGATGCGCTGCGCCTCGGTTGCACGGGTCTCATAGGCATTCATTGGCGCACTCAAATACTGGCGCCCAATATCGTGGCGCTGGCCGCCGCCGCCTGGGATCAATCCTGGGCTCCTCCCGGCTTCGACGCTCGACGCATCCCGCCGCAGACCGCTTCCGGAGCTGAAGGGGGAATCGCCTTCAGCAGACGATTCGCCTCACAGGGGGCGCATGACCCCATCGTCTTTCGGACAAATCGCATCGGAATGGATCGTTACGATGTGCTTATTCCCAGGGGCGATTACACGGTCACACTCGGCTTCAGTGAACTCGAGGACAAGAAACCGGGCGAACGGGTATTCAGCGTCACATTGCAGGGCCGGGTCGTCATCGACCATCTGGATCTTGCCGCGCAGTTCGCAGCCGGCGAACCGGCGGAATTCACGTTCAAGGGAGTGGACGATACCGACGGACACATCCGGCTCGATTTCATCCGGCATGCCGGGGAACCCTGCATCGCCTCCATTCAGGTGGAGGGCTTCACCAAGGTCGGTCCGACCGCCTATCTGCGCCGGATCAACTGTGGCGGGCCGGCATCCGATGATTTCGAGGCGGATCTGCTCGCCGGTCAGGCCCGGCCGCCCGAAGACCGTGCGATGCCGGTCGCCGCGCTCTACCACGACTTCGCCGCCGCTAACTTCGGCCCGGAAGCCGCTGCCGATATATCTGAAATTTTCACGCAGATCGACGGCCTGAAGTTGCCGGTTCCCTGTATCTGGATCGATGGACCCGGCGATATTCTGAGAAATCCCGCCCCCTGGTCGGAGGTCTCGGTCGGATACAGTTTTGTCGGCAGGCTTGAAGCGCTGCGGCCCCGCATTCATGGCGCCGCCAATCTGGAGCGCTATGACTATTGGCTGAATCAGTTCCGCGCCTTTCGCCTTATCGGGGAGTTGGGTTGCACGGCCGGCGCCCTGGACAAGGAAATGAATACCCTTGGCGCCATCGCTGATCTGGAGGCTCGTCGGGATTGGGCTAGGCGGATGGCGCTTCCGCTCCGAATCCGTTTGGCGGAGCTTTGGACTCAGTTGATGCATGTCGAAATCGCCGGTGCAAGCAATGTCACGGAGCTTGGCACCATCGCCAATCTTGAGCAGCGCAGCCGGGTGCATCAGCAGTTTCTCGACAAGCATGACCGGGGTCTCGTCAGTGCGCTCGGAGCGGAACTGCCAGTCGGCGCGCAGCCATCCGCCACCTATGCGGGTCCGGTGCGCATCATTGTGCCCACGGTAAGAACTTCGGTGGCTCCGGGCGAAAGCTTGCTTTTGAAGGTATTGCTTGTCGCGGAGAAAACATCGGCCGATGCGGTGCTATGCTGGCGCCCGATCGGGGAGGGTGAATACCGCCGCATCCCGCTGAAGCAGGTGGCCCGCTGGGTTTATGAAGTCGCATTGCCTGCGCTCACCCCGGAAGTCCCGATGATCGAATATCATATCGAGGCGAAGCTGGACGGCCAAGCGAGCCGCTGGCCCGCCTCCGAAGTCGGGTGCGATCAGACCCTGATATTATTCGAGTAATCGCCTTTGAGACTTTGCCATGTGGGATCGAACCACGAAAGAACACGACCGCTGGCTCTGCTGTGTCCACCGTAGCCATGCGAAGGTGGGAGCCTGTCGAATGGGCTCCTCGATTCTATCTTCTTCGGAAGTTGATGATCT
>JBAZHQ010000442.1:0-3717 GCA_041652235.1 Opitutaceae bacterium | reverse complement strand
CATTTGCGCTTAGCTTTTTTACGCACGCCAGAAATCGTTTTGTGAGCAGAATTCGCATGGCTGAACATTCCAGTTTTGTATTCGACGAGGCTGGCGCCAGTGGCAGAGCACACATCGGCAGCGATTCGAGAGGTTGCCGCATCCACTTCGGACCTGGTCATGCCGTACTCCGTTTCCGCGTAGTCGGCGGCCATGATTGGCACAGGGCGGAAGGCAATGACCTTGTCGCCGATGAGGACGCCGATTTCCTCTCCGGATGCGGCCTTCTTAAGCCACCCCCCTAGATTCTGGCGAGCTTTAGTTACCGTGAGCGTCTGCATAATGTCTCTAAATTGTCTTGTTTATGTCCCCATGCAACCCAGAACTTCCATTGGGTTGGTTCACGGCATCGCGAACCCGGATGCATCCTACCGCGGCAACCGCATCCAAAGGAGCCAAATGCCAGCAGAGGAAATCGGAAGTCGGCGGTCGGCAGTCGGTACAAACCTGCACCCCTTCGTCGAAGGGGCTCTTTTCCGGATGTAGGAGCCTGCTTGCAGGCGATCTGGGCGTTGGCGAGCGACAAGCCATCGCTTGTGAACAAGCTCCTACGCCAAGAGCCGATTCCTCTCTCCTACTTTGGTTGCGGCTCTGCCGCGGCAGGATGAATGCAGGCTAAGAAATCGATGGACCTGAAAAAGCAGGAAGGGGAATTGGCTGAAGAGCGCCGCAGGGACTACCTCCGCCACAGGGCACAGCGAAAGGAACCATCATGAGCGACATCGAAAAATTCATCAGCGAGCGGAAGACCAGGAGCCCTAAGGCGTGGGCGGGCTTTGAACAGAAGTACGCAACTACGCCACCCGGAGCATCATCTCTTTTTGCCCTGCTCTGGAGAGCAAGGCGGCTGGCGGAGAGGGAGGGATTCGAACCCTTCAGCGCCTCGAAGCTAAGTCGCTTAATTCACGCGGACTTAGTTGATGGTTAATGATTTCTAACGGGAAGATGAGAGCAGAAAAATGCGGCGAGTTGAAGCTAAAAACAGACTTTTTGGCAACCTTTGGACAACCTCACTCGGCACAATTTCTCAGCCAAGCGTGGCAGCGGTAATTTACAATTACTCGACCCCGTTGGCTCGATTCCTTACTCTCGTTTCGTCGCCGCGCGTCGCTAAAAAAGCCCATCATCGACAATCGGTCATCGTCATAGGGCTTAGTCGTCGGTCCCATTTCCACACTCACCAACACCAATGAAATCAACGGTCCGTCTTGCTGAGATCGAAGCGCGTCAGAAGCGATGGTGCGATGCTATCGCGCCTTGGTTTAAAACTGACCACCAATTGTGGTTGGTCGCGGATGCACTACGCCGTGTCGATGAATATTTACTGATACAAGAGAACGATCAGCTCCAACGGCCGTTTCCGTCGACTCGCGAGGCACATGCACACGTCGAGCGTCATACTCATCTTTGCGATGTTTCAGCGCTTTGGGTGCTCGGTGCATATGAGCTTGTGCGTGTGTTGGACGAGCGCATCAATGGAAACTCCAATAAACCCAGCTCCTCTGTCGTGAAGCAAATCAAGCGTCGATTTGAGCGCGTCCGAATGCCGCTAGCGAAATTAGAAAAAGCAAAGAAGGCCTCAGCGCCAAGTGATACCGGAAGGGCATGGCCAGCGTTCCACCCACAAGAAGGAGTTCGGTGGTTACTCGGACAAGAGACGGTCTCACGAATGAGTTTGTCTACCGCACTGCTTGAAGCACTCGCATTAACAGCGCCCTCAAGGCCCGCAAAGAGGCGGCCGAACGGATCATGATATGGCTCTTAGCTGTTGCGATCACAATTCGCCCAGGCAAAATATCCAGCCGAAGTTGCCGGGAATCTGCCGGCGTAGCGCGAGCGTGAGCGAGTGGACCTTCTTGGGCCTTTGCTGCCCGCGAATCACGCGAATATAGATCGGCCGAACCCATACAGTCGAATCAAACCCTTGCTCGGAATCCGCTCAATCGTTTGGTAGTCGATGTAGGAGCCTGCTTGCAGGCGATTCTTTCTCAGCCATCGCTTGGCGTAGGGTCGGCGAACCGCTGCGAGCCGGTCTTTCGGCCGATACTCGCAGGCTTTCCGGTACCGACTTCCTCGATTTGTCTCGCAAGCTCCTCCGCTTGTTTCCGCAAGTCGGCGACCTCGCGCTCGATGGCTTCGGTCTGCCGCACGACCGTCAGCTCAAAGATCTCGCGTTTACTCTTCGTGAGCAGCCACAACTCGTATTCGGCACTTTCCTTCAGTTGGTTCGTGCCCTCCAGAATCGCGACGATTTCCGCCTCCAAGCTCTCCCACAAGCTGCGCAATTGCGCCGCTTCACGCGACTCGGCGAAGTCGAGCGCTGACCACCCGTGACGCATGATGAATCCGGCCGGATCGTCCGCGATCAGCCGGAGCGTCTTCATGTCGCCGCTGTCCTTGGCCTGATTGATGGCGCTGGTGAGTTTCGAGTAGGTTTCGAGTTTCTCTGGCGCCGTCGCGAAGCGGTCGGGATGATAGAGCTTCACCAGATTTTTCCAGAGCTTCAGCAACTCGCCATCCTCGCTGGCGGAGAGGGGGTGCTTCCCCTCCATTGTCGCCTGCGTTTGCCGGTAATCCTCGTCGTTCCGGGCGCGTGCGTGCTGAAACTCTTCCGTGACCCGGCCCGCGGCGTCTTCGCCCTCTCGCAGCAAGGTCTCCCAATACGCCTTGCGATAATTGACGATCAGCCGCAGGCGGTCCCGCTTTTGGTAGTGCGGACGCAACCGCTTGAACAGCTCCGCCTGCAACGCATCGACCTTCGCCTTTACTGACGTGTAACCGGCCTCCAGCCCGGCCAACCGCGCCCGCGCGACGGCGACCAGCTCGCGCAACGTTCCAACCTCGGGGTCGACGTAAATCACCACCGCCACTCCGGCCATCGCTGGCGTGGCTCCGGGCACCTGCGTCGCAATCTGGCTTGGCATCGCTGCCGCCGCGACTTCCGGCTCGGTTCCGCGGTCGAGTTGCCGCAGATACCACCCGCCCATCCGTGCCGTTCTGGGATTGTCGGATTCGGCCAGCCACCTCAGCCAACCTCGAATCTCGTTGTTGCGTTGCGCCAGCCAAAAGCTCTGCCCTTTGAATTTGCCGAAACTGAGCCGCGTTGGATACCACTCTTGCGCGGCGTAGGCAGTGACCTTCTTCCATGTCGTTAAGCCGCGCTGCTCCGCGATCGGTCGCAGCACGTTCGCCAGCAAATCCGCCACGGTCGCGACGTCACCGGATGCCGTATGCGCCCCGCGCTCAGTTAGACGGTAATACTGACGCAACGTTTGCAGCTTGCAGTTCCCCGCCGACACCGGGTCCAACAGCCGTTGAGCCAGCCGCAGTGCGCAGAAACCGGAGCGGCCGATAGGTGCTACGTTGAGCCGCTTCCACTCCGGCTGCAAAACGTCATCGAGGTCGTATTTCAGGTGGTAGGAGACCAAAGGCCGGGAGCCGGCGTAGCTGGCAAACGCCGCATAAACGTCCTGCGGCGGCTCGCCGTCGCGTTCGAGAATTTCGCGCGTGTAGCCATGCACCCGCGCTGCCTCCGGGGGAATGTCCTGGTTTTGGTTGAGCAGCTTCCGAAACGGCTCCCCCACCGGCTCCCATCCGCACATCCGCTGCGCCGCCAGCTCGACGACATAGATCGGCGCGACCAGTCCGGTCGTTTCGGTGTCGAGCAGGAGCCACTCG
>JBAZHQ010000441.1:0-3733 GCA_041652235.1 Opitutaceae bacterium | reverse complement strand
CTGGCCGGCATGAAATTCTGAACAGGAGATCTGAAAAGCTATGGCAATAGTAGTAGGACACGGCGGAGGGTTCGGAAACGCGGGCGCTTTGATTGCGTCTGCGATCGGCCGCGATAAAGACCGAGCTAACGAGCGACTCATGCAGATGCGCGAGTTACAGAACCGAGGCGCTATCGCTTCGGCTCAAGCGCAGATGCAATATGAGGCGTCTCGCGAAGCGAACCAGACCGCGCTGGCCAAGACCGCGATTCAAGCCGGATTGCAGAAAGACATGCAGATGGCGGAATATCTGCAAGGTTTGCAGGAAGCGAAGCAACAGGCAACTGACGACGCTGCCCGGTTCGACCAGAAGTTCACGAGTGAGCAGCGAGTCACGGACGCGAAGTTGCAGTCGGCGAAGAAGGCAATACAGACTTCGCCAGATTTGACTGAAGGTCAGAAGGTTGAGGCACTCAGGAGACTTGACGTCGAGATCGCTACGAACTCGACTCCAACGCAAGTTCTCGGTGACCCGAACAATAAGCCTCGCAAGGACGGTCGACAACCAGGGGACATTTGGACTGATGAAACTACTGGCGTCATTATGTCCGTTGACCCGGATGGGGCAAACCGAATGCACACCTCTTACGACAAAACGCGAGAAGGTGTGAAGGCGAAGTTGCAGGCCGATCAGGATAACGAGATCAACAAGAGCATCATGGAGCGAGAAAAAATCGCGAACGAAACCGCCGCGAAGAAGGAAGAGTCTCGGGAGAAGATGAAGTCGGACTTCATTATGGGTATGATCAAGGATAATACCAAAGCCGAAGTCGGCAAGCGTATGTCGGCTGGACAGATGAAGGAAGCTGTCAAGCAATTCATGGATGTTATGGGTGAAGACGAGCAGAGGCCCGCCAAAGGTTCGCAGCAAGAGCTTATCGAAGCTGCGCAAAAGAGTGGCGGCACTGTCGAACTCACAACGCCGGCCGGCGAGAAACGCAGTTACACGTTTAAGGGCAATAGCGCTCAGGCCCAAGGCATCAGCAATGTTCAGGTTAGCGAATCCGCCGCGTGGCTCCAGAACGCACAGCGGCAATACGGTAACATACAGGCAATGCCGCCCGAGATTCGCAGGCAAGCCCAAATGCACGCACAACGGTACAAAGCAGCAAGGACTGGACAGTGATGGTTCAAACGATCCGCAATCGCTATGCTACAGAAGAGGAACCGGAGGTTCCGGCTGCGCCGACGCAGGCTCCGCCAACGACGTCGGTTCCAGCTCGCGCTGTCGATATTGATTCCTTTGCCGATAGCATACTCGCGCAGACCGAAGACCGAATCCCAGATTCGCTGTCCAGGTTTATCGACGACGCTGCCGCCTACGAGGAAACACAACAAGAGAGGATGAAACGATTCGCGCTCGCCGATCTCGAATCGCGGCGTGGCAGCTTCATCGCCTCTCCATTCCTTCGCACGACAGCGATGAAGGTCGGTGAACCGCTCGCGGCAATCGGAGCGCGTATCACTGGACATGAGGAAGCCGCGAACCGCGTTCACCGTCTCGCGTCCGCCTATACCGAAGCTCAACAGGAATTGAACGCTCGGTCGACATATCCGGGTATGCCGGACGTCGTTGCGCGTGGTGCGTTAGATGTTGGTACGGAGATCACGGCACAGGCTCCGTATATAGCGCTTGCGGCTTTGAGTGGTGGCGGCACGGCTGCGATCATTGGCGAGCAAGCGCTGACGACAGCGGATCGATCGTATACGCAAGCCATCGACGCTGGCAAGAGCGAGCGTGAGGCTGCGCAGCACGCCATCGGCATGGGCGTCATTGAAGGCGGAGTCACCGCAGCTTTCAATATGATCGGCCTTGGCGGTCTCGAAAAGTTCGCGGGCCCCGCAGCTAGCAAAGCCCTTCAAGCCGGCGTGCGGCAAGCGGTAAAGCACCTTGGGATTCAAACCATGTCCGAACTCACGGAGGAAATGACCGTGAACTTCGGGCAAAGCCTCATATCGTGGATGGATAACGTCGATCCCGAAGCCATGACCTGGGATCGCTGGAAGAAAGCGTCGAAGGATGTTTTCATTCAGACCGTGGCGACGATGGGCCTGTACTCTGCGCCGGGTCTCGCGGCCGGGCACGGCGCACGTGGCGGGGTGGAGCCGAACCCCAAGGTTCAAGAGCTTCAGGACAAAATCGTTCAGGCCGCAGAAGAGGCGTCCAGAACCGACCAGGGAATCAGTCGGCAGAAGTGGGCGGAGCTTGGCTTCTCCCGCGAGACCGGGGAGACGGAGGCCGAGCGGACGGCAGCGGTCGAGCACATTACTAGCCAGATCACCCAGTCGAGGGAGGCTGAGGCGGCTGGCCTTGGCCAGCAAGCTCCCACGGTGCCCGCAGAGCCCGGCTCGGCTCCGTCCGCCTTGGATCAGGCTTTCGAGCTGGCGACGCAACAGACGCCGCCCCAGGCGACGGAACAGACTGTTTCGCCCGAGCTTACCCCGGCTGAGGCGCAACCTGAGACGATAACAACCCCAATGGGGGAGGAAGTTTCGCCGGACGCGGGGACGCAGGAACAGGCCGCGCTCGATCAGGTAGCGCCGCGACCGGAAGAACGGGATCTCGTGAGCACTGCGAATCGAATCACGTCGAAGATCCGCGAAGGCTTCTCGCTGCCGGGCCAAGAGGCGGAGCCGGCGGAGACTCAAGTGCAATGGGTCGAGGAAGCCCGATCGAGAATGGAAGCCAACCCGCATTGGGTCAAGGCTGTGGTGAATGACGTCATTACTCGCAAGCGAGCCCCCACGCCCACCGAGAATGCCGGACTCACCTTGCACATGCGAAAGCTGAAAGATGACATTCAAGACCGCGTACGGCTGTTGAATGATGCCGAAGCTCCAGACGAGGGCAAGGCCACGGCGCAGACCGAAGCCGAGATTCTGTTGACCGACCTCGACGAAATTCTGCGGGCGTCCGAAATGGGCGGGACTGCCGCCGGCCGCGTGCTAGCTTCGCGGAAGCTCACACTTGATCAGAACTACGAAGTGGGTGACCTACTAGCCCGTGAGCGCGTCATGCGCAAGCGCCCGCTGACTCAGGAAGAGATTCAGGACGTAACGGCGCTCGCGAAAGAGATCGAGTCACTCCAAGCCGAGCTGGCCACGGAGCGGGCGAAGTCGCAAGGCCGAACCGATAATGAGCGACTCGATACAGCGATAGCTCGGGCGAAGAGTCCACGGCAGCCGTCGCAGCGAAGGAAGGCGGCAAGCGCTCGGCGCAAAGCGTCCGTCCAGCAATTCAAGTCTGCCTTGAACAACCTTGAATCATTCCGGCCTTCGGTGAGAGATTTCCTGAAGGGCGAAAGCGGTGCGGTCTCCGTCCCGGTCGAGTTGCTCGAAGCCGCGATTGAAATGGTTAAGGCTCACGTGCACGAAGGGGTCGTGACGTTCTCTGAGTTCTGGGGCGACGCCCACGTCGACGTCGGAGAGTTCAACAATTCCCGCGAAGTGTTCCGTCAAGCATGGGAGCGTGTGCGCGAGACCGGCGGCATCGAGCAGTTGTCGATTAAGCCCGATCAGTACGGCGAGATTGCTAAGTACGCCAATCGAATGCTTGACGCCGTTGTTAAGAGCGGCGAGACGAATCGAGATGCCGTGCTCAACGAGGTGCATGACGAACTCGCTCGGGTTGTGCCGAATATCGATCGCCAGAGCACGCTTGATGCGATCACGCGGCAAGGCAACTACTCGACCA
>JBAZHQ010000440.1:0-3734 GCA_041652235.1 Opitutaceae bacterium | reverse complement strand
GGAGCCGGCGGCCTTGATGGAAATCGTCAACGAGTTGTTGAAGGAGCCCAAAGGAGCATCCCAGCCACATCCCTCCCGCGACAGCGATCTGAAAACGGAGTATAGCGAAGCGCTCTTTCGCAAGCTTCAGAAGAAGGTCGCCGATCTCGAACAGGCCACCCAGGTTCTGAACAAGGCAACCGAGGCGATCGTCATCGCCACCACCGACCATCGGATCACGTTCTGGAACCGCGGTGCCGAGCATCTCTTTGGATGGTCGGCCGACGATGCTCTCGGCAAGACCACCGACGAGATGATGTTCCCTCGAAATCCCGAAGCTGCGGCGGCAATCCGGGAGGCGCTCGCCACCAAAGGCGATTGGCGGGGTGAAATCCAAACCTCGGACCGCCAGGGCCGCCCGTTCGTCATGGAGTCCAGCGCCACATTGATCCGCGACGACAAGGTCCTGGTAACCGGTCTCATCAGCATCAGCACCGATGTCACCGAAAGAAAAAAGCTCCAGGAGCAGCTCCTGCGCTCGCAGCGGCTGGAAAGCATCGGCCTGCTCGCAGCCGGCATTGCGCACGATTTGAACAACGTCCTCGCCCCGGTTCTCATGGGCGCACCTATGTTGCGTGAGCACGTCGCCAATCCCTTCGACCGAAGCCTGCTCGATATGATCGAAGCGAGCGCTTCGCGCGGCACCGGGCTCGTGCGCCAGATCCTTGGCTTCGCTCACGGCATCGGCGGCGAACCCCAACTGCTGCAGGTCAAGCATCTCCTCCGCGACATTTGCTCGATCATCAGCCAGACGTTTCCGAAATCCATCACACTCGATGAAGACCTCCCCGAGAGCCTGTGGCTGATCAAGGCCATTCCCACTCAGATTCACCAAGTGCTCCTGAACCTCTGCGTCAACGCCCGCGACGCAATGCCGCAGGGGGGCACCTTGCGCATTCGTGCCGAGAACTGCATGCTGGATGATAGCACAGCCAACCGCCTCAAGGGAGCACGCCCCGGAGCCTGGCTCATGCTGAAGGTCGAAGATACCGGCACCGGCATTCCGCAGGAGTTGCTGGATCACATCTGGGAACCGTTCTTCACGACCAAACCGGCGGACAAAGGCACGGGGCTGGGCCTTTCAACCGTGCGCGGCATCGTTGAGACACATCACGGCTTTATCACAGTGCAGACTTCCCCCGGCAAGGGCACGGTCTTCCAAGTCTATTTCCCGGCAGCCGGGGTATCCTCGGAAGCCGGCGGGGGCGACACCCCGGCGACTGTAGCACGAGGCAATGGCGAACTCATTCTTCTTGTCGACGACGAAAAGACCATTCGCGACACCGCAAGCGCCATTCTTACCCGGCAAGGCTACCGCGTGCTCACCGCCTGTGACGGGTTGGAAGCCGCCACTCTCTTTATACCGCACGCTCCAGATATCGCGCTGGTCATTACGGATCTCGATATGCCCAAATTTGGCGGCGATGCCTTCGTCACAACAATCCGCCACCTTAACCCAACGATCCCGGTTATCGTGATGACCGGCGTCGAAGAGAATGGCAGCACCGCATTCATCGCTAAGAGCCCCTCCGTCACATTTCTCCAGAAGCCTTTCACCTCTGAATCGCTGCAAACCGCCGTTCAAGGGCTTATACAGGGCAATCTTGCCTGAGTGTTAAGAGAGCTCCAGTTGCGAAAGTTCCATTTCGCGCCCTTGCAGAATCTCCCCTGAGGGCTTGGCGCATCGCGGACACAGGGCGATGGGGCCGGGTTCAGCCTCGAAATCCAGCGAACAATCCCGGCAACGGCAGCGTAATGGCACCGGAATAATCTCCAGGATCGAGGCCTCCGCGATCGTGCCGCTCACCACCACCTCGTGCGCAAAGCGAAGGGACTCGGGATCGACACCGGCAATTGCTCCGATCTTCAACACGATGCGATGAACCTTTGTCGCCTGGTTCCTGGCGGCGTGCTGCAGCACCAGTTCGAGAGTTGACTGCATTATGCTGAGTTCGTGCATGGCGATCGGAAAAAATCAGAGCGGAGCCGGTGAAAGTTGCGCATCGATGAAGATCTCCTCGCTGTCA
The DNA here is from genome assembly GCA_041652235.1 of Opitutaceae bacterium. Classification (GTDB taxonomy): domain Bacteria; phylum Verrucomicrobiota; class Verrucomicrobiia; order Opitutales; family Opitutaceae; genus MWDT01. The sequence continues at coordinate 1,668 of JBAZHQ010000440.1, read as the reverse complement.
TCGATCCAAGTGCTGATCGAGAAGCCTTTTCTGGACAGCGCCGCTTCGAGGTACTTCCGCGGAGGAAAGATATCTCCCTCGACAGGTTCATGGTGGGCATGAAGCGCATCAAGCGCGTCCCTCCCTTCCCAATGAACGACAAGCAAACGGCCGCCTGTTGCCAACCAGCGCCGAAACCGATTCAACACCTCATCAACATCGTCAAAGTGAGGGAAGACGCGAAAACAGACGATCAGATCGAAGGAATGCTCGGCCCATTCAATGTCCTCGCAGCGCCCGCAAGACAACCGGCACCGGGGTAGTCCTCGGAGATATTCTGCCGCTTTGGCAAGCATCTGCCGGTTCGGATCGAAGGCTTCGATCACGCCGCCGGGGTCGGACCATTTGTACAGCCACTCGGTCAGCGGTCCCGTCCCGCAGCCCGGCTCCAGAATCCGAAGCCCGGCAAGCGGGCCAAGTCGTGTGCGCAGCAATTCCAGCTTTCCCCTTTCGCGCTCCGTGAAGCGAAACGCGCCGTGATCTGCGACATGCTCGAAGAGCGCGACCTTCTCCTCCTGTGGGCGCCACGATGCCGCCCGGACGACAGGAACGAAGACCTTGGATGATTTCCCAGTGCGGATATTGGGTTGCGGTTCCACTCACAGCAGACTGCTGAGAATCACAAGGTCTGCCAATCCTAACTGAGGGACGATCAAAAGGGGTCGGGCCGAGGGTTGTCATGTTGAACTATTCCATCTGCGCCAGCCCCACCGCCCCACCCTGCCTCCGCTCAAAGCTCGCTGCCGCAGAAAAGATTCTCAACCGGGGTTGAACCTCAGAGACACAGAGAATAGCATTGCGATTCACCCGGCATCCAGCTTCCGACCGCCGTTTTATACCTGACACCCGGAATCCAAAAGCCGATAGCTGAAGGCTGCATGTCATACGTCGATCCCGTTCACACGCTCGCCGATCTTGAAAGCTGGCCACAGTCCGGCACCTGGCTCGCCGTGCTTGGACATCCCATCAAGCACTCGATCAGCCCCGCCATGCACAATGCGGCGCTGGCCATGCTCGCCGGGAAAGATGCGCGCTTTTCGGAGTGGCGTTACGTGCGCTTCGATGTACCTCCCGAGCAGTTGCCGCTGGCGCTCGATAAGCTGCGCGAACAGCGCTTCCTGGGTGTGAACCTCACGGTGCCCCACAAGGTAATCGCCTTCGCCCACATTTCCCAGATCGACGAAGCGGCTCAGCCCGTTGGCGCGATCAACACCCTGCATTCCATCGCCGATGGATGGAAGGGGTACAACACCGACGGCTACGGCTTGGCCGCCGGCCTTCGCGAGGAAATGGGGATCGATCTCGCCGACGCCGATGTCATCATCGTCGGCGCGGGAGGCGCCGCACGCGGAGCCGGCGTCGAATGCCTTCAACAGGGCGTGCGCTCGCTCTGGATCGCCAACCGCACTTCCGCTAAAACGGATATCCTGCTGGCTGCTCTCACTCCCCTGTCCAAAAGACACGCAGCCCTGCGCGGCTTTGCCCCGGCCCACCCGCCCGCAGACCTGCCCTCCGGCGCGGTGGTCATCAACGCGACCTCCGCCGGACTCAAAAGCGAAGATCCCGCCCCGATCGATCTGACCCGCCTTCCCTCTCCCCGCGCCGTCTTCGATATGATTTATAACCCGC
>JBAZHQ010000439.1:0-3762 GCA_041652235.1 Opitutaceae bacterium | reverse complement strand
ACATACTTGAGAACGAGGTTTGTGCCCGGGTACTGCGTAGTGGTCTTGTTGAAGTGATCGGGCAGATGGGGCGACGGCGCGTGAGGATTGCGGATTGGTGAAGTGATGAAAGCGAACCAACAGGATGCGGCTGGACGGTAGCTCGGGGGGCGTCATCGCCGCATAGTCTCTGCAGGTGCCCCAGCCCAACTCAACGTTGCTTAAGTCTCAAATCATCGCCTGCGCGGCTCGCTGGAAAACGGGAAAGCGACCGGGCCGCGGCGCGATTTGATGGCCTGTCTTTGTTGGAGCGGTAGACTCTCCCTTTGCGTTAGAATGGAAACTTCAGACCTCAGTAAGGATCTTGTATCCAGGAGATTTCCGGGTTCAGGGCATCTCGTACACTTCCACCACCACGATGCCTCCTGTGCTTCCATTGCCGCTGATGTGCATGGTATAGTTACCCGGGCTCAAGGTTGTCACGATGATGGCATCCTTGCTGCCTGCGTCTGGGTAAGGCTGTAAACCGATCGTATGGCCGTCCTCTCCCGACCAGTTGTCATTAGAGGCAATGGCGGTGCTTCCCGAGAATAGCGTGATTTTAGGATCTGCCAGCGAATCGGTGACACCCACCTTCTGAAGGGCAGGTCCGAGCGCTCTGACGATGAGAGTCTTTGGAGTCGATCCCCCGATGATCAGACCGGGGATGAGTATTCTTCCGGCGTCGAGCTGAGCCCGTACCGAAAGAGCAGTAAACCGTATGTTCTGATTGGACGGCTCGGTATCGTAGACTTCTATCATCGCCTCCCCCGTTCCGTTTCCGACGCCGCTCACTTGGGCAGTCTTGATGTCCGCTCCGCTGGTTAAGAAGAGCACGCTATCCTTACTGCCTGCATCCAGGGATGCCGGCCCGTAGGCGCTTCCGTCGGTGCCGGACCAATTATCGTTTTGGGCAAGCTCCACACCCTGGAAATTGACGATCTTCAGCAGAGGATCGACGAGGGTTCCACTTGTGACGCCTTGTTTTATCAGACCCGGACCTACTCCGCGGACGACGATGCGTTTTGAGCCGGACCCGGAGATAATATAACCAGCGATCAGCACCTGCGAGCCCGAGCCGCAATAACCTCGCAACGCGAGCGCGATCAGACGGCCGGGATCACTGGACGGGGTGGGCTCCTGCACCATGTTCAAGGTGCCCCAGGCCGTGGGATAGGTTCCGAACATCAGGGTCCTTGCCTGCAGGCCGATGCTTTGTCCCGGCTGATAAGTGTAGGAGAAGCTGCTGCCTTGAATCGTCGAGCTCGTGGTTTCGGGCGTGGCGGTGCTCAGGTTGGTGAGCGTGATGGAATCGACATTCCAGCCCACACCCGAATCGCTTTGTGGATAGTAGATGCCGCCGCTGGTGAAAGTGTAGGCGAAGCGCAGGCGAAATACTCGCCCCGCGTAGGCGTCGAGAGAGGCCGACCGCGACACAAAGGAATGCTCCCCCGAGGTGTCCGCACCTGCCTGCGTGTACAAATCAACCCATGACGCACCTTCATCAACCGATACCTGCAAGCGTGCGACCTGATAGGTCGAGGCCCAACCGAGACGACTCTTGAAGGCCACGCTTGCCGAGCCGCCTGCGAAGGTGAAGGAGCCGGGGAGCGTGAATGACTGGTCCGCCGTGGAGGTATGCGCAAGATGGTAGGAGGCGGCCCCTGCCGCCTTTGTCGACGTATCGACCACGCTGTATCCGGAAGTTGTCGACGTCTCGACGCCCTGCAGGCCGCCTTCGGCGCCATAAGATCCCGTGAAGGCCGCGGTCGTCACCGCCCGCCATTGGAAATAGCTGGTGTATGAGGGCATCGCCACGGTGTAGGCGCCGGCGCCTGTGGGCCCTGTGACGCTGGTCGGGGGATCGTCCGCGGCACCCGTTGCCGGATCGAAGACGGTGACGGAATAGTCGAAGGTATTTGCCAAGCCGCCTACGATGACATTGGAGACTCTTACGGCGTACACCGTGTCGGAGGCTGGTTTCGCGTGCGCTGAGGAATTGGTGGCGGCGTCGAGCCCGTCATAGACCCATACGAGGGTGTTTTCCCCGACACCGCTGGAGATGGGTTCGGGAGTCGCCTGGATGGATGAGCCATCGCGGGTCATGGTCACGCTGGCGGCGGAGAAATTAGCCCCGGGATAGGAGAACGACCAGCGAGGGAAAACAACGTGGTAGGGGACGTAGCCCTTTGGCGGCCAGGCGACGAAGGTATCGCGCACGGCGGGCCTCGTCGTGCCGTAATATCCATCCATGACCCACGTAGCGTTAGCGTCGTAGAAGTTGTTTGAGGGACTGACGTCGCCTGTGTCCTGCGGCAGCGTTGTTATCGCCAGGATCGCAGATATAACCCAGGGAGATCGCATCTGGTCCCATGCTTCCGATTGAAAGATCTGAGTTCCCGGCAGCCTCCGCTCCATTGCTGGTGTAAAGGAGCCAGCTGCCGGGAGGGTAGTGGCTTAGGGCATTGTTGGCCGACATCATCAGGGCTGCTTCCTGCGCCTTGGATGAATAGGTGTCGTTGAAAGTGATGCTGGCGGGGACGCCCGCCATCGCCCTAAACCAATTGATACGAACCATGACTGCGTCCTTGAAAGCTGACGAGGTCGTGCCGGCCTGGCCCGTTGCGCTCACACCCGGCGTGCCCGACAGCGTTCCCGTCCACCCGATCGGCACATTGTCGGAAACAGGATAGATCGCATTGGTGAAAGCCCGCGCCTCCGCACGTGAGGTCAGATTGACGGAGAACGGAACGACATCGGCGGCAACCGAGCGCCGCACCTGAACCTGGCTTTCGATCGAACGCATCCACTGGATCTGCGCTTCGGTGGGAGGAGCGGGCTGCGCGATGAGGTGGCAGAAAAATCCTGCAAGAGCCAGATAAGCCGCGGCAAACAGGATGCGCTTGTGCGAAGGTGCGGGGAAAAGAAGGTTCATTCGAGGACTTGGTCTGAGCGGCGCCGAGAGCGTGGCCATAGCTTACCCCAAGGCGGGAGCCTCCTCAAATAAGGAAGCACGATTTGGCAATAAGATGTAATCTGCTGACTGTGCGCTTACCTCGAGTGCTGTTGTTTGCGACAACGCTCTCTCGTATGGAACTTGCTGCCTTCTTAACGCAGGAATTCCACGCAGTTATCCCTGTGCACGAGTTTCCACGCGAACTTCTCGGCGTGCCAGGCAGCCGGGCCTTTTGCTTTTGCGTTGTTCCACTTCATTTCCAGGCCGATCGTCAAATCCGGAGTCTCCTCCACCAAGTCGACTTCAGCGCCGGCGTGCGTGCGCCAAAAGCCGAACCTCGTCCGCAAGCTGCGATAAAGCGACCTCTTCATCCGTTCGGCGATGAACCAATTCTCGAAGAGCGCGCCCACATCGTTCCGGCGGTCGAGCGGGCGGTAGTCTCCAATGACGGCGTTGCGGATTCCGACGTCCCAGAAAAACACCTTTTTCATTTTAGTGATCTCGTGGCGGCGGTTGGCCGCATAGGGCGGAAGCCGGAAAAGGACGAAACTTTTTTCGAGCAGGTCGATGTATTTCTCCACCGTTTTTGCGTCGATCCCAACGGTTCTGGAAAGCTCAAGATACGACACTTCGTTCCCCACCTGCAAGGCAAGGGCCTTGAGAAGCGAATACAGCACCTGCGCGTTTCGGATCTTTTGGAATTCAAGGATGTCGCGGTACAGGGAACTCGTCGCGATTTCGTCCAGTCGGGCCGATTTGTCAGTCTCGGAAGTAAGCATCGCCACTTC
>JBAZHQ010000438.1:0-3764 GCA_041652235.1 Opitutaceae bacterium | reverse complement strand
CCCGGAAGTCCGTCGGGAAGCGACCGGGCAAGATTTTCTCCCCATATCTCGCGTGGAGTCAGGGGAAACATATTCCATACCCATTTCCTGCCCGTCAACGGCTCCTGTGTCCCGTCGAGCAGGCCGATGCTGGAAGATCCAGTCGCGATGACTGTCTTTCCCTTTCCGAACTCGTCAACGAGCAGTTTTAGGGTCTGACCGATGTCAGGAATCTTGTGAGCCTCATCGAATATCACGGTCTTTGCCGATCCGATGATCCCCGAAAGCTGGGCAAGGCTTTTCCCTGAAAGGGTTTCACGGTCGGCGGGATTATCTCCATTAAATGAGATAAGCGGTTGGGTGGTTTTTTCGGCCAATTTCTTCACGAACGTCGTTTTCCCCACTTGGCGGGCACCAACGACCATCAGGACTTTACCGTCGCCTACACGTTGTAGGATGGACTGTTCGATCTCACGAGCGTACATATAAATAGGATTATAATCCTGATTATAATATTAAAATTAGGAATACAAACCTAATTAACTAGTCCATTGAGCACATTTCAGGAATCGTCAGCGAACTTGGAACTCGAAGGCTTCATCTCCTGCCCATCTCTCTCCCCCCGTTTCCCCGGAGTGAGACTGCCATCGGATTGAAGTATTCTTAATCATTGCCAAGGGGAGGTGGCCCTAATGCTCTTCCCGACATCCCTCGCATGAAGATCACAGGCCTTGCAATCGTCCCTCCGCCCACGGCTGCGGACATGCCTAAAGTCACCCCGGAGCTTCTCGCTTCCGTGCTCGCCCGCTACTCGCGGAGCAACGACGGCCTGGAGCATATCCTCAGCAAGGTGGACCTCGCCAACCCCGACGAATCCATCGACCGGATACTCAAGTTCGTCGACTACGGTCACGCCTCCATCGGCGGCCTCACAGGGGGCATGGCCATCGCCCTTGACGGTGTCTCGATGTGGCTTGCCTATAAGTTGTTCGAGATTTCGCAGATGGCGGACGGGCAGGAGTCGAGCACGCGCTACATCGCGATGGACCCCGCCAACCTGCCGCTGCCCATCGATCTGGGCATACCCGAGGATCTTGCGCCGCGCTGGATTCACCTGATGGGTCGCGCCTTTGCCGCATATAATGCCGAGTACGCCCGTCTGGACGAACTCGGCCGGACGGAGCCCGGGCGCGTGCGCCTGCCGAAGGACGCGAAACCCGCCGTTGTCACGCGCATCCGGAAGAATTTCGCCCTGGACCGCGCCCGCTATTTCGTCCCCTTCGCCACGCGCACCAATGTGGCTTTGGTGCAATCCTCACGCATGTGGTCGCAGACGGTGAAACACCTCGAATCCCTGCCGCAACCCGAAGCGCGCGTCGCCGCCGGCCTTATCCGTGCGGAGCTCATGAAGCTTTCTCCGAGGCTCATGCGGCATAGCGTAAGCGAGCATTCCTATGTCGAGCAGTCCCGTCAGGAGATGGAAGCCAGCCAGAGCCTCGGGCTGGCTCGCCTTTCCAGCCAGCCGCTCGGAGACGAGGTATGGGTGCGTGTCGATCGCAGCGCGCCGCCTTGGTATCCCGAGGAGCAACCCGTCGCGGAAGCCCTTCGTCATCGTGCGAACCGTTACGGACAGTGCGGCTCCGCGATCCGGCGCATGAGAGTCACCTTTGCCTGGAACAACATGGCCATCGCGGAACTCCGCGATCTGAACCGCCATCGCACCGGCTATCGCGGTTCGCCGCTCATCCAGGCGGGTTTCTATCTCCCGCCCGAGTTGAAGCATGCCGATCATGCCGCCCTGTTAGAGGAACAGACCGCGCTTCTTCGCGAGCTCATGCAGCGAGGATGTCCCTCCTATGTATATGGCCTTCTCCTAGGCTCCCAGACTCCCTTCGAGCACTCGACGCAGGCGGACAAATTTATCTACGAGGCGGAACTCCGCACCGGCATGGGAGCCCATTTCCGCTATGCCGAGCATCTCAGCGCGGCGCTGCGTGAGTTTCTCGCTCAGGTCCCCGAGGCCAAGGATTGGGTCGTCGAAGGCACAGCCGAACCCGAGTAGGCGGTGGTTGATTTGGGAACGCGGAGGACGCAAAGGAGAAGGAAGGGCGCAAAGGGAAAACGCTCAAAAGCACAGGACGTGTTCCATTGAGAACCGGTGAGTAGGAATGTCTCGTGACAAAGAGCTGATCGAGTTTCCAGAACCTTGCCTCTGTGACCTCTCTTCCCCTTTGCGTCCTCTGTGTTCCCAAAACGGGCAGACTTGCTTTCCTGAAGCTCGGCTGATCAGGACAGAGGATTCTGGAATTTAAGATCGGAGCCAAAATCGCCTGATTGGAGTTGCTGAGCGAGGATCTTTGAGAAAACTACTGCAACCCCGTTGCATCGTGATTCCATCTGACTGACATGAGCCATTTCCGCGTGATGCAGTTCAATATGCAGTTCGGCCAATCATGGGATGAAGCCGCTCCTGATGCTGCCCCAATTAATTTGGGTGGAACGATCGCCGAGGTGCGCAAACACAATCCCGATATTCTTCTGCTGCAGGAAGTGGAGCACGCGGCGAGCGATGGCACACAGCCTCCCATGCCGCCCAACTACACCCGATTGCGCGAGGAGCTGGGCGGTGAGTATGACAGTCATGTTGCCATGCCCAAACCCGATTCGCGCGAGTTGCCCTTTGGCGTCGGCTTGGCGATCTTTTCCCGTACGGCCCTCAGCGACCTGAAGCGCACCGATCTGCCGTCTCCTCTGATCCATTTCGATTTCTTCGGCCAGGACAAGACACCGACCGATCGCCTTCTCATCGGCACGTCCACGGTCATCGGCGGGCGGAAACTGCAGATTTTCAATACGCATCTGCTCGCATTTTTCATGCTGAAGAGTTCCAGCCGCGAACATCCCCAGCAGCGGGCGATCATTGTCGATATGCTGAAGCGCTCAGAGGGTCCAACGATCATCGGGGGCGATTTCAACATCAGCCATCATGAGTCCCTGGTGAATCAGATGGCGGGCGCGGGCTACTCGACGGTGCAGCAGTCGCAGATCACCTGGCGTCGCATGCCCTTTGTCCTCGATCACCTGTTCTATAACTCCCAACTGCGCTGCGTGGGTCATGCGGTGGCGCCGACGATGGCATCCGACCATCACGTCCTCGTGGCGGATTTCGAGCTGGAGTAGCAGCGGAAGCAAGAGACTGGGAGATAGAATCTAGGAGCTAGAATGGGTGTCCCGCAGACGGGACACCGAATGCGGCTCACTGCGTTCGCAGCAGGGGATAAAAACTAGAATATCAGCGATCTTCCAAGGTTGCGCCCCAAAAGGGCGCGGCTGTCGGCGTGCGGCGAAGCCCATGCCCATTCTAAATTCTAACTCCTAACGGGGTTTCACCCCAGCCCGACGAGGTTTAGGGAAAGAAAAACAGAAAGGAGCTTTCCACGCGGAGAAACCACCTATCAGGATTCTCGCGCAGAGACGCCAAGTCGCAGAGAACAGAGAAGTCTGAATTTCACCAAGCGGTCCAGTGCTCAAGGATGCAAGTGATTCAGTTGCGCCCCTGATCGACTGGTACGGGGATTGCCTTGGGGATCGAACCTCCGCGCCACCGCGTCTCTGCGCGAGAATGGATCGAAGTCCTTAGTTGGCTTCCAGATGATTGCTCAAATCCAATGCAGCAGGACTTTGCCTTCCGTAGTCAGGGCGCCAGCTAGCGCAAGGCCAGGAAAACACTGGAAAGGGAAAACATGAAAGTAACTGAGTACAATGGTAACAGACATGACCAACCT
>JBAZHQ010000437.1:0-3766 GCA_041652235.1 Opitutaceae bacterium | reverse complement strand
CCCCGCCGGATCGCGACGCGAACATCGTGCGGCCCCAACTCATCGGGCAGATCGATATCCCGGAGTGCAAGCTGACCTTTGCGTTCCAAGACGAGAGCAGTCGTATTCATCGTTGAAAGAGGGTGACTGGGATCATGCTGCCCCATTCACAATGGCTCACCAAGAAGCAAATTGGCCGGGACTGCACGACCTGCCTCCCAAGCGGTTTTCGGGGGATTTGCGAGCCCGCCAAAGACGCGCCGAATCGTGACAGGGAAGGCTCCGGGAACGTTTTACAGGAAATTCATACACCTCCGAGCCTCCGCCAAAGAGCATGACGTTTAACCGGCTTGCTCCCATGTCAAGGGGGCCGCTATATGGAATCTTCGTCCATGGCAGGCACCAACGCCTTATCGCGTGAGAAGATCTTCGAGATCGCTCAATCGCTCCCACCCGCACCCAAGGTGCTCGTAGGGCTGGGTGAGTTGTTGAAGGACCTTAACGTCGGTCTCGACCGGGTCGCAGAACTGATCAAACGCGACACGGCTCTGGCGGCGCATCTCATCCGCATCAGCAACAGCGTCGTCTACGGCGGCAGCGGTGAAGTCAAAGTCGGCACAGTGGAGGAGGCCGTGAATCGCGTCGGCTTCCGTGAAGTCTATCGGCTGGTCGGGCTCGCGACAGCCGCGCGGCTGACGGACCGGGCGCTGAAGTTCTACAACGTGCCGACCGAGCCGCTCCGCGCGAACATGCTCTACACCGCGCTCGTTTGCGAAGCGTTGGCCCAGGAGTGCGGCTTCGACGCTCGCCTGGCGTACACCGCGGGATTGATGCGCACGCTCGGCATCCTGGTGCTTGACCGCGTCGCCGAGCTATTGACCGGCGTCGAGCCGTACAACCACGAGGCGCTCGGCAGCTACGCGATGTGGGAGGGGCGCGTTTTCCTTTTCAGCAACTGCGATGTCGCGGACATGATCCTCGCCGAATGGGGCTTCCCGACCGAAACGACCGAAGCCGTGCGCGATCACTACCTGCTGCGCGAGGCCGATTATGAGAATCGGCTCGCCTGCCTGCTCAACCTGGCCGGCGGCATCGTCGCGGCGGCGGGTAACGCGTTGCCCGGCGAATATGTGTATTGGGAGGCAACGCCCCGCAAACTTCAGATCCTCAACCTCACTACCCGAAAGATCAGCAAGGCGAGCGAGCGGGCGCGGGCCGCCTTCGAGGCGTTTCGCACGCACGTCGATCTGGGTCCTCAACAGCCGTGCAAAGCCGAGCCGACGCCCGAAGAATCCTTCAATTCCGAGAAATCAGCCGGTGTTTCTAGTGCGAACACCGAACCTCAGACGCAAACCAATCCGGCGCTTGCCGCCCGGCAGGCCTTGCCGTGGTGGCGCCTATCCTTCGCATACTGGCCGCCAGTGGCGAAAGCGGTATTTCTCGCGCTGGCCATAGCGCTAGCGGCCGGCGTCACGCTCGCAGGGAGCGTCGGGTACGCCAACTTGCCGCCCGTGCCGCGCGAATTGACCGCTTCGCTTTCGCAGATCCGCATGGCCGCCGCGTTCGTCAACGACCTTTGCGCAACGCTATCCCACAGTATTCCAGCGCTCTGGCTGTTTGGCGCGGCTGCGTTTCTCGCGACGCTTTACACGGCGCTTTTCGGCCTTGGCGCAAGCGCCTACCGCACCCTTGTTCTCAACCGCTAACCGTCTTTCCCCATGAATCCCTCGGCTCGTGACCTTTTCCGCGGCGCCATTGTTGCGCTCAGCTTTGCGCTGGCGCTTTCGCTTCTCGCCCAGGAGGCGCCGCCGCCAGCATCAGCTACCGTGCCCGTCGCCGCGCCCTCTGCCGACAGCACCCCCGCGACCACGCCGGCGCCCGCCACGGCGCAATCTGTTTCGCCTACCAAGACAGAAGCAGCCACAAGCCCAGCCGCAGCGGCACCCGAGACGAAGGCTGAACTTCGCCGCCCCGACACTCCCTCCAACACCGCCACCGCGACTGAGGGACAAAACAACTCTGTCTCACCTGCCCGGCCCGCCGTCGAGGCCGGCAACGCAGCGAAACCGTCCGAAATACCAGCTCCCACCTCCGGCGACCAAAAGACGGAGAAAACGCTCAAGGAACACTTTCCCGTCGGCACCTGCTCGGGAAAATGCCCGCCATTCGGCGATCACACGGTGCCCGCTGGCACCACGCAGTCCGCCGAAGCGGTATCCTTTTGGGGCACTAATACGGTCGATGGCGAACTCAGCAGCAAAGCTGTTTCGGTCTTCGGCAAGACGGTCGTCAACGGCCGGACCAACGACGACGCCGTGGCCCTCTTCGGCAACCTGGAAGTCAACGGCCACGTCAGCGGCAAGACTGTGGCATTGTTCGGCAACCTGAAACTGGGCGAGAATGCTATCGTCGACGGTGACGTCGTCGTCGTGTTCGGCAACCTGGATCAGCACCCCGGCGCCATCGTGCACGGCCAGGTGAACAAGATCATGTCTTGCGGCAATATCCCACACCGTGGCGCCATCGTCAACTGGGTGAAAAAATGCCTGCTGTTTGGCCGGCTGCTCGGGTTTGGCGAAGGCCTCGGATGGGCTTGGATCGTCGCAGGCGCCCATCTCGTTTTCTACGTCCTGCTCGCGCTGATCTTTCGCAGCGGCATGGTGAAATGCGCGGAGACGCTCGAACAACGCCCGGTCCGGTCAATCTTCACGGCCTTCCTTGCGATCATTCTCACACCGCTGGTCATCGTCCTCCTCGCCATCACCGGTATCGGCGCCCTGCTTATCCCCTTCCTTGCAGCCGGTCTATTCTTCGCGGGCTGGTTTGGCCGCGCTGCAATGCACGCCTGGTTCGGACGGCTCGTCACCCGGCATTTCGGCGACAGTCCCAGCGCGCATATTGCAGTTTCCGTCCTTGTCGGCGGCGTGATCATCTCGCTGCTCTACTGCGTGCCGGTGCTCGGACTGTGCATGCACTTCCTGATCGGGTCGCTCGGGCTCGGCATGGTCATCACCGTGCTGATCCTGAACATTCAGAAAGAAAGGCCCGCAACACCTTTTGCCGCGAGCCCGGCACAAGCCGGCTCTCCGCCGGTCTCGCCGACGGCTCCCGCCGCCGCGGTGGTCCCTAACTTTGCCTCGACGATGCCGCTGCACGGCTCGCCCTCGCCTACCGCCGTATTGGGCAGCCTGCCGATCTTCTCCGCCGCGCCGACGCCGCCTCCACCGCCTTTGCCGACTCCGGCATCCGCGCTCCCGCGCGCCGGATTCTGGCAACGCATGGGCGCGCTGGGCGTCGATGTCGTGCTATGCGGCATCCTGACCTTTCTCATCGGCAGCCTGCTGCATGCCGTGCCTTTCCTCCGCATCGGCTCCGGAATCGGTTTCTCCGGCTTTCTCCTGTTGTTGACGACCTACGGCGCGGTCATGTGGAAACTCCGCGGCACAACGATCGGCGGGATTATCTTCCAATTGAAAATCGTGCGCCTCGACGAACGCCCGCTCGACTGGATGACCGCCATTGTGCGTTCTCTCAGTTGCTTCCTTTCGCTCGTTGTCGCCGGTTTGGGGTTTATCTGGATCGCGCTCGATCACGAAGGCCAGTCATGGCACGATAAAATCGCAGGGACCGTCGTTGTCTGCCCCCCAAAGGGCCCCTCTCTCGTGTAGGGCCAAAGCGCGCGAATTTTCACGGCGGACTCGGTGCCGACGGGTGAAAGCCTGTTCTTCACTTCGTCCGCTCACTTTCACGATCATCTCGATTCTTGCACCTTCATGCGGACACCTTT
>JBAZHQ010000436.1:0-3800 GCA_041652235.1 Opitutaceae bacterium | reverse complement strand
GAGCGGGATGATATGATGTATATCCTCGGTCATGACTGGCCGTCCGCCGTGTCGCCCGAGCGGATCGCAGCACAGCGGGCACTGTTGTTTGAGCGTGTCGCGTAAACGTTGCCACACTACGCTGCTGCGGATCCTCGTTGCGCCCTTCTGCGCCGGGTCTGTGTCGCGTGCGGCCTGTTCCGCTCTCCAGTTTCGCGCCGTGCGCGGAGTGAGCCTGAGCGTTGGTGCTCTGGTGGGCATTGTTGGTGTCTTTTTTTGGATACGGAAAGTGGTCCAGATGCGTGGTAATTGGTTTTTTATGCGTTCATGCGCGGAAGGCGGGCTCCCGCGGACCCTGCCCGGCAATGATAATATAAGAGATTCCTTACCGGGGGTGGGGGTGGCGTGGGGTGTGTATAGTATCATAAGCTTGGATACTATTCGTTGCCATCCTTATCCTCAAGCACCTCCAGTGCGGCGTCTATGTTGTCTCGGCACTGCGAGCACGATGTCCAGTGGTCGGGCATCTCTGGCGTCTGCTTGCTGATCCTCTCCACTAGAGCGCGTAGCCTGGCGTCCTGGTCGACCGCACCCACGTTCTCCTTAAGAATTACTCCCTTGAGCGCCTCCACGAACATAAGTCCAAATGGAGACCTATAGTCGATTAGTTCGATGGCCTCGTCTATGTTAGCTAAGATCTCCTCGTAACGTGCCCGTGCGGCGTCACGCTGGGCGCGCAACTCCTCGTATACAGCGTCACAGTTCTCTTGGCCCAACTCTATTCCGTTGCGCATGGCGTTGACCTCTTGCAGCAGCCTGTTCCGCGTGTCGCGCAGGCGTAGGATCATATCCCCGAAGTAACCAAGGGATGCGGTAAATAGCTTTTTTGTTTTGCTCATTGCGGGAACTCCTTGTGCCCATTGCCATCGAGCAGACATCCCGCCGGGCGCTTGGTGTTCCTCACCATTCCCCCGCAGGATTTGAATTCGCCTTCATCTCCCATGAAGCGCGCGTCGTCGGGTCTTGTCTCCCGCGGCGCCCACGCTCCCCACTGCTTGAAGAAGAACGGCACTCCGGCTGCCTTGCACTGATCCCTTAGCGACCGCGCCCAATCGGGGTGCATTGGCCGTGCGTTAGGGCCGCTCTCGCCGCCGCAGATGACCCAGTGGATACGCTCGCCTTCATCTGTATCTCCTTCTGGCGGGATGTGGCCAAACTGCACCGGACCAAGCAGCGGCTCGCAGCTCAGGAAGCGAATACGCGCCGGGATCTTGAGTAGCGCCGGGATGCGCTCGTCGGCCATGTCCTGATACTCGACAGTGGTTCCTACCCAGACGTTTTCTGGGGCATCGCCCCGCAGCCAGTTAGCCATCCAGCAACCGACGTTCCTGCCGTAATACTCATTTCTGTCGTTGTGCTCGCAAAGCGATGCGGCTTCAACGCGCCTCGCCCAATTTTCTGGCCTCTTTGTGAGCAACAACCAGTCAAGGTATGGCGTCGCATGAATCAGCGCAAGCAGATCAGCCAGCCACTCAATAGGCACCTCACCATCGAGCCAGTCAGCAAGTGATGCACAGAAGACCCGTGGAGTTGCTGGGTGGTTAGGCAAAATGCTTCCTGATGGCGCGACCAACATCGCACGCTCCCGGCGGTCCATAGCTTGTTCCACTTCTGCGTTCCACCCAAGCGGCTGCCCCCAGTATTCCTCACTTGTGCGCCTGCGCGGCTTGCCAGCGCCGAACGAGTCATGCCCCCAGCGGTGATCCATCGCGGCGGCGTAACAGTTGGCGCAAGCGGACGAAACCTTGGTGCAGCCGATCCAGGGGTTGAAGGTATTATCGCACCAAGAGATTTTTGTGTTTTTCATTTCCCTTCCTCCCTCCACTCCATCGCCTTGATCGTGTCCACGGCAGCATCGTGGGCAGCAAGCTTGCCTGATAGCTGCGGCGAACAGAGGCGGTACACGGAGAGCACGTCGCCGCTGTACATGAGCGAAGGCGCCAGCGACAGCAGTTCGTCGAGCCGTTTGCGCAGCTTGGCGTTCTCGGCCTCCTTCATCGCTATGACGCCCTGTCCTCCTATGTGTAATCGCCCCAAACTGCACTCCTCCGATATGGGGTTGTCACCGACTTGGGGTAAGACCTCGAAAATTTCCTCCTCGTCGGTTTTCATAGACTCAGATGCTAGATTTCTCGGGGCCATAGATAGCTCGCATTGCCAGCGCCCACTCAAGGGCCTGCTCACGAGTCACGCCAGGGCGCTCCATCCTCAGCCGGATAAGCTCCTCTAGTGTGTCTGCCTCAGCTATTACCCGGCCAGACTGATTCCAAGGGGTGTCGAGTGTGCTCATGCTTCGTGCTTCTGGGCGATGATTCCGTCGATGATTTTTGCTCCGAATTTCATGGTGAGATAGCCTTCCTCGTTCAGCTATTGGATGAATCGATTTCTCTTCCAGAACTTGCTCCAAGGTCTATTCCGATAACCGCAGCGCCCTGGAGGATGTCATGCATTGCAATGTCTGGCTGGCTTAGCTTGTCGTTGTTTTTATACGGGGTCAGAGGAAGCCCCGCCTGCAGCTTGATACACTTGATGGCGTGCAAAAAATACCGAGCAGCCCCGTTTGCCTCGATTGGGTCGATTTGGAGTTTTCCGTTCTGTGCGTTGTAGGTCATCTTTGTTCGATGGAGGTTTTTTCGCTCAGCCGTTCCAATAATTACCAAAGCCAAACATAACGTCCCCCCGGTTCCAGAATCGGAAACTGAGGCAGGCAATATTGAGCTCGAGGCAGCAGCCGTTAAACGCAGGCGAGTAGATCGTAACTCCCAATGAGAATGAGCGGCATATGTTAAGCGATAGTTTTGATGTTTGATATGGTTTCATGGTGTTCCTTTCGTTCAGAGAATGTGCGTCCAGTGAACGGACTTCACCGTGCGGTAGGTGCTGAACAACGTCACGCGCATCTCCGACCCCGAATGGCAAAGAACCTCGCCTTGAGTCGGGTTCTTCTGATCTGCTTGAATATTGAACCGGATCAATGACCTCTCGGGCCAAAGCCGTCGGCACTCGGCTTCAACGGCCCGCTGCGCCGCGTTTGATGCGCGCTGTAATACTTTTAGTTTCGTGGTGTCCATGTTGGTTTTCCTTTGGTTCTCAGGCTCAGCGGAGCTTCCAGCGGAGCTGGGAAATGCAGCGCGCCCACATTTTCAGACGCGACTCCCAGACCCAGACCGGTTTCATTCTGCAGCGGCGGAATGCACACGCGGTCACGTTGCCGTACCGAATTTCGCAGGAGTTTGCATGGGCAGTAAACTTAGCCCGGAATAATATTTTGATTAGGTTCATGGTTCCTATTCTCCTCCAATTGTTGCGACGTGTGTACAGTTCCAGTCGTTCCCTACCCAAAATGCGTGTGTGCGCTCGGCGTTCGGCTCGTAGACCGCGTCTCCGCATGGTGTGCCTTCCACCAGAGGCCATTTAGCGGCGATCTCCATTTTTATGATGACGGTTCCTATGTCGGCAATTCGCCTCCCGTTGTAGGGACCGCCGACGAGGAGGATTGTGGGTTCGCTCATGGTTGAATTCTTTCGACGACGACCTGCTTCACGTCCTTGGGCACCTGCGCCCACGTAGCCGCCTCGAAAATACCACCTGGGCCGTACTTGCTATCCCTTAGAATTTCGCGCCACCCCTGCGGCTCTGGTATCGGCACGTCTGCAGGCTTCGGTGCGGCAGGAGCAAACTCGCTCCAGTGAGCAGAGAGCGCTGTTGCCGTAAGAGCCGCGCCTTGATACGCACGCCGGTAGCTTGCGGCGCGAGCGCGT
>JBAZHQ010000435.1:0-3806 GCA_041652235.1 Opitutaceae bacterium | reverse complement strand
TCATCGCGCAAAGCTTGGAAAGTTTTCCCGGAAATGTCCCGGAAATTCGATGCGCCTCATCCTATTCAATCACTTAGCTTAGATGGAGAATCGGCGCTGGATATCAACTCGATACAAGTCGGAGTTGCCCTGCCGGCAGGATAAAGATGGGGCAACGGCCAATCGCGGAGAAGTGCGTTCGTCCAGGCCACCCCAGGGGTGCTCATCCGGGCAAGGCGGAATATTCAGAGGGGAACCCGGTGGAGAAATACCCCGATCAAGGTCCTCGCACGAAGACACGAAGCCGCGAAGAACGGAGGGAATGCATTTTTCAACAAGTTCACGGAGAACCTGGAGCGGCGGAGCCGCAACCAAAGGAGATAGAATCTAGGAGCGAGAATCTAGAATGGGTGTCCCGCAGACGGGACACCGAGTGCGGCAGCACCGCTTTCGGCGCTGTCTGTATGTGAAAGGCAAATCGGGTGTTGCAGCATGAATGCCCGCAAGAAAACAACAGACTCAGAGATAGTGTACGGAAAGGCATGCGAGGCTTCGCTGGAGGGGGAATAAGAGCGTAAGGGCCGATCGCCGACTTCCGATCTCTCGGATTGCCTCCACCAAGTGCGGCAGAGATGGGGACGAAGTCCACGGCTCTGACGCCCTCTCGGGATCGTGGATTGGAACTCCGTGCTCTCCGTGCCCGTGTTCAAAACCAAAAGTACAGCATACTTTTGACCCAGGCTAACGACTCACCACTTCAGCAACGATAGCCGCCCGGAGATTTCCTATTTCTCAGTTTGCGGAGTTCGGAAATTTCCTTCCCCATCGCGCGGACGATTCATGGATTTCAACCTCGAGAACAGGCCTTTCACGCCGCCCGGCGTCCCCCCGATCGACTTCCGCGCACAGCTCAACGATGAGCAGTTCGCGGCGGTGACGGCGGAGCCGGGGCCGCTCCTCGTCCTCGCAGGCGCCGGTTCGGGCAAGACTCGCACGCTCACCTACCGGGTGGCCTACCTCATCTCGCAGGGCGTGCCCCCCGGTGAAATCCTGCTGCTCACCTTCACCAACAAGGCGGCGAAGGAAATGCTTCATCGCGTGCAGGAGCTCACCGGCTTCGAGCCCGCCCGTTTCTGGGGCGGCACCTTCCACTCCATCGGACACCGCGCGCTGCGCATCCATGGCGAGACCATCGGCATTCGGCCCGGCTTCACCATTCTCGACGCCGACGAGACCGACGACCTCATGCGCGACGCCGTCGAGGAGACGGACAGGACCTTCTTCAAGGATAAGACCCACCCGCGCCCCGGCCCCCTGCACGAGATGGTCTCCCTCTCGCGCAACACCCGCATGAGCCTCGACGAGACGATCAAGCGCTACTTTCCCCAGCACGAGGAGATCGTCGATCGCCTGCCTCTCTT
The DNA here is from genome assembly GCA_041652235.1 of Opitutaceae bacterium. GTDB lineage: Bacteria > Verrucomicrobiota > Verrucomicrobiia > Opitutales > Opitutaceae > MWDT01. Next base: position 2,406 of record JBAZHQ010000435.1, on the reverse strand, counting down.
CGCCTCGAAATTCGCCGCAAAGAAGATCGAGTCCAATGTCATGGACTACGACGACCTCCTGGAGAACTGGCTCACTCTCCTCCAGAAATCGCCGGAGACCGCCGAGTATTTCAGCCGCCGTTTCCGGCACGTTCTCGTTGACGAGTACCAGGACACGAACTCTCTCCAGTCCGCGATCGTGGACACAGTCGGCTCGCATCATCGGGTGATGGTGGTGGGCGACGACGCCCAATGCATCTACTCGTGGCGCGGCGCGAACTTCGAGAACATCATGACCTTCCCGGACCGCCATCCGGGCACGGTCATTTATCGCATCGAGACCAACTACCGGTCCACGCCCCAGATCCTCGCCCTTGCCAACGGCGTTCTCGAAGCGCAGCCCGTGGGCCGCCATTTCGAGAAAAACCTCAAGGCGGCCCGCGCCAACGGCGAGAAACCCTTCCTCGCGCAGACGCTGGACAGCCGCGAGCAGGCGCAATTCATCGTGCAGCGCATCCGCGGCCTCGTCGATGAAGGCTGCTCCCTTTCCAGCATTGCCGTCCTCTACCGCGCCCATTTCCAGGCTCTCGACATCCAGCTTGAGCTTTCGCGGGTGCAGATGCCCTACCAGATCACCAGCGGCGCGAAATTCTTCGAGCAGGCCCATGTGCGCGACCTCGTCGCGATGCTGCGCTTCGTCTATAATCCGTCCGACACCATGGCCTGGCAGCGCATCGCCATCCTCCTGCCCAAGGTGGGCGACAAGGGCGCCCAGAAGATTCATGCGGCGGCGCGCGATCATGCGAGACTCACGCAGCAGGACTTCCTCTATGCCCTTGGCACGGACGACGTGAAGTCGAAGGTCGCCAAGGATGCCAGGGGCGAATGGGACCAGTACGTGCGCTCGCTCCAGCAGATCGGCGAGGCCATGCACACCGAGCGCCCCCCCCATGCCGTGGAGCGCGCCATCGACGGCTGGTATGGCGATTATCTCAAGGGAGCCTACGCCAACTACGCCTCGCGCATGGACGACCTGAAATCGCTCATCGGTTTTGCGTCTCGTTTCGACGACATGCAGGAAATGCTCTCTCAGATCATGCTCCTGAATTCCGAGACAAGCGACCGCTCGGTGGACCCTGCGGAGGACGCCATCAAGCTCACCACGGTGCACCAGGCAAAAGGGCTCGAGTACTCCGTGGTGTTCGTCATCGGCCTGGCCGAGGGCATGTTTCCCCTGCGCCGCGCGATCGAGGCGGGCGATTTGGAGGAAGAACGCCGCTTGTTCTATGTGGCCGTCACTCGCGCCCGCGACGAACTCTACCTGTGCTATCCCAAGGTGAACACCAAAGGCGGCCCGTCCATGCTGCTCACCCCCAGCCAGTTTCTCCAGGAACTCTCAGCCAATCTCTACCAACCCCTCAAAATGAAGCGCCACTGGGGCTGGTGATGCCGTGGTCCTCGGAATGAATCCGAACCGAGGCGGATGGCTGTAAGTTTTAAGCTGCAAGCTGTAAGCCCCCGATGCCAGCTCATGCGGAACCGCGGAGATCTGGTGGAATAGGAGATTAACTTTCTATGTCACGAGGTTTTCCAACCCTCAGAACTAGCGGCACTGGATTCAGTGCCGCCTACACTCGGCGGACCGTTTGCGGGACGCCCATTCTATCTCCTAGCTCCTAAATTCTAACTCCTTTGTTGCGGCTCCGCGCTCTCCGCGCCTCCGCGTGAGAATAGATCGAGATTCCAGCCTGCCCGACACGCAGGCACAAATAAACATTCAGCCGCCGGTCGAGCCGACAACTGAAAGCCAAAAACCGATTGCGGAAGGCCGTCCGGCCTTCCCAGCCTAGAACAAGGGCGCCAAGGCAAGCGTGCTGCCCGGAGAAACGACATAGTCGTCTCCAATGCTCCAAGTAACGTCATTAATGAGGAACTTGAAGACCAAGGGAGCAGTCGCGCCCTTCAGGACAATCTGCCAGCGATCGGCGGAAACGTTGTCCATGAGCAACCCCTTCTCCCAGTTCAGGCCGGCACCCTCGCCTCGGATAAAGAGTTGATTGCCAAACCCGATGTCGAGCTGAGCTACGACGATGGTGTCGGCCACAACCTCCACGGCTGGAGCCTTCACGGCAGGAGCTACCCGTGGTTCCTTTATGGGAGCGAAAACGGGTTTCGCTGAGACCTTTACCTTGGGAACAGATACAGGAGCCGGGGCGGGCTTAATTTTAGCAGAAGTCTTGGGGCTTTTGCTGGTAGTCTTTTTCATAACAAGCTCCTTAAGTTTCAATGGTTACAACTGACAGGTCTGTGTAGTGCAGGATACCTAAGTGTTCAACAGCAATCTGAGGGTAAAAACCCTCAGGCCACTGCCTATTCACGAAGGAAAGTGTTTCGAGGTAAGGGCTCGGATGGCGTGTTGGTCATGAT
>JBAZHQ010000434.1:0-3811 GCA_041652235.1 Opitutaceae bacterium | reverse complement strand
CCGATCTAACATCTTGATCAGGAGCCTCACGACTTCGTTCAGGTCGATCTTCTTCATCTGAATCACCTGCCTGCGGCTGAACGTCAGCAACTGTCGCGCAAGATTCGAAGCCCGGTTCGTATAAGACTCCAGCTCCCTGAGCGAGGTCTGAATATGCGCAGGCAGGGTCGTGTCGCGCTCCATGATGCCGAGGCGCATCAAGGTGGCGGCAAGAATGTTGTTGAAATCGTGCGCCACCCCGCCCGCCAACTGGCCGATGGCATCGAGTTTCTGCGTCTGCCGCAATTGCTCCTCAAGCGCCTTGCGTTCCGTGATATCGCGGGCGATCGAGATCAATGTCGGCTGGCCGTCCAGTTCGAACAGGTTCACATTCGCTTCCACCGAAATACGCCTCTTGTCCTTTGTAAGGTGGACCGTCTCAAAGGTGACATGCCTGCCCACCTGCAGGATTCGGAGGTACTCTTTGATGGACTCCAGATTCTCAACAGCGTTGATCTGGCCCAAAGTGAGCTGCAGCAGCTCTTCCCGCGTATAACCCAATCGGGCGCAGGCCATATCGTTCACTTCGATGTAGCGCTCGTTTAATAAATTTGGACCCAGTCGAAACACAAAGATCGCATCGTTGCCGCACTTAAAAAGAAGACGGAACCATTCTTCGCTCTCGCGCAAAGCCTGCTCAGCCCGCTTGCGCTCGGTGATGTCGCGAACCACAGCCTGAAGCAGGGGCTTCTCAGGCAGATCAATGCGGCTCAGCAGCACTTCCACAAAAAAGGGAGTTCCATCCGCTCGCTTGTGCAACCACTCGAAGAATTGGCTCCCCTGCGAAAAAGCCGCCTCGGTGCGCTCATCGGCCAGCTTTCGGGAATCCCCTCCGCCGGGCTGCTGCGCCGGGGAGAGTTCGGACGGATGTTTCCACAGGATCTCTTCTTTCGTGGCGAGGCCAAACATCTCCATCGCGGTCTTGTTGCAGTCTAAGAATCCCTTTCGATCCAGCAACAAGATGGCGTCCCGCGAGGATTCGAACAAAACACGGTACTGATCCCTGTTAATCAACAAAGCCTGCTTTTGCATCAATCTGTTATTGATCGCCGTGAGTCTGGCCGCCCTGCGTTCCAGGGCCTTGTTCTCGCGGCGCACGAGGTCAAAGGACTGCTTGGAGCGCAGCAACGCCCTCATCTGTGCCGCCAATTCGAAAGCCTCCACGGGTTTGCCAAGAGAGGCATCGCAATCCAACTCAAGGGCGCGAACGCGACTAGCTGCATCGGCATCCCGCCCGATCAGAAGCAGCACGGGAATATGGAAGCAAGCAGGGTCGGCCTTCAATCGCTGGCAAACATGAACGTCACCCATTTCAGGCATCTCAAAATCGAGAAAGATGACGTCCGGCTGAAAATCGCGCGCCAACCCGAGGCCCTCATCCCCTGTCTGCGCAATCCGCTCCTCGCATACCGTGTATGTCTCCCTCAGAAGGGTGGACAGAACCACTGAGTCCTCCTTGCGGCCGGTGATCACCAGAAACTTCATAAAAGTGTGAAGACGTGGAATTAATATATATGTTTCTTATCAACCACAACACTGATAATCGTTGTCCAAGACGCGGCTGAAGGCGAATATCAGAGATCGGAAGTCGGCAGTCGACGGTCATCATTTTGCCATCGGAGAAACCTCATGCGGCAACGATGCCCGGTCTGGACACAGTGCCGCTGCGATGCGGTCAGTATCGGACGAAAAAATCATTCCAGGCTGCGATGCGGCTCTAACATTATATCCCACAGAATGTTCGTAGCTTCGATTCAGATACACTGTTGGAAATGCATGCAATTTTTTCTCGCCGTTCAGGACTGTCTGCGAACTCTGTGATCATACCCTTCGAAGAATGAACACTGGAGACGATCGACTGATTTCGGCATCTTGCTTCCCCCGCTCTCTTCCGCGCCAGGCAGGCCCCATTGCCCGCTTGGGCAGGGATTTGTTGGCGGCCTTGCATCCGGGGCGCCAGCTCCACGTAAATTACTGATTCCGGATGCTCTTCCCCACCCGTGCCTCCAGCCCCCTCTGGTTTCGCCTATGAATCCCGGTCATATCGCGAGGCCAGACGTGCAAGATCGCAGCGAAGGGACCGCCGACTCCGGCTCGATACGTCTTGAAAAGGTGTTCGATCTCGAGGAGATCCAGAAAATCCAGGACTCCTTCGCGCTGTCGACCGGCGTGGCGTCGATCATAGCCGATGTATCCGGAAATCCGATCACGCGCCCGAGCAATTTCTGCCAGTTGTGCGAGCAGATCAGAAAGACCCCGAAGGGGCTCGCCAATTGCATCTGCTCCGACGCGATTATCGGTCGCGATCACCCTGAGGGACCGGTCATGCAGCGTTGCCTGAGCGGAGGCCTGCTTGAGGGCGGCACAAGCATTCGAGTAGGCGACAGGCATATAGCCAATTGGCTGATAGGCCAAGTGCGCGACGAATCCGTGGACGATGAAACGATGATGGCCTACGCCGGCAAGATCGGAGCCGATGAAGAGGCATATCGCGTCGCTCTGCAGACGGTCCACCGAATGCCGGCCGTCCGGTTCGCCAGGATCTGCGAGACGCTGTATCTGATCGGCGCACAGCTTTCGAAACTGGCCTCCCATAATCTGTACCAGGCCAGGCTGATTGCGGAGCGCAAGCAGGCCGAGTTGGAACGGGAGCATCTGGTCCGGGAATTGGCCGGGAAAAACCGCGATCTGGAAAACGTCATTTATGCAGCTTCCCACGACCTGCGCTCGCCCCTGCTGAACGTCCAAGGTTTCGGAAGGCGCCTGGAACAGGACTGCAGCCAGCTCGCCGCGCTTCTGTCGGAAGCAAACCTGCCCGAGGATATTCGCCAGAAGACCCTGCCAATAACCCAGGAACAGATTCCAAAGGCCTTGAAATTCATCCGCACGGGCGTCGAGAAGATGGATACGCTCATCGGCGGCCTTCTGAAGATCTCGCGGCTCGGGCAGGTGAAACTCAAGGCCGAGATCCTGAACATGGACCTTCTGCTCAGGCAGGCATTGTCGGCGATCAATTACCAAGTTCAGGAGGCTGGCGCCTCCGTAGAGCTCGGGCAGCTCCCCTCTTGCGCCGGAGATCCCATGCTCATCAGCCAGGTTTTCTCCAACCTGTTCGACAACGCGCTGAAATACAGGGACCCCTCGCGCCCCCTTCGTATCCGGGTTACCGGCCGTTCCGAGGGAGATTCGTCGATCTACTGCATCGCCGACACAGGCAAGGGCATCGCCAAGGAGAACCACGAAAAGATATGGGAACTGTTCGGACGACTCGATCCGACGGGTCCGGTCTCCGGGGAAGGGCTCGGGTTGAACCTGGTGAAACGCATCGTCGAAAGGCACGGAGGTTGGATTTGGGTGGAATCCTCCCCCGGGACGGGAAGCAGTTTCTTCGTGGCCCTGCCCTGCCGCACGGTCAGTCCAGGCAAGGAGGCACGGGAGGCATGAAGCTGAATACGAAGAACCCCGGGCTGGAACTTCTGCTCATCCTCGCGGTTGTCATCCTGGCCATTGTCGCTGCCAGCTATGGCTACTACCTCAGGCAAAAGACGGAGCTGGAAAAGAACACCGGGGATCAGTTGAACGCCATCGCCGACTTGAAGGCGTCCCAGATCATCCGCTGGCGACAGGAACGGCTGAACGACGCCCTCCTCATACAAAACGATTGGTCTGTGATTGAGACGGCCAGGAACTTTCTCGAGCATCCTTCCGACGGCGAATTTCAGGAGAAATTGGCCTCATTGACGAACGCCTGGAAGAGATTCAGCACCTTCAG
>JBAZHQ010000433.1:0-3811 GCA_041652235.1 Opitutaceae bacterium | reverse complement strand
CGCCGGAAAGCCTGAAATGCCTGCAACGACGCATAGTCCCCATCGATGTCATTCGTAAACGTCATCGAATAGAGACCAAGATCGGCCCCGATCGGTGGTTGGCTGCCCGCCCTCCCCAGACTGCCGTGCTGAATGTGGTCGAGCGATGCGGTGTTAAAGGGGCGCGATGGAAAGTGATGATACTGGCCGCCGCGCACCATCCAGATGTCCGTCGTGTCATTGGCTCGCGCCGCAGCCGTAACCGCCGACGATGCGAAGCATCCTTCCTTGATTGCCAGTTGCTCAAGGTTGGAAGCCGACAGCAGCATGATGTCCACGATATCCTGCCGGATCACGGACCGGATCTGTTCTCGGTAGTCGGCGAGCGTCCTCCACCGCCCCGTCCGCCGGTCCAGCCCCGGTGCGGTGAGGCCGAACGCCATGTCCGCATCCTTGGCATCCGCGATGATGAAGTCGCGCGCTGTCGCGCGTCCGCTTCGCATGCAGTCGATTTTCTCGTCGAGACGTTTGCGCATGGGCGGCGGGGGCGCCGGCATTGGCTGATCAGTCGCATTGGCGGTCGCCGGGTGCATGGGATGGTCGGTATTCAATGGCGTATGACATGGATGCGGGTGCCGTGCCGGGTGATGGCCTTGTGATCGGCATCGGTCGGAGTGTGGCTGATGAAGAGATGATCGACCTCATTCCAGCCGCAGTACCCGATCATCGCGGGCCGGTCCCACTTGGACTTGTCCGCGAGCACGGCGACCAGGTCGGCCTTCCTGGCTATGGCGCCCTTCACCCCGGCCTCGGAGAGTTCGGTCGTGGTCGGGCCCGTCTCCACATCGATGCCGGACGTGCCGAGAAACGCCAAGTTGAAGTTCAAAGTTCTCACCCATTCCAGCGCACCCGCCCCGACCAGGGCGCGACTTACGCTGCGCACCTCTCCACCCAAGGCGATCAAACGCGCACCCTCCGCCGGCTGCGTCTGGAGCAGCGGGATGGAATTGGTCACCACGGTGAGGCTCTTGATGGCCAGCAGCCGCCTGCCTACTTCCAATGTCGTGGTGCCCGCATCGACGAAGACCACGTCGCCACTCTTCGCGAGGGCGACGGCGGCCTGAGCCAGCGCCTTTTTGGTTGCGTGAGCGGCTCGACTCCTGCGGTCGAAAGGCACCTCCGCCGCCTGCGGCTGCATCACGCCACCATGCGTTCGCACGATTTTGCCGAGCTCCTCGAGAAAGGTCAGGTCGCGGCGCACGGTGGCGGGTGAAGCCTGCAATGTCCGCTGAAGTTCCGGGACCGAAATCCGGGACCGCTTGCGCAGGATATCGAGAATAATCTTCTGTCGTTCGTGAGCGAACATGATTGAAATGATAGAACGCTCATATTTGATCATGCAATCGATGACAAGAGAAATCGCCGCCTTCAATCATGCTCCGGCGCCGACACCCCGGGACACTTTCGAACAAATAGGCTGACAACTGGTATAAACCTGTAATTACAATTGCGCGAAATGGGAGCCTTTCACAAATACGCGACGATCTTTCAGAAACTGCACGAGGAGATCCAGCAGGGGGTCTATCAGGCTGGGAATCGCCTGCCCAGCGAGGTGGCGTTGAGCAGACGATTCAGCGTCTCCCGGCCCACGGTGGCGCAGGCATTGCGTGAGTTGCAGAAGCTGAATCTCATCGAGCGCCATGCTGGCGCGGGCTCCTTTGTGAAACGGGTGGAACCTGCCAAGGCGGGCACGCTCGGGCTCATCGCCGACGGTCTGAATGCCACGGAGATTGTCAGTCCGCTCTCCGTGGAGATCGGCAGGGCGGCACAGGCGGCGGGGTGGAGCGTGCTGATCGGGGGCGCGGTGGCGGATCGCAGCCCGGAAGACATTGGGCAGGAGTGGAAGGAGCGCGGCGTTTCCGGCGTGTTCTTCGCCCCGGTCGAGCATCATTCGGTGCGGGAGGCGGTAAATCGGGCCATTGTCGAGCGGCTCGCCCATCACGGGATGGCGGTCGTGTTGCTGGACAGGGATCTCACTGAATTCCCGGAGCGCAGCAAATTCGACCTGGTGGCGATCGACGATTTCTTTGCCGGTTTCGATCTGGCTGCTCATCTCCTGGGTAATCGCAAGAACAACATCGGTTTTGTCACACGGCCGGAGTTCCCTTCGACCACCGATCTGCGTCTTGCCGGAGTGCGCGCCGCGGTGGCCCGGGTGGAGGGAGCACGGGTAGAATTCTGCGTCGGGCAGCCGCAAGATCCGGATTTCGTGCAGACGATCCTAAAACGCCATCGGTGCGATGCATTGATCTGCTCCAACGACTCGACCGCCGCGCAACTGATGCAGACGCTCCAGGCCATCGGGCGGCGCGTCCCCAACGACGTGGCGGTCGCCGGTTTTGACGATGTGCGCTACGCGAAACTGTTGACCCCGCCCCTTACGACGATGCGGCAGCCCTGCGCGGAACTGGGGGCGACGGCGGTGGAGACGATGCTTTCGCGGCTGCGAGACATGCACGCCCCGGCTCGGCGCATTTTATTGAGGGCTCAGTTGGTGGAACGCGCATCGACCTCGAAACCTGCCTCTCAGGCAAGGAGACCCCGCGCGCCCAAAACCAGTCAGTTTAGATCCAACATAAGGCAACGAAGCGCCCTTATGAAAGACCTCATCAAAGGATACGTTGGTTGCGTTCAACACCGAGGCCTCTGAGTTAGCATGGCTTGAGACGCTTCGTTCCCTTTTGTTCAATCTGGATGGATTGTCGTGAGCCGGTGCAATCGGACCATTCGGCCTGGCAGATTCCTGGCTTTACTGCCGGGCTTTCCAGCGGAGCAGCTCGTGGGCGATCAGCCTGCAGTTTCTCGCAACGGGCGCATCGGCGCCGGATACCTCCAGGTTATGGCAGGCGATTCCCGCGCTTTGAGCCAGGGCTGAAATCTCATCCGGGGAAAGCGGCTTGATGAAATCGATCGGCGAAGGCTGCCGGGAGGAGTACGGGATGCCGAAGCTGGCCGTGCGCGAGACGCCGTCGAGAACGTATTCCACGAGCAGATACGAGGCGAAGACGAGACGTTCCTTGCTGTACCTGAAAAGCTGGCCCACGGTGAAATTCTCCGCCATGGTCTTCGCGGCCGACGCGATGCGGCTGTCCGCGACCTTTTCTCCCGATTGCTCGATGACGCCGATCGCGCGGACTGCCGCCTTGGGTATCCGGCTCATCGACGTCTTGACGTGTTCCCAGAAGTCATTCCTGCGAGACGGGGAGGCGAGATAGTCGTCGCACTCGAACACCCAGATCTGGTCCTTCGAATTGAGAAAGACGGCGTATTTCGCGGTAGGGGAGATGTCCTTGTAGTCAGCCAGTCCGCCCACATAGCAACAGGCCGGGATGTAGCCGGACGTATCGATGCCCTTGGCGGCGGCGCGCTGCCGGCGCAGGTGGCTCGTGACGCTGGTGAAGAGGTGGACGGCCGGCCCGATGATTCCGATGAGAACAAAGCAAAGATCGAACCAGAGGCTGACCCGGACTCGGGGAAAGACGACGTAGATGACTACGAAGACAAGCCAGATCGTCCCCACGGTGAGCGCGGATTCCTTGAGGATCTTCTTCATTCGCGTGACGGGAATTGCTGGAAACGATGAGCCATTGACGGTGCCGATGCATTCAGGGAGGGAGCCTGGATGTCCAGCCGATTCCCGGGTCATTTCAGTGTTTGCGAAGTCCGGCACCGCACACTACTTTGCAGGTGTGGCTCTCACGATTCCCCATCGTGATCCAAACGGGCGCCGCCGGATCTTTACCGGGGGCCATATTATCCTCTGACTCAAGAT
>JBAZHQ010000432.1:0-3816 GCA_041652235.1 Opitutaceae bacterium | reverse complement strand
CCATGCTATACTTCACGGCTGGAAAGCTCGACCTACCGGTTCGTCCCTGTTCACCGGCTTCGGCCTCTCCCTAGTAAACCAACTTATTCCACTGAAAACAGTGAAGAGGCGTCTTTGTATGCATCGAGCCGCATGGCATCTACACCAAGACCGCCGCGGGCCTGCTCAAGATTGTGCGGCTGGTGCCATCCCCTTGGATACAGGTCAACTGGGATACCGGTAACAGCTACCTCGCCGGGCTGGAGGATCCCTACGACGGCCTGAAGATGGTGCGTGAACACGTCATGCACATTCATGCCAAGGATATTTCCATGCAGCAGAGTTCGACCGAGCGTGGAAAGGTCACCGGAACCCCGGTGGGCTGCGCCTGCGGCGAGGGCGCGGTGGATTGGGAGCGTATCTTCACGATCATGGAGCCCGTAGATCGTGAGATTTTCCTGTCCGTTGAATGCGGCAAGATCGATGAAGCTGCGCGCAGCCTTGAATTCCTCAGGAGGACCCTTGGAACCCGCCTGATTGAAACAGTGCAAAAACTGTAAGTTAGCTCTACGTTCATACCCAGCCTGCTGGGGCCTTTTCCGGACTCTCAACCCTCATTCCCATGCCTCAACTTCCCTCTTTCCGCACAACTCGACGGAGTTTCATCATCGGTGCCGGCGCCGCTCTTGCCGCGCCGCTCATACTGCCCTCGCGGCTCCTGGGTCAAAATGCACCCAGCAATCACATAAGGCTGGCAGCGATCGGCTGCGGCGGACAGGGAACGGGGAACATCGTCAACGGCATTGTGAAGGAGCTTGACGATGTCCGCATCGTGGCCGCCTGCGATTGCTTCAAGGTCAGACGAGAAACCTTCGCGGCTACGGTGAATGCGCTCTACGGCATGAAGGTGTGCGAGCCTGTGGCGGATTTTCGCGAGATCATGGCTCGCACCGACATCGACGGGGTCGTCATCAGCACGCAGGACCATTGGCATGTGCCCCTGGCCTTCGCGGCCGCCCGCGCGGGCAAGGACATGTATGTGGAAAAGCCGCTCGGAATCTCCCTCGCCTGGGCAAAGAAACTGCGCCCGGAGGTAGCCGCAAAGAAAGTGGTATTTCAGTACGGCACCCAGCAACGCGGATGCCAAAAACAGTTTCGCCGCGCATGCGAACTGGTGCGCAACGGCTACATCGGCGAGGTGCGCGAAGTGCTTGCCTGGTGCCCCGACATGCCGACGCAATTCGCCAATGCCAGCGTGCCTCCCTACGGATCCGCCCGCGAGGAGGCTCCGCCGCCAGACTTTGATTATGACATGTGGATAGGACCTGCGCCGATGAAGCCCTATACTGCCGACCGCTGCACTCGCTATGGCGGTTTCCACATCTATGATTATGCGCTTGGCTTCATCGCAGGATGGGGAGCGCATCCGCTCGACATCGCGCAGTGGGGGCTCAACACCGATCATACCAGTCCGGTGCGCTATGCAGGCACGGGACTCATTCCACCCGCCGGCAGTCTCTGGGATAGCATCGAGACCTTTGATGTGCAATGCGAGTATGCCAACGGCGTCGCTCTCCGGCTGCTGGGCCTGGGTCTGGCGGAACCGGTGATGACGGCCAAAATCGGCCTGTTCCGATCCGATCACGGCACAACCTTTATCGGCACCAAGGGCTGGATTAACGTCGACCGCGCGGCCCTCTATGCCAGCGACAAGACTCTGCAGACGCACGAAGTGGGCGACAATGAGATCCACCTCACAAGGACCAAGTCCCAGGCCCGTAATTTTGCGGACTGCATGCGCAGCCGTGCCGCGACGATCTCGCCTCTCGAGTCCGCGATCCGCAGCGACACCATCAGCCACTTGTCGGATCTGACGATCCGGCTCAACCGTCCCCTGCGCTGGGACCCGGAGGCCGAGAAGATTGTCGGTGACGATGCAGCCAATGCCCTGCTCGACCGCCCGATCCGGGACAAATGGAACCTGTTTGCCTCCTAAATTCGCCTGGATATCCATGAATCGAATACTGCCAGGACTGCTCTGCGTGCTTCTGTCGGCGATGCTCCATGCCGAGCCTGCGCCCCTGCGCGTCATGCTGCTGAGCGGAGCCGGCAATCATAACTGGCGCGAGACCACGCCGGAGCTATGCAAAATACTTCAGGAAACCGGGCGCTTCCAAGTCGATGTCATCGAAGATGTCCCGAGCGTGTCAGCCGATTCCTTTGCCAACTATGACGTCATACTCAGCAACTATAACACCTTTAATGACCGCAAACCGGCAGATGCTGTCTGGAAAGCTGAGGTTCGCGCCGCCTTCCTTGCGCACATCCGGGCGGGGCACGGCTTCGTCGTGGTGCATGCGGGCAGTTCCGTCTTCTACGACTGGCCGGAATTTCAGCAACTCGCAGCCACGTCCTGGACTCTTGGAAAGACCAGCCACGGCGAACGACACGCCGCTCTTGTGACGTTTGGAAAAGCCGACCATGCGATCACACGCGGCTTGGAGCCATTTTGGACTTTTGATGAGTTTTGGGAGAACGCCGTCGTCCAGCCGGGGGCGGAAACATTAGCCTTGGTTACACCCGATCCGCAGTTCAAAGGCAGCGGCAAGGCGGAGTCCATCATGTTTGCCACTCACTTTGGAGAGGGCAGAGGGTTCACCCTGTTGCTTGGACACAACGTGACGAGCATGAAGAACACGGCCTTCAGGACTCTGCTTCAGCGTGGCACGGAATGGGCTGCCACCGGCCGCGTCACACTGGCGCCCGCGACACCCTGGCCTGAGAGCAAGGATGCCGTGATGCCAGCAGAGGCGCCCGCCACACCGAGAAATTAGGAGGATTAATTATTGGCTGTCCAAGCATTGGCGAACGGTGGCAATAAGTTTGCCCGCCTCGAACGGCTTGACGAGATAAACCGCCTCAAAGTCCTTCAACGCTCCGGGTTCCAGCAGCTTCATGCTATATCCGGTGGATATGATCACCTTGAGCTCCGGCTTCATGAGGCGCAATTGCTGCGCGAGTTCGAGGCCTGTCATGCCGCCGGGCATCACCATGTCAGTTAAAAGCAGATCGATGCACTCGGCATACTGCTCCCACTGATGCAGGGCTTCCTTTCCATTCCCCGCCTCCAGGATTTTGTATCCGAAAGGCTGGAGATTCATGGTTATCATCTGGCGGACAAATTGATCGTCCTCGACCAACAAGATGGTTTCCTTGCCGCCGCAAAGCAGTGGACCCGCAGGCATCGGTGACGGCTCCTCGACGACGCTCGGCTCACATGCGGGAAGATAGATGCTGAACGAGGAACCCTGCCCCACCACGCTTTGCACCTTCACCCAGCCATCATGCTGTTTCACGATGCCATGCACCGTGGCCAATCCCAAGCCGGTTCCCTTGCCTACTTCCTTGGTCGTGAAGAAGGGGTCGAAGATCTTCTGCATATTCTCCTCGGTGATGCCACAGCCCGTATCGCTCACCTCCAGGCATGCGAAGCGTCCCTCCCGGGCATTGGCGTCCATCTTGACGCTATCCTCATCGAATTCGACAACACGAGTGGCGATGATCAGATGCCCGCCGCCGGACATTGCATCGCGCGCATTGACGCAGAGGTTCATGATCACCTGCTCGATCATTCCCACGTCGGCCTCGATCCAAAGCGGTTCCTGAGATCCAAAGACGTCCAGCGAGATGTCTTCACCGATGAGGCGCCTCAACATCTTGATCAGGAGCCTCACGACTTCGTTCAGGTCGATCTTCTTCATCTGAATCACCTGCCTGCGGCTGAACGTCAGCAACTGTCGCGCAAGATTCGAAGCCCGGTTCGTATAAGACTCCAGC
>JBAZHQ010000431.1:0-3828 GCA_041652235.1 Opitutaceae bacterium | reverse complement strand
CATAGCGCGGCGGAGCCGCAACCAAAGAAGATAGAATCTAGGAGCGAGGAGTGAGAATGGGCGCTGCGCGCCAAGTGCGGGGGCACCGCTTTCGGTGCCATTGGGCAAGGGAAGGACTGCTTAAATAAAAAGTGGAGGGACGACGTGGTTTTTGATGGGTAGTTTGTGTTGAAAAAAGAACCCTGCCACATCGTCCCGGAGAGTTTTCTTAACAAGCACCGTGGAAAAATCACGGGTTTTCTTAGCGGGCTGGACCGCGTGCGCTTCCACGGATGCCTCAGGATGCTCGCGCAGCCGACAATCGCGAAGCTGTATCTGGAGCGGCAAAACGTTCTCCTGAAGGACTTCAAGGAGTTCGCCGAAGCCACGACCAAGACAATCCGTGCTGTGGCAGTGTCAGCGGCAACGGCATTGGGCAGGCCCGTGGTGTATCTGCCCAGTTCAGCGCAGTCCAAGGAAGAGCTGGCATCGGAGATCGCCCGCAAGGACGGAGTGAACACAGGGCTGGTGGCGGTGTTTAGCGTGGTGGAGCCCTGCCAGACGTACACGGTGGTGGGCAACCGCGAAGCCAAGATGCTGGAACTCTCGTACAGGCCAGGCAAGTGCATCCACCTCTATCACTACCATCAACATCCCAAGTATGGGTCGATGCATGTGAGGGTTCAGACCTGGATGCCGTGGTCGGTGGACATCTGCATGAACGGCAGGGAGTGGCTGGCCCGATCAATGGATGCTGAGGGACTCGGCTATGAGAAACGGGACAACTGTTTTGCCAGACTCAAGGACATGGACAGGGCGCAGGAACTCATGGATGAGCAACTAAAGAAGGACTGGGAAAAGGCGCTCTTTGGGCTCTTGGATGAGGCCCATCCGCTGCACAGAAAACTCAGTGCGCCGCTTGGACAGCCGTACTATTGGAGTGCGAGCGCCACGGAATACGCCACCGATGTGATGTTCCGCAGGGAGACAGACCTGGCTGCCATTTACCCGGCTTTGTTGCATCACGGGATCAGAACCTTTGGCAGTGCCGACATCCTGCGCTTCCTTGGGCACCGGGAACCGGCCAAATTCCGTGGCGAGGTTACCAGCACGCTCAAGCGCCGGCCCGAGGGCGTGCGCATCAAGCACTCGGCCAATGGCAACAGCCTGAAGATGTACGACAAACAGGGCAGCGTGTTGCGGGTGGAAACAACCATCAATCATACCAGGGAGTTCAAAGTCTATCGGGCCAGCGACACGGACCCCCAGCACAAGTGCAAGTGGATGCGCATGCGTTCGGGAGTCGCCGATCTTTGGAGACGCTGTGAGATCAGCCGAAAGGCGAATGAGCGTTACCTCTCGGCCCTGGCCAGCGTCGAGAATCAGACGACCCTCAAGGAGCAGACCCGGGAGCTGTGCAGGCCGGTCACAATCGACGGGAGGCGCCATCGGGCAATCAACGTGTTTGATCAGACCGATGCCCAACTGCTGCAGACAGTAAGCGCCGGAGATTATGCGATCAATGGATGGCGCAACCGTGATCTTAGAAAAATACTGTTTGGCGAGACAACGGACCGGCAGGAAGGCAGAAGGCAGTCTGCGGCGATCACGCGCAAACTCGCACTACTTCGAGCGCATGGCCTGATCAGAAAGGTCTCTGGGACCCATCGCTGGATGCTCACAGAACACGGACGGTTTACTGTCACCGCCGTACTAGCCGCCCGCGAAGCAAGTGTCGTTAAACTTGCACAAATGGCTGCATGAGAATCATTATAAATCCTCGCAACCTGAGACGATTTGAGAACACTGTAGTACAAGAAACACCAGAATAAAGACATATAGAATTTGAAGCAATCACTCGGCAGGTGAATGATCTGAAAGTATCTTGGATTCACTAACTTCCTATTATTGTGATTATTGTGTTTTTCGTGGCCATTCAGTCTGCGGAATTAAGGTTTAACAGCGATAGGTGAGCATACACAAAACCGGCTTTCTCCAAAGGGTATGGACAAATTGTCCACCCCCTCTCTGGTGAAGCGGTTGCATGGGCTCCGAAGATCTGTAACCCATGTATCTGGATCGTAACACCAATGAATTTATAGGTATAGAAAAGGCTCTTTATTTATACCTGAAACGTGCTAAGTTGTGTCCGTGCCCTTCGAATTCGATCCTGAGAAATCTGTTCGTACAAAGGCCGACCCAAACCGAGGGATCGACTTTGAAGAAGCACAGTTGCTCTGGCTTGATCCGAACCGCATCGAAGTTCCGCTTCCTTTCGCGGCTGAACCCCGCGTTGCAGTGATCGGCAAGATCGGGCCGAGAATCTGGACGGCGATAATCACCCCAAGGGGCGAAAACATCCGAATCATCAGCGTGCGCAGAGCGCACTCAAGGGAGGAAGAAATCTATGAACAAGGCTGACACCATCACGAGCCGTGACGGACGCGAAACCATCACGAAGGAAGAGTTCGACCGCCGGTTTGAGGCAGGCGAGGACGTTTCGCAGTTCATGGACCTTGCCAATGCTCGGCGTCCTGGACGGGACGTTCAGCGTGTAAACGTTGATTTTCCCAAGGCCTTTCTGGCTGAGATAGACCGCGAAGCCTCACGCATCGGAGTGCCTCGGCAAGCCTGGATAAAGACAGCCCTGGCAGGCGTGCTCAAGCGGATCACTTGATCCCCGGAGATTGCCTGCAGGAGAAAGGCAGCAGTTTCCTGGGGATGCCCCCGGATCATATTCGTGACGTCACGAAAATGATCGCCTTCGACGAATGTAGCCAGCACCTGCGGAAGACTACTTGCTCTCGCCCGAGGAAGACATCATCCTAGAAAACGCAGTTGAATAGTCACAAAAAACACAAGAAACACCAGAATAAAGACATATAGAATTTGAAGCAATCACTCGGCAGGTGAATGATCTGAAAGTATCTTGGATTCACTAACTTCCTATTATTGTGATTATTGTGTTTTTCGTGGCCATTCAGTCTGCGGAATTAAGGATCATGAAACTGGAGCGCCGAGTGAAAACTGAAGAGAAACGCCTGGAGCAAAAGTCCGGTCGCCTGCCTCCACCACCTTTGTCCGACAACCTATTGCCCTCAGGAGCGAAAGATTAGCAGCATGACCACCTTGGGCAGGAACGGTCGGATTGCGCTTCGGAATGACTTGGTTTATGGCAGATGCCTCCAGCCTTGAACGGCGAAAAGGAGTCCCATTGCGACCAGCAATGCGCTGGAGACATAGGGGGCTTTCCGAGCCAATTCGCCAAAGCCTTTGAACCGTCTGGAAGCGTGTTGAACGCTCCATGCCGCGAGCGCGCCGGCGATCACCATCGTGAGCGCCAGTCCGAGGCTAAAGCAAAGCACTAGAGTGAAACCCAGCGTGAATTTCTTCAATTGCAGGCAGAGGAGGAGAACGGTCAGTGCCGCCGGGCAGGGGAGCAAACCGCCGGTTAGGCCGAAAAACACGATCTGCGCGGTGCTCACGGTACGGTTGGAAAACCGGCGCGCGATGGCGCTCGCGTGAGCTCGTTCATGAGCATCCTGGTAGTCTCCATCTGCCAGGTTGGCCGGTTCATGACGATGGTCGTCTTCACTGAACTTGAAATCGAAGGTGTGTGCGTGGTCTCCGTGGGCGATCGTGAGCGTGGCGTCGAATTCGTGCGGTTCGGGCAGTTCGACCATTGCCTCCAGATAGCTGTTACCCTCGGCGAACGAAAAGGACTGGCGCGCACCGTCGGAGCGCACCGTTTCAACCGTGATCTTGTTTAGCTGGGATGGCACTTTCGATTGGCGGGCACTGTTATAGAAGTAGAGGCGGAAGCGGGGTGGCACATTCGTTTCGAACACC
>JBAZHQ010000430.1:0-3840 GCA_041652235.1 Opitutaceae bacterium | reverse complement strand
GTCATATTCCAGGCCGAATTTTTTTGCCAGCGCCGTGCCCTGCGAGCCGCGCCCCGACCCGGGATAGCCGAACAACACGACGTTGAAGAGGCTTTTGCTAAGCTCGTTCCGGATGATATCGGTGATCTGTTGATGCACCGCATCGATGCCGGTCGCTCCATTCACCTCCACATAGACGCCCTTGTCCCGGTAAAATTGCAAAACGGGCAGGGTCTTCTGATTGTATTCTCTCAGCCGGTTGCGGATCACGGCCTCGTTGTCGTCGGCACGACCCGAAGTGATTCCGCGATTCATCAAACGTTTGACCGATTCCTCTTCCGGCACGTTCAGGCTGATGAGGCAGTTCAACGACGTGTGGAGCTTGAGCATCAGGCCCTCCAGGATGTAGGCCTGGATGTAGGTGCGCGGAAATCCGTCGAACAGGAAGCCGTTGGAACTGGAATTCTCGGTGATGGTTTTCTCGATGATCTGCACGATGATCTCGTCGGAAACCAAGCCGCCGGCCGCCATGATGCTTTGAGCCTCTAGTCCCAGTTTGGTCTTAGCTGCCATCTCCTTGCGCAGCATGTCGCCGGTGGAGATGTAAAACAGGTTGTATTTCTTGATCAGGAATTCCGACTGGGTGCCTTTGCCGGCGCCCGGCGGGCCAAAGAGAGCAATATTAAGCATGGGGGCAGAATTTGGATTTAGGGGTTTCCTAGCGAGAAGTCACCGAGTCAACTAAGCGGCCAGCGGGCCATTAGTCGATATGGGAATCGTCGCCGGGCATGGAAGCCCTGAAGAGCTGCAAGTTGTAAGTTCCGAACCGCCCAATCGGCACCGAAATCGATGCAACACTTTCAAATCCGAGTCCTCTCCTCCGCGTGCTCCGCGCCTCCGTGTGAAAATGGATCGACGCTTCGGTTATTAGCTTTTTTGTGCACAATTCTTTAACATTCTCATCACTTATTAAAATATCGTTTAATAATGTCTATCAACTTAATATGAGCTTTTTAAATTCATACTCATATTATACCGTCAGAAATAATCTGTTTTGTGCACAATTTTGTGCTTGCCGGAATCCCCACGCTTGGCTCTGACTTTTCCCACCACCCAACCCGTCGTCACCGTGAACCAGCAGCAGCTCGCCAAACAGCTCAAGTTGTCCCACACGACGGTTTCGCGCAGCCTGACCAATCACCCGGCGATCAGTGAGGAGACGCGCAAGCGGGTCCAGGCCCTCGCCGCCAAGATGGGATACAGGAAGGCTCCCACGCGCACAATACGGCGCACGCGCCTGGCAAAGCCCCTTTCAATCGGCGTCCTGATCGGCTCCCCCCTTGCTTCGACGGATCGTTCCACCTTCCCCCTTATCCTTCAGGGCATCCGGGAGCGCGCGGCCATCGAACATGCCTCGGTGGACGTGGTGCCCATCGATACCGCCGCGCTTGCGGGGCTAAACGGTCAGCGCCAGATCTTTCGCCATATCCGGCGGGCGGACTGGCGCGGCGCAGTGCTTATCTATCCTTTCGCGCCCTCCATGATCGAGATGCTTTCCCACAAGCTCTGTGTCGTCTCGGTGCTCACCGAGTATCACGACGCAAGCATAGATGTGATCGATACGGATCACGACGGCGTGCGTTATCTCGTGACACGCCTTGCCGCCCTGGGGCATCGCAAGATCGGGTTCATGAGCTGGCACTACCCGGCAGGCGGCCTATGGGCTTCCCGGCGCTTCGCCGCCTACGCCGAGGGACTCTTCCAGCACGGCCTCACCCTGCGCAAGGAGTGGGTCATCAACCTCCATGCCGGCAGCCCGCGCTTCGAATCCCATCAAGACATAGCCGACGAGGTGGTCCGCCGAATCCGCAAGGACCATGTCACCGCGTGGGTCTGCGCCGCCGACCACCAGGCTTATCGATTAATCAGCGATCTGCAGGCGCGGGGGCTGAAAATCCCGCGCGACTGTTCGATCACCGGCTTCGACGGCAACGATACCCCGCCCGGCCTGCCGGCTCTCGCGACGATGGGCGTTCCGAACGAGGACATCGGGGCCTCCGCGGTGGCCCGCCTCATAAGCCGGCTGCTCAACCCCGCCTCGGCTCTCAGGAAGAATCTCGTCGCCACTTCCTTCATACCGGGGGAAACCCTGGCGCCGCCTCCCGCGTCCTGAGCGACCCGGCCCTTCCGTAGCTTTTCCCTCTATGAAAAAAACAAAGCAAAACTTCCCAAAGATCGCCAAGATCGCCTTCGAAGGCGCCCAGTCGGAAAATCCGCTCGCCTTCAAGTACTACAACCCCGAGGAGAGGGTCGACGGCAAGACAATGGAGGAACATATGCGCTTCTCCATCGCCTACTGGCACTCCTTCCGCGGCACCGGCGGCGATCCCTTCGGCCCCGGCACCATCGTGCGCCCCTGGGAAAGCGGCAAGGACCCCGTCTCCATCGCCAAGGCCCGGATGGACGCCGCCTTCGAGTTCTTCACCAAGATCCGCGCCCCCTTCTGGTGCTTCCACGACCGAGATATCGCCCCCGAGGGCAAATCCCTCGCCGAGAGCAATAGGAACCTAGACAAGATCGTCGCCCACGCGAAGCAGCTCCAGAAGGCCACCGGCGTGAAGCTTCTCTGGGGCACAGCCAACCTCTTCTCCAACCCGCGCTACATGTGCGGTGCCTCCACCAATCCGGACGCCCACGTCTTCGCCTATGCCGCGGCACAGGTGAAAAAGGCCCTCGAGGTGACAAAGGAACTCGGCGGCGAGAACTACGTCTTCTGGGGTGGCCGCGAAGGCTACGAGTCCCTGCTCAACACCAATCTCCGGCGCGAACAGGACCACCTCGCCACCTTCCTTCAGATGGCGGTCGATTACGCCAAGGATATCGGCTTCAAGGGGCAGTTCCTCATCGAGCCCAAGCCGATGGAGCCGACCAAGCACCAGTACGACTTCGACTGCGCCACCTGCATCGGTTTCCTGAATACCTACGGCCTGAGCAGCCATTTCAAATTCAACATCGAGACCAACCACGCCACGCTGGCCGGCCACACCTTCCAGCATGAGATCGAGGTGGCCGCAGCAGCAGGAATGCTCGGCTCCATCGACGCCAACACGGGCGATCTCCTGCTCGGCTGGGACACCGACCAGTTCAACACCGACACCCGCGAGCTCACCGGCGCCATGGTTTCCATCCTGCGCGCCGGCGGCCTCGGCTCGGGCGGCTTCAACTTCGACGCCAAGGTCCGCCGCACGTCCATCGATTTCGAGGATCTCTACTATGCCCATGTCGGCGGCTTCGATACCTACGCCCTCGCTTTCAAGATCGCCCGCCGCATCCTCGCCGACGGCAAGTTCGATGCCTTCGTGGCCAAGCGCTACGCCTCCTACGACTCCGGCCTCGGCGCCGAGATCGAGGCGGGCAATGTAGGCTTCAAGCAACTTGAGAAGCTCGTGCTTTCCAAGCTTGGCGAACCCAAGCCCGTGAGCGCCCGCCAGGAATATCTCGAAAACCTCTTGTCCCAGTACGTCAACAACGGCGCCTGATCGTTCTAGATCCAGGAGTTGTTATTTGAACCATGGGGACGGTGGGACGGTCGGACGGTGGCGCTGCTGCGCCTCGGTGGCCGCAGAGCGGCCTCTGTAACATAATCTTTAGAGATGCACGCACGCTGCGACGATTCTGCCCTGTCACGAGGTCTTCCTGAAAGTAGGAGCCTGCTTGCAGGCGATTGGGCTCCGCTAAACAACGAACCATCGCTTGTAAACAAGCGTTGTCTCCTACCTCAGAACAAATTCCTCTCCAATTCTTCGGCTGCGGCTTCGCCGCGCTAGGTTCTCTGTGCCGCTGTGGTTCAATTGAGGTTTT
>JBAZHQ010000429.1:0-3840 GCA_041652235.1 Opitutaceae bacterium | reverse complement strand
TTCCCGGCACCGGCGACGTTGGCGTCATAGACTTCGGCAAGCACGACGCCTGAGCTGGAGTCTGAGCCGGTTATCACCCAAGTATAGGCGCCAGGAGCGAGACTCGCGAGGGTGGAGACATCCTTGCTGCCTACGGCAAGAGGATAAAGGCCCAAGCGGGCAGTCGTATTTACAAGGTTGCCTGAGGTATCGCTCCAGGCCTGCAATGCAAACAGCATTTCGGAGCCTTGTTGCGTCATGTGGTACAGCGTGCCTTTGGGCGCAGCCATGGCATTTGTGAGACTCGAATCGATATTTTGAAGCGTGGGGCCGATTGCACGAAGAACGACAGGCATCGGTGAATCGCCCTTCACGATAAAGCCGATAATCAGCGGATTCGCCGTGGAGCTGGTAGCTCTCGTGGAGTAGGCGAGTAGGCGCTGGATTTGGGTTTCGCCGGTCCCTGCAACGACCTGGATGCTTTGTGTGAAGCTTCCTGAGGTATACGAATCCGCGTAGTTCACATGCACGAGATAGGTTCCCAGTGCGGTGGGAGTGCCATAGATGCGGCCTGTGCTAGGATCGATGGAGAGACCTGGGGGAAGATCGCTAGATGAGAAGGAGAGATCCTGCCGGGCGGCCACGCCGCCGATGGAGATGACATTGCCCTGAATCGTCACCGCATCCGTTGTGTTTGGCGGATTGATCGGAGTGATATAGACCGCCCATACGGTCTGATGCATGCTGCCGGAGCCATTTTGATTTGCGGAAACATAAGCCAGAGCTTTCAGGAAGAACTGTGTGCTGGCAGGCAGGGCGGAGAAGCCTGTGAGGGTAAGAGTCTGGGAATCCGAAGACACAGTCGGAGCTCCTCCGATGGCGGTCCAGTTATCTGCATCGGTTGAATACTCAAAGCGCACATTGCTGATCAGCGGGTTTCCTGCCCGACGGGTCCAGGTGAGCGTGTCGCGCGCCGCATTGATGCCGAGCGACTGTCTCACGAAGGCTCCTGTAGCATGGCGGGCGATAAGGTAATGGGGGGAGCCGAGGAATTTCGTGAACGAACCGCCGAGAGCCACCTTGCCATCCATCAGGACTGCGAGGGATCGCACAGCTTGGTTGGCGCCTGAAGCCGGGTCGGAGACAAGGTTTCCATTTCCATCGACGCGGGCGTAATTTGACCGGGCCTGTCCATCGACTGTCGTGAAGGAACCGCCGAGGAATATCTGGCCACCGATCACTGCGGCAACCGAGTACACGGGCCCATCCGTGGTGGCATTGAAACTGCCATCAAGGGCGCCGGTTGAGGTGAGGCGGGCGAGGTAACGGTTGCTCGATCCTGCGATGCCTGTGAAGGAACCGCCGACCACGATCTTGCCGGACTCGTCGACATACAAGGCCGACACGGAACCGGTGACTCCCGGATTGAAGGAGGGGTCGATGCTGCCGTCCGCATTGAGACGGGCGAGGCCTTGGCGGCTGGTATTCGCGATGATCGTGAAGGCGCCCGCAACGAGGGCTTTCCCGTCCGGCTGGACGACCATGGCGTTGATCGCGCCGTTGGCATCGGGCTTGAAGGAAGCGTCGAGGGTCCCGTCGAGCAGCAGGCGGGCGATATAAGAACGGGCTGTGCCGGAGACGCTGGTAAAAGCACCCGCGACAAGGATGCCGCTGTCGCCATGCCGAGCCATCGCATTGACCGCTCCATTGGGAGCAGAAGTGAAGGTTCCCATGACCTGGCCATTGTGGCTTAGGAGGGCAAGATATGGGCGCGCATCGTTTCCGATGCTTGTGAATGCACCGCCAGCCAGCACGGCGGGATCGTTGTCCGCGGTCGTAAGAGAGCCACCCATCAGAATGGAATGATCGCTGGCGATCCCCAAGGCCCACACGGGCGCGTTGACATCGGGTTTGAAGGTGGCATCGATGGCTCCTGTGGAGGTGAGCCGGGCCACGTAGCGTTTGCTTTCGGTTCCAATTTGGAGGAATTGCCCCGCCACCAGAATGGATCCATTGTTATCATCGATGGCGACTTGGTTGACATAACTGTTCGGAGGGTCGACTGCGAAATCTGTGTCCAAAGTGCCATCGGTTTTCAAACGCGCCAGAAAGTACTTAGTTGTGGCTGTGGTCGCTGCATTTGGAGCGATGGTAGTGAACCCTCCGCCGACAACGACCTTGCCGTCAGATTGGATCGCCATGCTGTAAACCTCGCCGTTCAAACCCGGGTCGAAGCCGGTGTCCAGCGTGCCGTCGGTATTCAGGCGGGCTATATGTTTGCGGGCTGTAGTTGTGGTGGCCGAGTTTGGCTGCAGGGTGGTGAAGGAACCGCCGATGACGATCTTTCCATCATCGGATTGAATCGCGATCGATAGCACCCGACTATCAGGCGTGGGTTTGAAGTTCGCGTCGAGCACACCCGCTGAAGATAGGCGGGCGAGGTAGGAGACTGAAGTTACTGTGGAGTCCGCATCATGGGCGGTGTATGATGTGAACTGGCCACCGACCAAGATTTGTCCGTCTGACTGAATGGCGAGAGTCTCCACCAACGCATTAAATTTGGGTTTAAATGTCGTGTCCGCAGTGCCGTCAGGATTGAGTCTGGCAATATAACTCTGGGTAAGCCCGCCGATTGTGGTAAACCCGCCGCTGACCACCAACTTTCCATCAAGCTGCCGTTTGACCGTGTTTACATAGGCATCGGGCTCGGGGAGGAATGTTTCATCCAGGGTGCCATCCGCTTTGATGCGTGCCAGGTTAGAAATGGATTTGGTGGGTCCGTTGATGGTGAAACGTCCGCTGATAATTGCACTGCCGTCCGCCAGGGGGAGGACCATATACACACGGCCTTCATCCTTGGCAAAATCCAGGGTCGAAGCAGGAAGGCGTGGCGTCAGATCGGAGTTTAGCCACACGAACCGATTCGCAAAGACGGTGGCATCCGAGCGCATGGGCATCTCGAGCAGAGAGAACACACGACCATTCGGCGATGGATTGAACGTCGAGTCGACGATGCCACTGGGGCCGAAACGGGCTAGATTGCTGCCCGGAGCGCCTCCGAGATTGGAAAACAGGCCCCCGACGAGCAGAGACCCTGTGCTGGTGGTGGTTACCACGTTCACTTCTCCGATCTGGGAGGCAGCGGGCATAACGCCAAAGGACAGGTCGAGGTCTCCTGCAGCAGTGATGCGAGCCAGACCGGGGTGACTCACGGGGGATGTGGTACCGGAGGGAGTCAGCGTTGTGAAAGAGCCAGTGACGACCATGCTCCCGTCGCTCTGAATGAGAAGCGTATTCACGGTATCGTTCATCTTTGGCGGGTTATAGGCAGAGTCCAACGTGCCATCGCTGTTGAGACGTGCCATCCTAGCGCGACTGACCGAGCCAATATTGGCGAACCAACCGGTTATTATCATTTTGCCATCTGTCTGCAGCGCGATCTTGGACACATAGCCATCGGGCTCGGCGGTAAAAGTAGTATCCAGCTTTCCATCGGCAGTGAGGCGAGCCAAGCCATAGCGGGTCGTGTACTCAGAAGAAAGATCGTTGGCTATCTGGGTAAAATAACCACATGCGAGCAACTTCCCATCGCTTTGGATCTGGATGTCACTTACGAGGTTATTGAACACTGGATGAAAAGCGGCAACCAACGTTCCATCGCCATTGAGCATAGCCAAGCCATATTGCCGGATGGAGGAAGTAGCTCCGTTGGCGTAGAAATCTGAGAACATGCCCCCGATGAGAATCTTGCCATCGGATTGAGCCGCCGCCGATAACACCGTCGAGTTGATTGTAGGCGCGGTGAAGCTAGCATCATGGCTGCCATCCGATTTCAGGATGGCGGCGTTGATTAGGGTCGAG
>JBAZHQ010000428.1:0-3873 GCA_041652235.1 Opitutaceae bacterium | reverse complement strand
GCAATTGAACTCAGCTAGCCGTCTTCTCCCCAGGTCCTCGCAAGAGGAGGCGGTGATCGAGCGCAAGGCGTTAGCCGCGTGATTCCGCCCATTCCTTTCGAACAGGTAGACCACCGAGAAGCCAACGTCCGCCTTGAATACCTTGAACGGCAGAAGCGCGATCTGGCGGATGTCGCATTCCCGAAGGATGAGGGCGCGGATCTTCGAGAAATACATCCCGAGCAAAAAGCTATCGGGCACGATGAAGCATGAAGCGCCGTTAGCCGGGCTCGATAGCCTTATGCCAAGTTCCATGAAGATCGCATACATGCTGATCTTGTACTCGGCGGAATTGGCAAACTCCCGCTTCAGATACTTCTTGTCCGCCCCTGTCATTTTCTGACCGCCCCGAAACCCGTAGCTGATGTAGGGCGGATTGCCGATCACCACATCGAAGCCGCCCTTCGCGCGGAATACCTCCGGGAAATGAATCTCATAGTCGAAGGTCAGGGAGCTGCCTGTGACGATTCCATGGTCCAGATTGGGCAGCGGCCTGATTCGCCGCGCGCCTTCTTCATCGACCACAAGCGAAAGCCAGAGCCTGAGTTTTGCGATCTCAACGGCGCCACCATCGATATCGACGCCATGCAGGGAATGCCAAATCGCATGGCGCTTGAAATTATAGGGCGTTCGCTCCGCGACATCGTTGAAGTAAGGCGTGAGGGCGACGCGCGCACGGACGATTTCAGTCATCATGCCCACCGGGAACGCTCCGGACCCGATGGCCGGGTCGCAAACCGTGATGGCTTTGAGTGCGTCATCGAGAGCGCAGGCATTTTTCTCGACTGCCACGGGCAAGCGACGGAGGCGGCTTGTACCGCCATCCTTGCGGGCCGCCTCGTAATGCGCAGCCTGCGCTCCTTCGCAGATCAGGGCCTCGACATCGGTTCGCTTGATGACGCAGGCGCGTCGGTTAAGCGCCGCGTCCAGGTAATTGATGAGGCTCTCCTGACACATGCTGTGGACAATCTCGCGGGGGGTGTAGAACGCGCCGAGGCCCTTGCGCCGGTTCTCCTCGATGAGGTTTTCAAACACCTTGCCAAGCATCTCGGGATCGATGGCGACATCGTGTTCCCATGGCTCGGCTTCGTTGACCGTGAAATTGTAGCGGTCGAAGACATCGATGATGCCGCTGCCTATATCCCCTGATGAAGTCCGCTCCCGATTGGAAAAGAGAGAATTTGGCAAGCGGATGCTGGTCTTGCCCCAATCGTAGTTGGCCAGCGGCTCGAACAGGCCGCCGTTCAGAAAGGGGATGCGGCACTGCAACCCTTTGCACCAGGCGTCATGTCCCCGGTCAGTGGCAAGCGTGTCGTAAAAGAGCGGTTCGAGGACATCGTTGAAGAAACACTTACCCTCCAAGCGCGCTTGATCGACGAGCCGTCGCATGAAATTGCGCGGACCAGTGCCCCAATCGCCTCCTTTTGGAACTCCCAACCAGCCTTTCTTTTGAATGAAGTAAAGAAACACGATTTGCCCGAGCAGCTTCCTGGCAAAGTCGGCGCTTGAAACCGCTTGGGCTCTGAACTTGGCGCACAGGCCGGTATCTTGCCTTAAGATCGAGTCCAGTGCCTCCTGAGTGGAGATGAGAAGCGCGGCGTATTGCGCAAAGAATTCCTTGGTGACGGACTCGACGCTGAAGGCTTCCTCAATCTGCGACAGCGTTGGCTTGGGTGTCGCGTTTTGAAGCAGCGACAAAAAGCGACCTTGGGCCGTATGGCATTCCTCATCCGTTCCTGCGAGGTAGGAGCAACGGCGGGCCGGGGTGAGACGTCCCTCCGGCCTGATTTTCCCGGTCTTCGCGTCGCGCTTGGTTTCGTATTCCATCCGCACGAAGGAAAAGCGCCACGACTGCGAGTCGGGCGCGACGAAGACGACGAGACCCGCCTCTTTATAGCCATCCTTCCGCTTCAGCTTGTGGGCGGCGAAGTCGCGCAGAGCGGTGCGCGCGCCATCCAGCTTGCAGACATCGGCCAGATACACGATGAGCACATCGGCAAGCTCTCCTTCGGGGGATTCGAAGGTTCCGAGCCGCCGGCAGCTTTTGACATGGGCCGCAAAGGCGCCGGGCACGCTTAGGCTCTGAGCCGTGGACTCGTCGAACCCGTTGCACACTGCATCGATGAAATCGCGGTAGCGCCTCTTGTCGAATGGAGCTTTGAAGGTCTCGTGAATCAGGCTCTGTGAGGCGGTCTTGTCCATGATGAGGCTAGTTTGGTATCCGGTTTTTGAGCTTGGCCTCGATGCTTGGATCCTTGAACACGCAAGCCTTGTCCCATCAAGTCAAAGTCAGAATTCCCTGAGATGAACTGCAAAGAAGCAAAGAAACAAAGAACAAGCCGGAAGGATTTGAAGCGGTAGGATAATCTCTGCTCAATCCGATCTTCGCTTCTTTGTTTCTTTGTGTTCAAGATGCCTCGTCGGATTGGAGCGAGGTCCCGTTAGTGCTTGAATGCAGAAATATGCGACATTTGGTGAGGTGCGGGAACAAATGGGAACGAATTGGAAAACATCACTCGGGCTTTCACTGGCGCTGGCGATCGTGATTGGCGCGATCGGGCTTCGTTTCTGGGAGATTGGCCGGTTGGAGCCGTTCGTGGATGAAGGCGGTCATGTGCTGGCTTCCATAGATCCCGTCTTTCGGGAGGTTCTGGATCCGCTGTCGGAGGGGAAACCCCTCCTCTGCTGGATATTCAAGCACGCGGCATATCTGCCATTCGATCCCATCGTCACCGCTCGCAGCACCGTAGCGCTGTTCGGAACTGTGACCGTGCTCGCTCTCGGTTACGTCCTGATGGCCAGTGCGGGGACGCAAGCCGCCTTGATAGGCATGGCGCTGTGGGCGCTCTCGCCGCTGAGCGTTTTCCATGAGCGGCTGGCGCTGCTCGATCCCATCGTCACCGCGTTCCTTGCGGTCGCCCTCGCCGCGGTCGCCGTGGCGGCCCAGGACACAGGCCGCGCGGCCCGGCGCATCGTCTTCTCTGCGCTGGGCGGCGCCCTGTTTGGCATTGCCTGTCTAGTCAAAGTGTCGGCCTTGCTCGCCCTGCCGTGGTTTGGCTTGGTCACTTTCGCTTTGCACCGGCGGTTCAAGCGACCGTTTCTCGACAGACACGCCCTGCTCGTGCTGGCCGGGATAGTCGTTCCCTTCGCGCTTATGGGGCCGGAGCTGCTGGATATGGGCAAAGGTCTGATGCGGCATGATCTGTTGTCCGTGCTCCCTTCCGATGCGGGGCTTGGAGCGCAGCTCTGCAACGCTCTGGCAGAGGGCTGGGGTCGGCTGCCGCAAATACTCAACTGCTACGCCGGCTATGGGCGCTGGCCTCTTGGTTTGCTGGCGCTCGCCAGCCTGTGCCTGGCTCGGAAACAAGCGTCCATCTTCCCGGCGCTGCTCGGGCTCGCCTGGCTTGTGACAATTCCCGTGGCGAGCATCGCGTATCACTCGCCCTATGCGCGGTACCTGATTCCCGATCAGTTGCCGCTCATCCTGTTTGTCGCGGTTTGCCTCGCCTGCCCGTGGCAGCCGGGCGCGGCATTCATCAGTCCGGCAACTCGCTCCCGTTGGAGAATCGCCGTCATTGTCCTCCCTGTGATTTCCCTGTCCGGCTGGCTGGCGGCAGACAGGTCCATCGTCCTACATCCGCGGACCGCTCCCATCCCGGCAGGCGATATCGAACAATACGTGACCGGCCGATGGAGTGGCGACGGCTTGCGCGAGCTGACAAGTTTTCTTCAGACCTACGCCGAACAACAGCACACAGCCTGCCTGGTCTTCGTGCACCGATACTCGCGTCCGGGGAGTTACGGGCTGGCGGTCGCCGCCCGGACCCGTCCCTG
>JBAZHQ010000427.1:1552-3879 GCA_041652235.1 Opitutaceae bacterium | reverse complement strand
TGGGGCCCACATCCCCCTTCCCGGCATCGATCCGCAACCTCTCCAGCGTTTCTTCGCTGACCAGACTACCGGTGCCGGCGGCGCTCTTGTCGGCCTGTACAACATGTTCACGGGCGGTGCCCTCGTTAAGGGTGCCGTGTGCGCACTGGGCATCATGCCCTACATCAGCGCTGCGATCATCTTCCAGCTGATGACTGCGGTCGTGCCCCAGTTAAGCCGCCTCTCCCAAGAGGGGGATGTGGGGCGCCAGAAGCTCACGCAGTACACCCGCTATGCCACCGTGCTCATCTGTCTGGTGCAGGGGACCCTGCTCATTCTGGCTCTTGAGCATCCGGCGCAGCTATTCCCGGGGTATGATGTCAATACCTACGGCCAGATCGTGATGGTCAACAAGGCTTACTTCCTGGCCACGTCCGTGATCTTGATGACGGCCGGGACGATGCTGCTGATGTGGCTTGGCGAACAGATCACTCAGCGAGGCATTGGCAACGGTGTGTCGCTGCTGATCACGCTCGGTATTCTTCAGGATATTCCAGGTGCGGCCCAGCAAACCTACAAGATGTTCTTCCGTCCGGTCGGCACGGGCAACAATCTCGGTCTTCCCCAGGGTCTGCTCATGCTGGCTTTCTTTATTATTGTAACGATGGGCATCATCATGGTGGTCCAGGGACAGCGAAAAATTCCGGTGCAATATGCTAAAAGGGTGGTGGGCAACCGGGTCATGGGAGGGCAGAGCTCCTTCCTCCCGCTGAAGGTCAACTACTCGGGCGTCATGCCTGTGATCTTCGCCAGTGCCATCCTGATGTTCCCCCAACAGGTGCTCTCGCAGCTCGGCGCGGCTTTCAATATCAAGTTTTTAATTCAGGTATCGCAGAATCTGATACGGGGCCATTGGATGTACTACACCAGCTATACGATGATGATTCTGTTCTTCAGCTATTTCTGGGTGGCGGTGATGTTCAAGCCGATCCAGATCGCCGATGATCTCAAGAAGTACGGTGGTTACATTCCCGGTGTGCGTCCCGGGGAGCCCACCGCGCACTTCCTCGATTTCGTGATGACCCGCATGACGCTTGCCGGCTCCGTCTTTCTTACGATCATCGCCGTTCTTCCCGATCTTCTCTATTGGGAGATGAACATTCCCCAGCGCCTTGCCTACTTCTTTGGCGGCACGGGCATGCTCATCACTGTGGGCGTGATTCTCGACACCATGAAGCAGGTGGAGACCTTCCTCCTCCAGCGCCATTATGATGGTTTCCTCAAGAAGGGACGCCTCCGTGCTCGCAGCGCCGCTCCGCAGGGAATGACGGGCGATGCGCTCAGCCAGGATGCACTGATGAAGCTTATTTGGCCCACTGCCGGTCTGTTTCTCACAGGCCTGGCGATTTGGGTCTACAAGGGCTTCTTCATGAATTAAGGCTTTACATTGGTCGCTGCGTTTTCAAGCTCCGACCTCTTTCCCCTCGCGGCAGACCCCGCGAGAAGGAAGGTCATAGTACTCGGTTCACCGGATTCCGTTCCAGAAATCGTCATGAATCGGGTCGGTTCTTTGCAAATTGAGCACGTCTCTCCTGCCAGTCTGATGCGGCGGGAGATTTCGCGTCGCGCTTCATCCGGATCACGATCCGGCGAGGCGGGGCTGGCGGCCCTGCGCCGCTGGTTTTGGACGCGCAAACCTGATGCGGGTTTTCTATTGACGGAGTTCCCGGCTACGCTGCTCCAAGCCTTGGTTTTCGATGAGTGGCTCGAAACGCGCTGTGAAGCGCTCGATGCCATGCTGGTCGCGCCGGATGCGCCATCCGCAGTCCTCGAACACTACTGCAACCTCGGTCTTCCATCCCTGGAAGACGGCGCTGTTTTCACGCGATGATACCGATCAAAAATGAACGGCAGATCATTCACATGCGTGAAGCCTGTGCGGTTGCGGCAACCGTCCTTCAGGATCTGAAGGTGCTGGTAAGGCCTGGAATCAGTACGCAAGACCTGGAGGAAGCCGCCATCGAATCGATGAAGCGGCAGGGCGCCAAAAGCGCCTGCTACGGTTACCAAATCGGCAATCGTCGCTATCCGGCCCATACCTGCATTTCGGTCAACGACGAGGTGGTGCACGGCATTCCCTCGTTCCGCCGCATACTGAAGGATGGTGATATTGTGGCCATCGACATCGTTGTCACCTACAACGGTTACATCGGCGACAATGCCGTCAGTGTTCCCGTGGGGGTTATTTCTCCCGACTGCCAGAAGCTACTGGCTGTCACCGAGGAGGCTCTTCGGATCGCCATCTCAAAGGCTTTGGTGGGAAATCGCATCGGCGATATCTCCAACGC
>JBAZHQ010000427.1:0-1502 GCA_041652235.1 Opitutaceae bacterium | reverse complement strand
GGTCGGGCTCGCAATGCACGAGGAACCGCAGATTCCCAATTTCGGGCGCAAGGGTTCGGGCGAAAAGATTCGTCCCGGCATGACCCTCGCGATCGAGCCCATGGTGAATCTCGGCCACTACCGCACGAAGACACTCGACGACG
Source organism: Opitutaceae bacterium (assembly GCA_041652235.1). Taxonomy (GTDB): domain Bacteria; phylum Verrucomicrobiota; class Verrucomicrobiia; order Opitutales; family Opitutaceae; genus MWDT01. The sequence continues at coordinate 1,359 of JBAZHQ010000427.1, read as the reverse complement.
GATGGACGGTCGTCACTTCGGACGGAACTCCCTCGGCTCACTTCGAGCACACGGTGCTCACCACGGAAAAGGGCCCCGAGGTTCTTACGATTCCTCGTTCGGCGCTTGGCCCCGTGCATTCCCTGCCGACGCACTGACCTGCGTTGTTTCCCATTTTTGATCACTCATTTTTCACTAATCCTTATACTTTTCACCTAAACCATATGCCTCGTCTACTCGGTGTAGAAATTCCCGCAAAGAAGAAGGTAGCCTTCTCCCTTCGCTATATCTACGGAATCGGTCCCCAGCGGGCCGATGTCATCGTCAAGGAGGCCGCCATTCCGGTCGACCTGCGCTCTCAGGATCTTTCGGAGGAACAGCTCAATAAGATCCTCCACGTCATCACAGAGCACAAGTGGGTGGTCGAAGGCGATCTCCGCCGTGAAATCGCCGGCAATTTGAAGCGCCTTCAGGCGATCAATTGCTACCGCGGTTCCCGTCATCGCAAGGGCCTGCCCGTCCGCGGTCAGCGCACCAGCACCAATGCCCGCACGCGCAAGGGTCCCCGCAAGACCGTTGGTGTCACCAAAGCTGTCGTCGAATAACCTCTTAATACCATGGCCGAAGAGAAGTCCGCTCCCAAGAAAGAAAAGGCTCCCAAGAAGGATGCCGCCCCCGCCGCTCCCGGTGCCGAGAACAAGGCTCCGGCCGCAGAGAAGCCGGCCAAGGAGAAGGCTCCGAAAGCTGCTGCTGAAAAGGCTGCCAAGGGGGCCAAGCCCGCCGAAGGCGCCGCCGCTCCCGCCGAGGGCGCCGCTGCCGCTGCTCCTGCTGCTCCCGCCAAACCGGTTGAGCTCGTTGGCGGCGTTGCCCGCCAGCCCACCGCCGAGGAACTCCTCAAGGAGGAACTGGGCGAGATCAAGGTCCGCAAGGCCAAGGGCTCCAAGAACGTCGTCTCGGGCATTGCGAATGTTCTGGCTTCTTTCAACAACACCATCGTTTCGATCACTGACGCCCGCGGTCAGGTGGTCTCATGGTCCAGCGCAGGCAAGTGCGGCTTCCGCGGTTCGCGCAAGTCCACCGCCTATGCGGCCCAGATCGTCGCCCAGGATGCCGCTCGCAATGCGATGGCGCACGGTCTGAAGGATATCACCATCCACGTTTCGGGTCCCGGTCTCGGCCGTGACAGCGCCATCCGCGGTCTGCAGGCGATCGGCCTCGAGATCAATTCGATCATCGATATCACGCCTGTTCCTCACAATGGCTGCCGCGCACGCAAGCGCCGCCGCGTCTAATTCATCCACGAAATCTAGGCTCTAGATTCTTAATCCTAACATCTTTTCACAATGGCTCGTTATATCGGACCCCAAACCCGCATTAGTC
>JBAZHQ010000426.1:2657-3880 GCA_041652235.1 Opitutaceae bacterium | reverse complement strand
ATCTGAGACAGCCTCCGACAACGCCGCAGAGATTCTCGACGCATGAAAACCGATTCCGTCCAAACGCTCACCACGACTTTTGAAGCCCATGCACAGCAGACCGAAGGCGGCATCGAATATTGGCTGGCCCGCGATCTTCAATACCTTCTTGGCTATGATGAATGGCGGAATTTTAACACGGTAATCTCCAAGGCCAAGACGGCTTGTGAAGTCTCTGGGCACCGCGTTGCCGACCATTTTGTTGACGTCAACAAAATGGTCGATCTCGGCTCTGGCAGCCAGCGACAGATAGAGGACATTATGCTAACGAGGTATGCCTGCTAACGGCAGTAAACACCAAGGAGGAACAACCATGAAAGAAAAGAAAGAGCCGAAATCCATCGCCACCATCAATTTCAAGGGCGGAGTCGGCAAGACCACCTGCACATGGTGTCTAGGAGATATTCTTTCAACTTTCGGGACATCTAACGTACTACTGTTCGACCTAGACGCCCAAATGTCGCTGACCCAGGCCATCACTCTGAACGAGGATGGTTCGTTGATTCAGCGCTTCCAGTCTTGGGCGGACAAGTCCTACAAGAAGAAGAAGACAATATTTCATGCTATTGAGGAATACACCCGCCCTGGCTCCTTCGATTTCGGAGTGAACTTCGAGTTCATTTATCAGATTAGCGAACGGTATCATTTCGTCCCTTCGGTCGAAGATCTATACTGGCTCGCACTGGATGTCATCCCCCGTGACAAGATGCAGACATTCATGCGCTCGTTGCTCTCGAAGATAACGTGGTCAGCGAATGTACCGACCTACGATTACGCGCTCTTCGATTGCCCTCCATCGTTCACCTTGCTCTCGTACTCCGTGCTGTCGGTCTGCGACATGATTCTTATTCCAATCAATCCTGACTTCTACGCTGCCAAGGGCGTGCCGCTGATCCTGAATATGCTCCAAATGCAGATTGAACCGCTTCCTGTGCCGAAGATTGGGGTGTTCATGAACAAGGCGAAGCCCTACGGCGGTGGCATGACCAAGGAGTCGCGATTCTACTGGGATTCGGTGAAGGACATTTGCGCGCAATTCTCGAAGAAGTCTGGCATAAAGATATGCTGCTTCGAAAGTCCGATTTACGACCGGGTCAAAATCAAGAGAGCGGTGACGACTGGCGGCGTCCCTGACGAGTTTGTCAACGATTTCAAATCGCTATGGAACAACATCGAAAGGTTTA
>JBAZHQ010000426.1:0-2647 GCA_041652235.1 Opitutaceae bacterium | reverse complement strand
TGAATAATGAGTTTCCACACCCCGGCGAAGAAATCACACGCCTCGCCAGCGAGATCGAAGCATTACGAGGCGACATGCAGGTGGCGTTCAAAAAACTGGCCCAGATGGAAAAGCGTTTGCGGGCCGTATTCCCGAACCTTCCTAAGAAACATAAGGCGACCCCTGAGAGTGCTCGCCAGCAGTCAACCAAGTCAGAGGATCAACTCAAAGAGGATTTCCAGCGCATCCTGAAGGCTGTCGAAGAATCAGGGCCACAGGGCTTTGACTCAACCCTAGCATCATTGCCGCAAGAAGACGTCGTCGCCCTCGCGGTGGAACTCGGCGTCGGACAATCAAAACGGACTAGCCTCAGCAAAGCCATAAACGGTATCCGCAAACGCGTTCAAGAGCGCAGGATGTTGGGACACACGAGGCACGAGAAAAGTTAAGAATACAATGCCAACACAAGACAAGAGTGACCTGTTCGAGTTCATGCTCGGGCGTGTGAAAGAAACCCAGAACAAACACCTCGACGGTGAGCCGCAAGCGTTTGGTCGCTGGTTCGCCGAACTGTTCTTCATGAGTCCGCGTGACCTTTTCGTGTCCGATGGCTCGAAGGACGGAAAGATCGATCTGTTCTTCGCCACGGACAACGGCAAGACCGTACAGTATCACGTCCTTAACACAAATTTCACGAAAGAATTCAACAAGATCGCCCCGCCGTCGTTCTATCAAGAAATCAAATACTTCTGGCATGCGTTTGAGAACCGCGTCGCCCGTGCGGCCTACCTGGAGAAAGCAGTGAAGCAGGAATTGAGGCCAAAATACCGGCAACTTTTCGAGCGATACGATGACGGCGCAGCTGAGTTGATGTTCGTCACCAATCACCGCTGCAACGACGCGCACTTCGAGCAGGTACGAAATATCCCGGTTAAGGTGTTTCACATGGACGACCTGATTCAGTGTTTGGTAGATGACATTGACGGCGCGATGCCGCGAACACCGCCTATCAGCCTCCACGCGATTCACTCGCTGCTTCCAGCCGACAAAGACGATACCGAGGTGGCTACCTCTATCGTGTTCGCACGGTTGCTCGACTTCATCCGCTACATGGAAAGCGACCCATTCGATCTGTTATTCAACCGCAATGTGCGCGTCGCCATTAGCATCTCTAGGTCGAAAGTGAATCGCGCCATTCGCGATACCTTCAAAACATACCCAAAAGAATTCGCATTCAGCAACAACGGCATAACGATGCTCTGTGAGAAACAACACTACGACCCCGGCCAGAAAGTGCTGACGCTGGAGAACCCGCGCGTGGTGAATGGTTCGCAGACGCTCCACAGCATCCGCGATGTGCCCAATCCGTCGCAAAATGCGCGCGTAATGGTCCGCGTGATTGAGATTGAGCCGCCCCGTGGTGACGGGCTGGAGGAGAAAATTCAGCGGCGGAAAGAAGTCATCGGCAAGATCGCGGTGCGTAGCAATCAGCAAAATCCAATCAAAAGTTGGGACTTGGCTTCCAACGATGATTTTCAGTTGGGGCTTTTCCGCTTCTTTCGTAACAAGGGCTTCTTTTACGAGCGGCGCGACCGCGAGTGGAAGCAACGCAGCCGTGAATTGCGCAGCGTTGGCATCCAGTATGGTACAAGCATCAAGTGGCACACCCAGTTGATTTCGAGCTTCCACTGGTCGAAGCCTCGCTTAGGCCCGGCTGTTGCGAAGAACGTGGCCGAACTCTTCGAGGGAGAGCTTTACGATAGTATCCGCGAAACTCCGGCTGAATTGGTGTTCCAGCTTTACCTTCTCGACGTAGCGTTGTGGGAAAGTCGGAGCGAATTGTCGAAAGGCAAGGTTTACATTAGAAATCTCAGGTCCTACGAGTATTTCGCCCTGTTCAGTTTGGTGGTTCGTGCCTTGACTGAAGTCGGAGCGAAATGGGGCGAGCAGGACTTAACGGCGCAATTCCACGGACAGTGGAAGGATTATTATCCGACATGCTTCAATCTCTGGCGCAAACTTACGAAGACATGCATTGACCACATCATCGCGGCCTTCAAAAAAGAGGCTCGGCGATACTCACGACGTGAGGGACACGAACTGACCTACGCGAATTACTTCAAGAGCCAGAGTTCCGTTGCCCGAATGTTGGAAGCGGGATTACCCGGAGAAATTAAACGCTGCGCACGCGCCGCCTTCAAAGCCTGACATGCAAGACCTCCATGCCCCACGTCTACACTGAAGACCAGCTTGCCGAGCAACCCGCCACCGGATTGTTCACAGAGGCTCTTTAGCCGCATGACCAAGCGCCTCCAAAAATCATCCAAGGCCGCCGCAGTCTTGCCGACGGACTACGCGCCATTGCTTGCTGAGATCAAGGCAAGGGTGCAAGCAGCGCGTATCAAGGCGGGGCTGGCGGCCAACCGGGAATTGCTGGCTCTCTACTGGGACATTGGCCGACTGATCCTCAATCGCCAGCGGCAGGAGGGCTGGGGCACCAAGGTAATCGATAGACTTTCGGCCGATCTCCAGCGAGAGTTTCCTGGCCAGCAAGGTTTTTCCCCGCGCAATCTCAAATACATGCGCGCCTTCGCCGAGGCATGGCCGGAGACGGTAATTGTGCAGCAGCCCGTTGCACAATTAACCGAGCCCCTGAAAACCGAGCCGG
>JBAZHQ010000425.1:0-3880 GCA_041652235.1 Opitutaceae bacterium | reverse complement strand
AATATTTCGACTTCGTTCACTCCAGTCATTGTCTGGAGCATATGGTAGACGTGAGGGTCGCGCTGAGAAACTGGATCAGAATACTTAAACCCGGCGGTTATTTGATCATTACCGTTCCGGATGAGTATCTTTATGAGCATTACTACTGGCCGAGCAGATTCAACCCCGACCACAAGTGGAGTTTCACCTTGTGCGAACCCACTCCGACACTGCCGCAATCTATCAACGTATTGGATTTGGCAAAAGAGTTTTCCGGGGCTCTCAAACTAGAACGGCTCGTACTTCAGAAGGATTTTTATCGGGAAATGGCTGACGACGAGATGGATCAAACCTTAACGCCCGTTGCCGAGTGCGCAATCGAGATGATCTGGTTCAAAAGGGCGTGAGGTCGAGTTGCCTACTTACTGGACGCTTTGCTACCGCCCAATGCATCCAGAACCGCAGGAGGATTGTTCTCATGCGAAAGGTATTCAGCGTGCCACGTGTGTAAAATCGTCCGCACAGATGCCGCACTCGGGTTGGCGAGCGCGGCTTCAAAGAGTTGGCCCACATCGTGTCTGGCGAGACAAATCGTACCCGAAATCGACATTTCAACCACGCTAAACAAAAGGGTTCGGTCAGTAGGCATGAATAGCGTATCGCGCAACCGGCGGGCCAATTCGTCAATCGATTTTTTGTCAGGTGTCTTGCCTAGCATGCAGTCAAGATGTATTAACCCCAAAAACCCCATTTTGAAGTTTGGATCCAGTTCGCCGACGCGTTGATAGTGGTTGCGCGCAAGCACATAAGCAAACTGATTGCCTCTGTTTGCATTAAACACTTCGTCCAATTCCACCGCTGCCGCATAGATTGTTCTCGCCGAATCCGGATGATGTTGTGCCTCAATTTGTGTGCGCCGCCCTTCATCGCCATACAAGTGGGCACGCAGACCCGTCACAAAGCCAAGGTAGACAATCGCGGACGCACATAGCACAAAGATGATCGTTTTTTGTTTCTCTGCCTTTTCCAGCAGTTGTGCTGATAAGCCGGCCAGGGAAAGGCACACACCGAAAAGCGGGAGATAATTCCGATGCTCATGCGCAATTTCTAACGGTAACACCGTTGATTCCAGGCTGTGTCCAATAAAAAAAATAGCGCCACCGAAGGCAATGAGGGGGAACCGTTTTCTCGTCATCCAAACTGCCGCCAGCACCCCCATCAAACCGGCAAGTGCGGGGAGTGTTGTCCAAGGGGTCAGCAATCCGGTGGATAGGGCGATATCGTCGTGATACAGGGCAAACGCTTCAAACCGGGAGGTTAGAATCAGCCCCAGATATGCCCAAATAACCCGCGTTTCAGTTAGCAGGCGTTCAGTCAGCGTGAAGGAGCGATTTTCATATCCCGCCAAGAGCCAGCCCGCCTTGGGGGAAAGAAGGTAGAGAGTAGAAATGATGATTGTTGCAAGCAACAAAAAAAGAGAAGCTCGCCCTGGCCTGTCCAAGCCGCCATGCGTGCTGCGACGGAGTATCAGCTCATATGCCGCAACAAACACTGGAAACAATACCCCGGTTTCCTTGCTGAAAATGGATAAAGGCCAACAAATCGCCCATGCCATGGCTAACAACAAGATGCCGGATTTCCCCAGGGCCGGTCGCTGGCGTGCACTAACATGGAGCAAGAACGCCAGGAGCAAAAAGAAGGCGGAAAGGCTGGTCATTCGCTGCACAACATACAACACCGACGTGAGTTGTATGGGATGAAGCCCCCACGCAAGCGCTACGGCTCCAGCATATAGCCAGTTGTTTCTATAACCCTGTTTTGGAAAAACTGCGGAGATTAACTTCTCCGCCAGAATAAATATCAAAATGCCATTCAGCCAATGGATCACAACATTGGTCAGCTTGAAAGCAAAAGGATCAAAGCCGCCGAAAAAATAGTTTAGTGCAAAACTGAGTTGGCTGACGGGTCGGCCAGATGGGCCGGAAATGCCACTTGATAGTGCCAGCCAGAGAGATTCGAAAGAGAGGCGTTCCATACGCAGGCCCGCACGCCGGAGAATATTCGCCTCATCGTCAAAAAAGAAGGCGCCCCCAAGGCCAGGCCAGTAGATCGCGATAGCAAGCGCTGACCAAGTAACGACAAACCAGAAACTAGTGTACAAGGGAAGGCGTTTCACTGATGGCCATGCCTGTTTGAGGAAGGCGAGCTGAGCCCCGTGCTCTTTGAATAAAGCAAAAAGCGCCCCACATTTGTGGGGCGCCTAGGGACAACAAACTTCAGAGATTACTTGCAGCTGGCGGGCAGATATTTCTGAGCGATGGTGCCGCCACAAACCCAATTTACCGTGCCGGTATTGGTGTCGCCGGTGCCGGTCAAAGAAACATACTTAGTATCTACGTCGGTTGCCTTGATGGCTTGGGCAATAGCGCGAATTTCACCTTCAGTGGAGCTGGTGCCTGTCCATGTGACTGATGCGACTTTGGCTGATGCCGTGTCAAATCCTATAGAGGCAGTTGAAGGCATTTTACCCTTGGTCTGGAAAAATTCGGCGACAGGGACTTTGCCCGCTGTGGCGGCCAATACGACTTCACTGACCTTTGCGCGGATGGTGTAGTCCTGGTAGGCCGGCAATGCGACCGCAGCCAAAATGCCGATAATCGCGATCACGATCATCAGTTCGATCAGGGTAAAGCCTTGTTGGACTTTTTTCATGTTGAACTCCTTGTTGAATGAATTAGACTGCAACACTTGGTAGTGTCTGGTATTACCTACGCAATCAGCGTGCCAGTTTGATCGGTCGGGTTTGGAGTCCTCGTTTTATGGCGGGGGCACCATATTGCGGCTGAAGACTTGGATTGCTGCTACAGAGGTGGTGCCGAAATTCAGTACAATGTGACGTTTTTCGGCACATTGCGCATCAGGCGACAAACCCAGGAATCTTCGTAACATCCACGTCGTCGATTTGTTCAGTATCCAGAAACTGCTTTGCATACTTCAGATACACCTTTTCTCTGATAAAGACATCGAACAGGTCAGGGTCGACATGCTTGTCCAGCTTCATCAATCCGAGTATCCGCAGCGACTCGGTCAGGGTTTTGCCGTGCTTGTAGGGGCGGTCGCGCGCGGTGAGCGCTTCGAAGATGTCGGCGATGGCCATGGTTCGCGCCTGGGTTGACATCTGCTCGCGTATCAATCCGTTCGGGTAGCCTTTGCCATCCATGCGTTCGTGGTGGCCGCCGGCATATTCCGGCACGCGCCTGAGGTGCCTGGGCCAAGGCAGGGCCTCCAGCATTTTAATCGTGGTGGTGACGTGGTTGTTGATGACTTGCCGTTCTTCGTCGTTCAGCGTGCCTCTGGCGATTTTCAGATTGCTGGCTTCTTCTTCCGAGAGGAAAGGCGCGGTTTCCCCCTTCTCGTTGACCCAGGCATAGCGGGCGATGTCTTCAACCCGCAGTTGCTGTTCCGGCGGCATGAATTCGCTGCCGATATTGCTTCTGCGCAGGAAATCGCGGTCGTCGTCGAGCTGGCGGATGCGTTGCTGGCAGGTCCGCTCCAGTTCGGCAAGTGCGTTTTGTTCGGTGGTTTTGAGTTTCTGGCGCAGCATATCGATTTCCGCATCGCGCTTCAGCACTTCGAAGCGGGCGTCCACCAGGTGGATGCGGTCGAACAGGGTGTGCAGCTTGGTGGCCTTGTCCACCACATGCACCGGGGTGGTGACCTTGCCGCAGTCGTGCAGCAGGGCTGCGATTTTCAGCTCTTGCCGGTCTTTATCGGTCAGGCGGAAGTCCTTGAGCGGACCTTCCTCGGTGGCGCTGACTGCTTCCGCTAGCAGCATGGTGAGCACCGGCACGCGCTCGCAGTGGCCTCTGGTGTACGGCGATTTTTCATCGATTGCGATGTT
>JBAZHQ010000424.1:0-3914 GCA_041652235.1 Opitutaceae bacterium | reverse complement strand
GTGGGGTTTAGGAGCTCTTTCACCATGGGCTTATCGATGTTGTCCAGACTCACTACAGTGCATCCAGTGTCCACTTCCGTCTCAATCTGGCCGCCCTGCAGGTGTGTGACTAGCATCTTGAGGGCCAAATAGCCCATCCGCACCGGATTCTGAACAACGAGCGCCTGGATGTCCCCTTCCCGTAAAGCCGCAACCAGCATTTCGCTGCTGTCGAACCCGATCAAGATGGGCTTTCCCTTGCCACGACCCTCCTCGCGCAACGCCAACACCATCGTTTCCGTGGTGACTTGCGTGGGGGTGAAGAAGGCATTCGTCTCCGCGCCGAATTTCTTGACGAGGTCGGAAGCGGCCTTACGAGAGGATACATAGGTTCCACCTGCGCTCTGATTCTCGCTGAGCACCTTTAAATCCGGAAATTGCCCCTTGATGGCGTCAATAAATCCAGCCTCTCGAGCACTCGATGCGGCGTTACCGGCAAGCCAGCGAAACACAACGACATTGCCTTTGCCCTTCATGATCGAACCTAGTTTTCGGGCGGCAAGCACGCCACCCATGTAATTATTCGTAGAAATAAAACTCACTTGACCGGCTGAGCCAAGGCCCGCGTTGATCACAACAACCGGAATCCCCATCTTGTGCGCCTCTTCCACGTGCCTGACGAAAGTTCTCACGTTGGAGGGGGAAAGGATGATTCCGGAGACTTTATCCGCGATTGTCCTTTCGAGTATTCTACTCTGCATCATCTGGTCGGTATCATTCTCGGGACCATCCCAAGTAAGAACGACATCTGTACCAGCGTTCCGCAATTCCAACTGCGCCTTGGCTGCTCCCGTGTACACGTATTTCCAGAACACTTTGCTTGTGTCGTCTGTCAGCAGTGCGATGCGATAGCCAGCCGCATGGCATAACGAGACTGCGCCGACGATACAGAGGAGAATGAAAGGTTTCATATTTTAGGGACACAATAATGATATAGTAACTGGACGCAATCCTTTGGGTCAGGCCGCTCGCTGATTGTTGATTCCTGCTGGCGTGAGCACGACACAGAAGTCTTCGGGTTGCACTTGTGGTTCCAAAGAGGGTGATAGCTCCACCTCGGTGATCCCCAAACGCTCACTCGCCGATGATTTTAACGAGGACGCGTTTCCTGCGGAGACCGTCGAATTCACCATAGAAGATCTGCTCCCATGGGCCGAAATCCAGCGCGCCCTTCGTCACCGCGACCACGGTCTCCCGGCCCATGATGGTGCGTTTCAGATGCGCGTCGGCATTGTCCTCGCCTCGATTGTGCGCGTACTGGGCATGGGGCTTTTCCGGCGCGAGCCTCTCCAGCCATTTTTCAAAGTCGGCATGCAGGCCGGACTCGTCGTCGTTGATGAAAACGGAGGCCGAGATGTGCATCGCGTTCACAAGCACAAGGCCTTCCTTCACACCGCTCTCCCGCAATGCCTCTTCAACCTGGGGAGTGATGTTCATGAAGGCGCGCCGTGACGGCACTTCAAACCAGAGTTCTTTACGATAGGATTTCATGGTCGTTCGTTCGCGTTACCCGCTTGGTCTGATCGTATCGGCAGACAATTGCAACCGCACGCAGACGGTAGCAAAGGTACCCACCCCTCTCAGTAAAGATCGTTTGTCATATTGCCTTTCCTTCTGCCCTGAAGATGCCTGTGATCACGTCATGGCAGCACATTACAGCAGTCGGACAGCCGAGTCGGTACTAGTGCCGATCCGTTCCCGCACCTGCTTTGCGCGCCTCCTTCTTTTTCTGGCTGTTCTTGTCCCCGCATCCCAGACTTTCGGACTGGATAGCCACGTGCCCGTTTCCCAGTTCGCACACGATGTATGGCTGCAGCGCGATGGACTGCAAGCGAGCACGGTGCAGGCAATCAACCAGACTTCCGACGGATATCTCTGGCTCGGCACGCCCGCCGGTTTGGTTCGCTTCGACGGTGTGCGCTTCACTGTTATCCCCACTTTCTCGGATGATCCGACGCGGCGCGAAAATATCAGCTCCTTGTGGCCTGCCGCCGATAATTCCCTATGGATCGGCACCACCACAGGCGTCCGTCAGCTGAAGAACGACGCGGCGAGCATCGTCTATCTCTCCACCGCTAACCTGAGAGTTCTATCCGTGCTCGTCGATCGGAATGGCTCCCTGAAAATAGGGACAGCGAGCGGCCTTTTCCAAATCCAAGGCGAGCAGGAGCTGGTCGCTATTCCAACCGTGAACATAGGGAACGCGGTTCTTACGGAAGATGTCCAGGGCAGGCTCTGGGTGGGTGCCACGGAATGGGTCGAGTGTATCGATGGTGACAAACGGATCACCATCCCGATTCCGGGCACACGCTCGACGGCAATCCTGGCCGGCAGCCATGGCGAGGTCTGGATCGGAACAACCCTGGGGCTTTTTTGCTGGAAAGAGGGAGAACTGATTCCCCTTGCCAAAGACAACGATCTCCTTGGCGGATATATCACGGCCTTGTGCGAGGACCGCGATGGCAACCTCTGGGTCGGAATCTCCACTGGAATCATCCGCATATCCGCCGGGACAAAGAAGCCCTTCACAAGTGCCGATCAAATCAATCTCGATGGTGTGCAGACCCTATTTGAGGACAAGGAAGGCAGCCTTTGGATTGGCACCAGTGACGGGCTGCATCGTTTCAAGGACATCAGCGTGACATCGTGGACTGCGGATGAGAGATTGGCGTCAAATGTGGCGGCATCGGCAATCGAAGGGGCGGACGGCAGCATGTATATTATTAACGGCATCGTTCAAATAGGAATCACGCAGCTCAAGGACGGAAAAATAACGTCCTACCCCTCCGCAAACGGCGGCCCGCCGTATATCGCCCGCGATGGCAGTCTCTGGCTCGGCCAAAGCAGCCTATTGACCCGGATCAAGGATGGCAAAGTCAGCCAATTCGGCCCCGACCAGGGAGTACCCTCTCAATGGATATCGGCAATTACCGAAGACGATGAGAGCATGATTCTCTGCTTTGGGAATCTGAATAGCTTGTGTCGCTGGAAGGACGGCCGGACCACTCCCTATCTCTTGCGCGACGGTTCCCCCCTTACCGTTCCCTTCATGATCGTCTCCATCTACCGGGAGAATGATGGCACGCTGTGGATGGCGGGTTTTGACGGTTTGTGGCGCGTGAAGGATGGGGATATCACCCGTTATACAACACCCGCCGGCCTCGAAGAAAGAAAAGCTTGGTATGAACAGAATCCGCAGAGCCCGAAGTATTTTCATACGGTCGTGTCCCCAGGCATGGCGGACCATTACCTCGAAGGCATCACCCATGACGGCCAGGGAACCTTCTGGATCAGCTCGCGACGCGGAGGACTCACCCGCTTCCGCAACGGGAAGTTCACGGCATATACAACCAAGGAGGGGCTGCTCACCAACCAGATCTACTCCGTGCTGATAGACAATTCGAACGATCTGTGGATGAGCAGTCCGCGCGGATTGTTCCGCGTGCGCGGCCTGGACTTCGAGAATCTGGACGCCGGGCGCATCAGATCCCTCCAATGCAGGGTCTTCACAACCGCCGACGGAATGCGAAGCGAAGAGTGCCTGAATGAGTACCAGCCCGCCGGCTGGAAGCAGAGCAACGGCGCTCTGTGGTTCCCCACGAGGAGGGGAATGGTTTCAATAGATCCGCGCCGCATCAGGCAAAACACTCTCCCGCCGCCTGTCGTGTTGGAGAAGGTTGTCGTCAACGGAGATTCCCTGTCCGGCCTGCACTATCTGGTCCTCCAGCCCGGCCTCGAAAAAATCGAGTTTCACTATACCGCGCTCAGTCTTCTCGTCCCCGACCGCGTGCGCTTCAAGTATCAGCTCGAAGGCTACGACAAGGACTGGATCGAGGGAGGCAGCCAGAGAGTGGCCTACTACACGCGAATTCCGC
>JBAZHQ010000423.1:1737-3931 GCA_041652235.1 Opitutaceae bacterium | reverse complement strand
AGCTCGCACCCAACGGTCGAACTCTTCCGCCGTGATGGTTTCGCGTCCGTCACGGCTCGTGATGGTGTCAGCCTTGTTCATAGATTTCTTCCTCCCTTGAGTACGCTCTGCGCACGCTGATGATTCGGATGTGAGTTCACAAAGATCCTATGGCTGCTCCGTAGCAATCAAAGATCAGGAGAGGAATTGGCTCATGATGTAGGAGCTTGTTTACAAGCGATTGATCGTAATCCGCATCAGAGGATCGCCTGCAAGCAAGCTCCTACATTCGGGAAGTCGCCTCCGGTCGATCTCTCCATGACCACCGTGCTCTCCGTGTTCAAATCCTTCACCTCCGCTCACGAACGGCACCTGAACTCACTCCAGACCCCGCACACCCACCCTACACCAGCAGCGCGATCTGGCAGCCGGGGCCGTGGACGCCTTCGATGAGGATGCCTTCGACGTCGGCGGTCTTCGAGGGGCCGGTGCACCAGATGATATTCGGGTCGTTGCCGAGGGCCGCTACTGCTGCAGCGAGGTCGGGGTGGATCGTCTCACGGGAGAGGACCGCGATGTGCACCCAGGGGGCGAGCGCGGCCAGGCGCGAGGAGGTCGTGGCGTCCTTCAGGATGAGCGTGCCGGTCTCGGCAATCGCTCCCGCGGCCTGAGTGATGCCAAAGGCGTAGTCGTCGATCCGGGAACGGGCGAACTGCGTCTCAATTTCGAGGCGTCCCGCAAAGGCGGGCGCCAGTCTGGCCAGAAGAGCCGGGTCGCAATAGCCGTGCTTGTGTCCCTGCGACTCCAGCCAGCTCACCAGTTCGTTCGCGTCCGAGAACGGCTTTCCGCTGACTCCCTTGAGGCGCTCGGAGAACAGGGTCCAGAGATCGCCGCCATGCTTCGCATCCGATCGAACGAGGATGTCGTCCGAATATTCCGGATACGCGGCACGCGTCGCAAGCGGGGCGAGGGCTTGTTTGACCCGCTGTAAAATGGCGTTGCGCGCTTCGTTCATGATTTCCTCCCTTTCATCCATTCGCGAAATTTTCCCCCGCGCCAGGCCGGGAGACCGTGGCTGTCGATCCACGTTTTCGCCGCAGCAGGCATCAGGACCGTCGGAACCTTCTCCGCCAAACCGCCGAGGGCAAGGGAGGTCTTCCAGGCGCGGGGTTGCGAGGCGAGAATGGACCAGGCCCCGAGGGGCGGAACGGCTGCGGAGGCGACTTTACTCCCCTCGCGCTTGGCTCGGTCGCGCAGACGCAGGAGCAGATCGGGAATGGGAATGTTCACCGGGCAGACTTCGTTGCAGGCGCCGCATAGGCTCGATGCCTTGGGTAGGTCGGCCAGCTCCGGGAACTTATCCCCAGCCAAAAGCGGCGAGAGCACCGCGCCCACCGGACCGGGATAAACGCTGCGATAGGCGTGTCCGCTCGTCTGGCGATAAACGGGGCAGACGTTGAGGCAGGCGCCGCAACGGATGCAGCGCAGAATCGCGCGGCATTCGCTCGCGAGCACCCGGCTGCGGCCATTGTCTACGAAGATCACATGCATTTCCTCAGGGCCGTCGGGTTGGTTCGCCGAGCGGGGTCCCGAGATGAATTCTGTGTAAACGGTGAGAGACTGGCCGGTGCCCGAGCGGGCGAGCAGGTTGAGGAACAGGGCGAGGTCGCGATCGCGCGGCACGAGTTTCTCGATGCCGACCAGGGCGATGTGAACCTTCGGAGCGGCGAGGCAGAAGCGCGAATTGCCTTCGTTGGTGACGATCGCAAGCCGTCCGCTCTCGGCGGAGATGAAATTGGCGCCAGTGATGCCCACGTCGGCAGCGAGATACTTCGGGCGCAGGAATTTCCGGGCCCGCATCGTGATCGTGGCGGGGTCGTCGTTGTAGGCTCCGAGGCCATTCTTCTCGAAGGAGGTCGCGATCTCGCGGCGATTCTTGTGGATGATCGGCTTCACGATGTGGCTCGGGGTGTCGTGATCGATCTGCACGATGAATTCGCCGAGGTCCGTCTCCAGGCATTCGATCCCTTCCTTCTCCAGGAACGGGGCCAGCTCGATCTCCTCGCTCACCATCGTCTTGGCCTTGACGATCCGCGTGGCCTTTCGGGCGCGCATGATTTCGAGCACCTGCCGGCAGGCTTCGCCGGCGTCTGCGGCCCAGTGAACCTGGGCGCCGTTGGCCTGCAGGCGCGCTTCGGCCTGTTCGAGGTAGGTG
>JBAZHQ010000423.1:0-1727 GCA_041652235.1 Opitutaceae bacterium | reverse complement strand
GGGATTCTCGAACTGGCTGAAAAGAACCTGCGTGCGCCTTTCGTGGCCGGACTTGGTGCCATCGTACACGGCGGCGCGCCTCTCGGCCGAGAGTTTTGCGGCAAACTGGTCTATGGGTTGCTGCTTCATGGCGCGATGAGCCCCCCATTTACCAGGGACTGGCGGAGCACCTGGGCGAGATGCATCGACTTGATCGGCTTGCCCGCCTTTTTCGCGAGGCCCTCCAGATGCATAAGGCAACTGGAGTCGAGCGAGACGATGAGGTCGGGGTGCGATGCTTCGAGGTGCTCGAGCTTCAGCGTGCCCATCGCCTTCGAGACATTCGGGAAGGTGACGGAGAAGGTGCCGCCGAAGCCGCAGCATTGTTCCTTTTCGCCAAACTCGACGAGCTTGATGCCCGGTATCGAACCCATCAGCTGGGCAGCCGCCTCCGCGCTTTTCGAACCCCGAGTGTGACAGGAGCGGTGGAAGGCGATAGCAGCATCGAAACGTCCCGGCCAGGCGCTAACGCCCAGTGCGTTGACAATGAAATCGGCGAGCTCCCAGGTGCGGAGCCCCAACTGCTGCACCTGCGGAAGATCGGCTTCTTTTTCGAAGGCCAGGTGTGAGCCGTGAAACAGCATCGCCGCGCAGGAACTTGAAGGCGTCACCACCGGCTCTTCGCCGGCAAAGGCGGACACGGCATGGCGCAGGACCCGGCGCGATGAGGCCCAATCGCCGCTATTGAAGGCCGGCTGGCCGCAGCAAGTCTGGCACTCGGGAAAGTCGATCTTGCAGCCCAGGTGCTCAAGAACCTCGACGGTGGCCTTGGCGACATCGTCGAAGAACGCGTCGCACAGGCAGGTCGCCATGAGTTTCACCTGACGGTTGGGACCCGGAAGAACTCGGTTGGTTGGACTCATGGAAGAATGGTCACAAAGAGGCATAGCGCGGCGGAGCCGCAACCAAAGAGGCTATAAGATGTAAGTTATAAGCTTTAAGTTCAGACGAATCTTGGCTGTCGGCCATCGGCTTTCGGCTATCGGGAAAACCCACGAGGCAATTCTGTCGCTCGTTTGGAATTCCTCTCAGGCTGAGAGGAATTGAGAACACTGTAGTACAAAAAGAGATCGAACCACTAACAAAACCGGTGGATGCCCTAAAGACGACAGGGGTATTCCTATCTGTATCGTGCATTTTACTCTCAGAAGTTTTCATGAGCTTCTAAATCCGGAACCGATCAGGGTTATCGCGCAGAGTCGCAAAGAGCGCAAAGGATCGATCCACTATAAACATGGATCGGGAGTTTCATACTCCGTGCTCTCCGTGGCCTCCGTGTTGAAAAATGCATCTCCTCGTCTCTGCATCTCCGCGCGAGAATGGATCGAAGTCTTTCATTCATTACTTGCCTTGGTTATTCGTTACCTTCGTTGCCTTCTGTTCAATCTGAATTGATTGGTAGGATTTTTAGGCCTTAGGTTCATTTCGAACGCGGGGAATAAACCGTCTGTTTTAGGGTGGGGCCATATAGCTTGCGGAAGGTCGCGAGATCTTCGACCTCGCCCTGGGAGATGAGCTGGCGAGCCATGTTGCCCACGGTCGTGCCCTCAAGGTTGAAGGAAACCACGGGCAGGTCTGTCTCGTCTGCCGTGGCCTGGCACATGAGGCGATTTCGGGAACCACCGCCGACCACGAGGATCCGCTTGAAGCTCCGTCCGGTCATGTGTTCGAAGGAGTCCTTGGCGATG
>JBAZHQ010000422.1:0-3940 GCA_041652235.1 Opitutaceae bacterium | reverse complement strand
ACGAAGTAGCGACCGGTGGCGGCTGCGGTGAGGAGGGCGATCGATTTCGCTCCGTTGATCGCGGCCTGGATGCTGGGCGATGCCAGGGTGGCGGCCTGTGTGGGAGTCAGCGCGGAGGGATTGGTCTGGGCCGTGACGATGGCCCCGAAGACCGCGGTTGCCTGTGCCGCCGCCTGGGCGGCGGGCATGCCGGCTCTCATGAAGACCGCCGTCAGCGGCCCGGTGAGATTGGAATTGATGGCGGTTGTCGGGGTTATCGCGCTGACGACCGGTGAGCGGCTGTTATAGCGGGCATAATAGAAACCGAATTCGGTGTCGTTAAGCTCGGGCATTTGCAGACGGGCTGAGATGCCTCCCTGGTTGTAGCGTTGGGAATCGCGATCGGCGCCGCGCGGGATCGCGCCCAAGGTGCCGGAATCGGCAAGCCCGCCGAAGCCGAGCATCACTTTTTGGCCGCCGCGGGACGCGAAGTCGTTCGTCGAGAAATAGGTGCCGGCCGGCTCGATCTCATTGCGGCGGAATTCGAGCAGCCAGTAGGGCTCGAGCGTGAGCCGGTCGGTCACGGGCACCGAGATCTTGAGCATGTTGACGGGCAGCAGGGCTTCCTTCAGCTCGGCGCCGGGTATGCGCAGCTTGGCGAGATCGACGGAATTGACGACGTTGATTCCGTTGGGGATGAAGGTGCTCTCGCCCAGGCTTAGCACTTGGCGTCCGAGGCGGATGTCGATCGGTTTGCCCGCCAGCTCAACCTTGGCGAAAGCGTACAGGTCCAACAACTCGACCCCGCGGCCCACGCGACGGATCGCGTCATCGCTGAGTGGAGTGCGACCCTGGAAGTGGTCCATGACTTGCGTGTCATAAAAGGCGTAGCCGCGGACGAGCCCGCCCACATCGTGGTAGCGCAGCTCAAGTTCATGGCTGGTCTTTGCCATCTGCGAAATGACGCCCTTAGGGAAGTTCAGATTGCCGTCGTCGGTGTTTTCGGAGGTTTGCAGCCCGGGTATCCCATTGAACGAGCTGGATGCCCCATAGAACGACGGGCTGGGATCGCTCAAACGATAGAGGCCTCCGAAGGACAGGGTTGTATCGAAGCTGCCTTTCAGGTCTCCCGAGGAGAATTGAAAAGCCTTGACCGGCAGAGCTGACGCGATGGCGACAGCGCATACGACAACGATGGCGTTGGCCCGCCATGAACATTGGCAGTGGGATCTGGATGACTTCATATTGGGTTGAGAAGCGGTTGGCCTCTTTTGGGAGGTGGCAAAGTTATGAGAAAGATAAGAATCTCTAACCGCAGGGGGGCAGTGCGACTCAGGGAACCGAGCTTCTCGTAATCGGCAAGAGTTAATTATGCAAATGGCTGGCGATAGAAACGACCCCCAATGACCTGAGATATTCGCGATTGGATGTTCGATGAGCTTCACTACGGTAGGTTTTCCCGTTCATGCAGTCCGCGACACATATTCACATCAAAGGCGCTCGGGAGCACAATTTGAAGAACCTCGAGTTGCGCATCCCTCGGGGGAAGCTGGTGGTGATCACGGGTCCGAGCGGTTCCGGCAAGTCGTCGCTCGCCTTCGATACGCTCTATGCCGAGGGCTACCGCAAATACATGGAGAGCCTCTCTACCCAGGCCCGCCAGGTGCTCGACCAGTTGAAGCGGCCCGATGTCGATTTCATCCACGGCTTGTCGCCGGTCCTTGCCATCGAGCAGCGCACAGGGGGCAACTCGCCGCGAAGCACCATCGCGACCGCCACCGAGATCTCGGATTACGCCCAACTGCTTTGGGCCCTGGCCGGGGAACAGCGCTGCCCGAAGGATGGCGGCTTGGTGATGCGGCGTTCCCTGGACGACAATGTGCAGCGCGTACTGGCGGCCTGTGCGGCGGAGCGCCTGATGATTCTTGCGCCGCTCATGGTTGCCAAGCCGAGCGTGCTGCGCGAGGAACTGCCCCGCATCCGGCAGCGTGGATTTCAGCGCGTGCGGCTGGATGGCGAGATAAAGGATCTCGACGATCCTCATCTGGTTCCGCTGGGGCAGGGTGCCAAGGCGATTGAGGTCGAGCTCGTGGTGGACCGCCTCGTCGCCACCGTCGATCAGCGCTCGCGGCTCGCGGATTCCCTTGAGCTGGCTTTTAGGGAAGGCCACGACCGAGCCCTCGTCATTTCCCAGCGAACGCCCGATTCGCCCTGGCGTCCTCTCTGGCTCAGTCAGCATCTGGCATGCGAAACCTGCGGCGATGTCTTCGAAAAGCTCACGCCGCGCCATTTCTCCTTCAACCACACCGAGGGGGCCTGTCCCGCCTGCGGCGGCCTGGGCCGGAAGATGAGTTTCGTGCCCGAGCTTCTGATACCCGATCCCGCCAAATCGGTGCGGGAAGGCGCGCTCAAGCCCTGGCGCATCGGCGGAAAAAATCTCATCATCAAGCATAACGCCCTGCTGCGGCAGCTCGTCGAGCAGTTGCCCTTCGATGCCGAGAAACCCTGGCGCGAACTGCCCGAAGCGACGCGGCACGCCATCCTGCACGGGGCGGGGGATCGCCTCTTCGCCTTCAAGCTGCGTCGCATACGCGAGCCTCGCAGCATGACCTTCGACGGTGTGATCGCCGATCTTGAGAACAGTTACCGCAACACCGACAGCGAGGGCTTCCGCGCCCGCCTCTCCACGTTTATGGTGAGCACCGATTGCCCGGAGTGCGGCGGGGCGCGGATGAGCGCTCGCAGCTCAGCTGTGTTTCTCGCTGCCACGGCTGTTGACTGTCCACTGTCCGACGGAAGCGCACCGTCAGCGAAGCTGAGCTTCCCGGACTTCATGGCGATGGATGTATCCACGGCTCATGCCCACGCGCTGGGGTGGCTGGAGAATTATGCGAAGCAGGAGGCGTTGCGCGAGGTGGTCGTCGGCATCGAGCAACGGCTGCGCTTCCTCCTGGATACCGGCCTGGGTTACCTGACGCTCAACCGCGACTATGCCACGCTCTCCGGCGGCGAGGCCCAGCGCGTGCGCCTGGCGACGCAGCTCGGCATGGGCCTGATCGGCGTCATCTACGTGCTCGACGAGCCGAGCATCGGCCTGCACCCGTCCGACAACGAGCGCCTGCTGGGCCAGCTACGGACCCTTCGCGATCGCGGCAACACCGTGATCGTGGTCGAGCACGACGAGGAGACGATGCTCGCCGCCGATGAGCTCATCGAACTGGGCCCCGAGGCGGGCACCGAGGGAGGGCAACTTCTATTCCAGGGGACGCCCCGGGAGTGCTGCGCCCTGCCGCTTTCGCGTTCCCGCACCGGCCCCTTCCTCGCCGGAACCGCGAGCGTGATGAAGGACTTTGCCACGAAGCTCCCGGTGGACGGTGCCTGGATCACGGTGCGCGAGGCGCGCCAGCACAACCTGCGAGGCATCAATGTCTCCTTCCCGGTCGGACTTCTTACCTGTGTCACCGGCGTGAGCGGCTCGGGCAAGAGCACGCTCGTGAACGATATTCTCGCCGCCGCCGCCGCGCGAAAGCTCAATGGCGCGAAGGCCATTCCCGGCAAGCACAAGGGGATCGACGGCATGGACCATTTCTCCCGCCTCGTGCTCGTGGACCAGGAACCCATCGGGCGCAGCCCGCGCTCCAATCCCGCCACCTACGTCGGCCTGCTGGACCTCCTGCGCGACCTCTTCGCGAAGCTCCCGCTGGCCAAAGTGCGCGGCTACAAGGCGAGCCGCTTCTCCTTCAACGTCCGCGGCGGACGCTGCGAGAAGTGCCAGGGGGACGGCGTCATCAAACTCGACATGCAGTTCATGGCCGACGCCTACGCGCCCTGCACGAGCTGCGGCGGCAAGCGCTTCAACCGCGAGACGCTCGAAGTGCTCTTCCACGGCCATTCCATCGCCGACGTGCTCAACATGACCGTGAGCGAGTCGCTGACCCTTTTCAAAAATATCCCGCGCATC
>JBAZHQ010000421.1:0-3952 GCA_041652235.1 Opitutaceae bacterium | reverse complement strand
AGCCTGCTTGCAGGCGAACAGGATTGTGCTGCGGACGAGGGATCGCCTGCAAGCAGGCTCCTACAGGCAGGTGACTTGAGCTCATCTTGAAAGCGAGTGAGAATAAATGAATGCCGCAATTCTCGCGTTGTTACATGACCGTGCTGGACAGATGGTGAAAAGTTAGAAAACTCGCCCGCCGTGAAACAAGCGATCGTCACTCTCGACATGGAAGGCGTGCTCACGCCGGAAATCTGGATAACCGTGGCCGAAAAGACCGGTGTCCCCGAGCTGCGCCGCACCACGCGAGACGAGCCGGACTATGACAAGCTCATGCGGGGACGCCTTGCGCTCCTCGATCACCATGGGCTCAAGCTCTCCGACATCCAGGCTATCATCGCCTCCCTGTCGCCACTCCCTGGTGCGAAGGACTTCCTCGACGAATTGCGCTCGCTCACTCCGGTGCTGATCCTGTCCGACACTTTCGAGCAGTTTGCCCAGCCCCTGCTCAAGCAGCTCGGCTGGCCGGCTCTCCTTTGCCACCGGCTCGTCGTCGAGAACGGCCGCATCGTCAATTACCAGATTCGCATCCCCGAGCAGAAGCAGAAGACCGTCGCCGCCTTCAAGCTCATGAACTATCGCGTGATCGCCGCGGGCGATTCCTTCAACGACACCGCGATGCTCGGCGAGGCCGATGTGGGTTTTCTTTTTCACGCCCCCGAAAACGTCAAGCAGCAGTTCCCCCAGTTCAAAGCGGTCGGCTCCTACGCCGACCTGATGAAGCTCCTGAGAGCCGAACTGGCCGTGAAGTGAGTCTGCCGAGCGGAAAAACCTTTCACATCCTATGATACGCTGCCGAGAGAGGCGTGCAGGGCGCTCACTTGGGCGTGCAGCTCAAGGGCCAGCGCCTTGCGGTCTTCCGTGGCTGAGAACGTCTCGCCCCACGCAAGGCTGGCATCGATGTGCTCAAGGCTGAACAGATTTACGAGATGAGGAGCCAAAGTCATGTCTCCCCACCAGCAAATCTCCGTGGCGGCGCGATGGCCCGGCGGCGCCTTGTATCCGATGGCTGCCGGGGTAACAGCCAAGCCGCCGCGTGCCGCAGGCTCCAGAAGCGATGCCTTGAAGGGGAGCACCTTGCCGCCATCGCTGCTCGTTCCCTCGAGAAACAGCACGACGCTTACCCCCGCTTCAAGCGCAGGCAGGATTCCATCGGCGATCCGCACCACGTCGCCCCGGTGCTTCCGATCGATGAAACGCGTGCCGGCAAGCTGGGCGAACCAGCCGAAGATCGGCCAGCCCCGCACCTCGCTCTTGGCCACAAACACAACGGGCATCGAGGCGCTGATGACGATGATGTCGAGATAGCTGATATGGTTGGCCACGATAAGAGTACCCTTGGGCGGCAGGCCTTTCTGAACGGACTTGGCTCCCAAAATCTTCATGATCGAGCAGGTGATGCGGTGCAGCCAAAACGCCCGGGCAGCCAAATCCCGGCGATTGCCCGGATTGAGCGCATACGCCGCCGCAAAATAGGCCAGAGTGCCGAAAAAGACTGTGCCGCGCTTCACGATGCGCAGCCAACGGACGAGGGGATTTTCCATTTTGAGCGAGATTAACCAAAAAACTTGCTCAACACCCGGGGAGGCAGCGTCTCCCAATCGAGCCAGGTGAGGAAATCGATGGTGCGGAATTCACGGTCGATCGCAGGTTCCCCGCAGATTTTCACGCCAATCGCCAGATAGGCTCGCATAAGCCGGGGCAACGGGATGGAAGCGGGTGTCCCGCTGTCGGGCGAGCAACGCCAGCCCGGCTGAGGCTGAGTCCTCCATTTCGGCTCGACCAGGCAGGTGGCCGCCAAGTCCCGATACACCGCCAAACCCGCCGCCTCGTCCTGCGAAGTGAGCGAACTGCAACCCGTCAGATAGCGTGCTCCGTGCTTTTTCAAATACAGGGCAATGCCTTTCCAGAGCAGCCCCACGACGACCTGATCGCGATGGGCGCTCGCCACACAAGCGCGGCCAAGTTCCACGAGCTGCCCTCGCGCCGGGCTAAAAGGGGTGAAATCGAACTCACGCTCACTGTAATAGCCATGACCGGCCTCCGCCATGGCGCCGGTCTGCAGGCGATAAGTGCCGACCACGACCCCGCTTTGGCGATCGCAGACTATCAGATGGTCGCAGACTTCGTCGAACTCATCGACATCCAAGCCGGAGGCCAGGGCGCTGGGTAGCCCTTCCTTGAGCTCAAGATTGAACACTTCATAGCGAAGCCTCTGTGCCAGACGCACATCCTCAGGACTCTGAGACAATCGGAGTTCATATCGCTCTGTGAGGGCAAGGACACTATCGGTATTCATTCGGTAATCGGTGAAGGAGACCATTGGGATTATTCCCCGCAGGCGAACCAATTTTCTCAGGTTCACTTACCCTGAATGCCGCCATTATGGCAATCGCTGCAAAGGAGCTCGGGGTCCAAGTCGCCGCCGGGGTGTTTAAACGCCAAGCCTCTCGGGGCTAGTTGCTGCAGTTCCTCGCCGCGCCCTTGGGCGAGCAAGGTATGGCAGGTGCTGCAATCGCTTGCCTTGATCTTCGCTTTGCCATCGGCCGTCGCGTGTTTTTCGTCGTGGCAGCGGAAGCACCCCGGCCAATCCTTGTGGCCAAGGTTGTTGGGATAGGCCCGCCAATCCGCCTTCATCTCCGGGAAGAAATTAGCCTCATATACCTTTTGCACGCCCTCTATAGAGCGTGGAAGATCGACTGATCCCGCATATTTTGCCTTCAGGGTGTCGGCAATGCCGGTCAATGCCTGGGATTCAGACTCATAGTTCTTTGTCAACGTTTCGACGGCGATGCACTTGATGTCAGGAAGATCGGTCGAGATCCTTCCGATCGCCATTCCCTCCTCCACAGCCTGATTCGCCGTTTGGGCCACATGCGCAGGACGGTTGTGGCAATCGATGCAGTCCATGCGGCGAACGGCGCCGAAAGGAGGCTCTCCCTTGAAATCGGGAGTGCGGAACACCTGCATCCGGCCATCCTTGGAGGTGACGCGCACCCAGGGGATGACCTGCCGCTGCGGGTCCGCGGCATAGTATTCCACTTTATTGGCCACGTTCATATGCCAGTGGATGCCGCCAAAGGGCCCCTTGCCAGGCTCTCCTCCACCCACATGAAGCAACAGGCGCACCGTATAAGGCGTGTTCTTTTTATCGGAGAGAAAATGCTCATAGCTGCGATCGAGATTGCCCGTGAACTTTTCCGGCCAGTGGCAGTGCTCGCAGGTATCCTGTGCAGGACGCAAGTTGGACACCGGAGTGGGAATGGGACGGTTGTATTTCGAGAATATCGTGGAATACACCTGATAGGCTCCGCTGATCTTCGACTTCACGTACCACGATGCACCGGCGCCAATATGACACTCAGCGCATGAGACCCGGGCATGGGCTGACCTATGGTAGGTGACGTATTCAGGCTCCATCACCACATGGCAGGTCTTGCCGCAAAATTCGACGGACTCCGTGAAATGGTAAGTCTGATAACTTCCAAAAGCCGTCAGCAGGAGAAATATCACCGAGCACGAACCGAAGATAATCAGCATCCTGCGGTCTCGCGGACGCGCCAAGTCGATGGATAGCGACAAGGGGCCCGCATCCATCGGCATCCGTTTCGCCTCGCGTCGCTGAAGCCACCATCCGGTGAAGATCAGCATCAACCCCAGAATGAGAAACCCAGGTGAGACAATATAAGTGAGAATTCCCAGGTAGGGATTCCCGCCGTGCGAAAGAGCGTCAATCGCGACCAGAAAGATGAAAGCGAACAAGCTCCCGATCGCAACGATGCTACCGGTGAGGCTGATCCAATTGCGAAAATGGGAACTGGACGCCCCTTTCTTGATTTCGGAGGAATCAGAGATCATGGGCTGGGTAATGACAAAAGCCGCCTTTGGAGCGGCCCTTGGCAGACAAATCTAA
>JBAZHQ010000420.1:0-3966 GCA_041652235.1 Opitutaceae bacterium | reverse complement strand
AAAATATGAGACTTAGGATAGAATCATCATTCGCTTCACTCGTAGCGCAGCGCGTCGATCGGATCGAGCTGGGCGGCTTTGCGGGCAGGGTAGAAACCAAAGAAGACGCCGACCGCAGCGCTGAACACGAAGGCGACGACGACGGAAGTGGAGGATACCAGGACCGGCCAGCCGTTGTAGATTGAGATGAGCTGCGAGCATCCGATTCCGATGAGAATGCCCAAGGCGCCCCCGAGGGAACTCAGGATCACGGCCTCGGTGAGGAACTGCAGCAGCACGTCGCGGCCATGCGCTCCCACGGCGAGGCGAATGCCGATCTCCCGGGTGCGCTCGGTCACGCTCACCAGCATGATGTTCATGATGCCGATGCCTCCGACGATCAACGAGACGCCGGCGATGGCGCCAAGCAGCATCGTCATGGTTTGCGATGTCGCTGTGGCGGCCTGCGCCAGCTCCACCTGATTGCGAACCGTAAAATCCTGATCCTTGCCGTTGCGACGCTGCAGAAGGAGATCGGTGATCGCCTGCTGCACGGATGGAATTGCCTCCGTCGAAGCCGCCTGAATGAGGATGGATTGGATGTTGATGCGTTTCGATATGCGACGCATGTGACTCGTGTAGGGAATGATGACGACATCATCCTGATCCGCCCCGAAGAGATTGAAACCTTTGGATTCCAACACCGCTACGATCTTGAAAGGCAGGTTGCGCACGCGGATGGTTTTCCCAATGGGATCTTCATTCGGGAAAAGCTGGTCGGCGACGGTCTTGCCGATAACGGCGACTTTTCCCAGGCTGCGAACCTCTTGATCCGTGAACATTGCGCCGTCATGAATCGGCCAACTGCGTATCTGAAGATAGTCGGGGCCCTCTCCCATGATGGACGTGTTCCAGTTCAGGCCATTGGCCATGACTTGGGAACGATCGCGTATCTCAGGACTGATCGCGACAGCTCCGGGAACTTCCCGGGAAATGGCTAAAGCGTCCTCGGGAGTGAGGGTGCTGGACGAACCCCAACCGCCTCTCATGCCTCCCGAGGTCAGGCTGCCGGGGAACACGGTGATCACATTCTGTCCGAGGCTGGCGACCTGATTCTCGATTTGAGCCTTGGCCCCGTTGCCGATGCTGACCATGGCGATGACCGCACCCACGCCGATGATGATGCCCAGGGCGGTGAGCATGGAGCGCATTTTGTTCCGTCGCAACGCCCGCAGGGCGACCTTCGTGGTGTTGAGGATGCGCATGGTCAGGATGAGGCGGTCAGTTTTGCGGCCACCTCGGCTTCGCGAATGGCTTTCATCTCATCGGCGGCGATGAGCCTGTTCTCGACGGTCTCATCGCGCACCACGACGCCGTCGCGCAGGATGAGGTCGCGCTTGCAGTAGCGGGCGATGTCAAGCTCGTGGGTGACCATCACGATGGTGATCCCCTGCTCGTTGAGCGTCTGAAAAACGCCCATGACCTCGATCGAGGTCTTGCTGTCCAGGTTTCCGGTCGGTTCATCCGCGAGAAGAATCTGCGGCTCGTTCACGAGCGCACGGGCGATTGCCACGCGCTGCTGCTGTCCGCCCGAAAGTTGATTGGGAAAATGATCGGCGCGATTGGCGAGCCCCACGATATTCAGGCAGTGCAGTGCCCGGTCCCTCATCTCGTGAGAGGAGCGCCGCCTGCCGTAGAGCATGGGAAGCTCCACATTCTCGAGGGCGGTGGTGCGGGAGAGGAGATTGAAACCCTGGAAAACGAAACCGAGTTTCAGGTTTCTGATATCGGCGAGTTCGTTCCGTTCCAGCGCCGACACATCGACCCCGTCGAGGAGGTATTTCCCCCGGGTGGGGCGGTCAAGGCAGCCCAGCATGTTCATCAGGGTCGATTTGCCGGAACCGCTGGCACCCATCAAAGCGACGAACTCGCCCCGATGGATCTTGAGCGATACGCCGCGGACGGCGTGCACGGGCACTTCGCCAGACTCGTAAATCTTGTGAAGATCCTCGATATTGACGACGGGAGTCATCGTGTTTGGCAGGGCGTTTATCGGCCGAAGCGGGGGCCGCCGCTGAAAGGATTGGCCGGCGATGCGCTAGTCGTGCCGTTTGTGCCGGACATGACTACGCCCGTGACGATGGCGTCGTTCTCCTTCAGGCCTTCGATGACCTCGGTGGACGTGCCATCGGAAATGCCGAGTTTAACACTGACGGCTTCAGCCATGGGTTTGGCGGGATCGTCGGAGAGGAGGCGATAGACGGTGCGGATGACCGTTGTGGAGGCCTGCCCTCCCGTCGGCTTGCCGCCGAAACGGGCCGGATCGATTTCGATGCCCTTCTGCTTGGCGAGCTCCTGGATGCGTTGGATCATCTCCGGCGTCGGAGGGCCTGCGTCGCGGGAGAAGCCGACTTCGCGCATGATCTCCCTGATGATTTTCCGGCGCTCGTCGTCGGAGACGGGCTTGGGCGCGGGGGCATCCTTGGTATCGGCGGCGACATCGGCCTTCTTGGGTGCGATCAGGGAATCCGGCACCCGGACACGCAAGGCGCTGTTGGGCAGCTTGAGCACGTTGTGACGATGAGCGATGACGAAGGAGACGTTCGCCGTCATGCCGGGCTTTAGTTTGAGATCGTCGTTTCGCACGGTGACGATCGTCTCGTAGGTGACCACATTCGAGACGGTCGTAGGATAGTTGCGAATCTGAGTGACCTTGCCTTGGAATTGGCGGTTTGGAAACGCGTCAACCGTGAAGTTAACAGTCTGGCCATTCTCGACATTTCCGATGTCCGCCTCTGCGACGGCAGTGCTGATCTGCATGCTGGCCAGTTCATTCGCGATGATGAAGAGAGTAGGGGCGTTGAGACTGGCGGCGACGGTCTTGCCGACCTCCGCGGCTCGTTGAAGAACGATGCCGTCGATGGGCGCGTAGATGGTGCAGCGGGCGAGATTGACCTTGGCGTCGTCAACGACGGATTGGCGCGTCAGCAACTCGGCCTTTGCCTGGGAGAGTTGAGCCTCCGCTTGGTCGAGCTCCTGCTGGGAAACGAGTTCCTTTGCACGGAGGGTGCGCGTCCTCTCGGTGTTCACGCTCACCAGCGTGCAATTGGCATCGGCGGAAGCCAGATCGGCCTGTGCCTGCTTCAGACGTTGCTCATATGTTGCCGGATCGAGGCGGGCGAGAACATCGCCCTGCTTAACAGGCGTGTTGAAATCGACCATGATCTGATTGATCAAACCGGAGACTTGGCTGCTGACTTCGACGCTGGTGACGGGCTCCAGGCTGCCCGAGGCGGTGACGGTTTGAACGACGTCTCCCCGAGCGACGATCGCCGTGGAAATCTCCGGCGCCTTTCCCGAGTCGCGGTGCCAGAACATCCAGGCGGCGAGACCTGCTGCACCAAGAATGACGAGAATGATGACGAGGCGGATCGGAAAACGTGATTTGGCCATGGGAGAGATCTGAAAGATTCTAAGAGGACGCACCCGGAAGCGCGGGAAGAGCCGTTACCCGATTGCGCCTGACGGGCATAAAGACGAGGCAACAGCCGGCTTGGTAACTGAAAAACACGTTTCCGGCAGTCGCCGCTCAAACGGGCGTATTTTTATCCTGCGAGCCCGTGCCGTAAAATTCCTTGAGGGCGGCTGCCACATTTGGGGGGACGAAATGGGAGATGTCGCCGCCATACTTGGCGACCTGCTTCACCAGCGTGGAGCTTGTGTAGCTGAACTCCTCATTGGGCATGACGAAGATGGTTTCGATCCGGGGATCGAGGTGCCGGTTCATCAGGGCCATGTTGAACTCAAATTCGAAATCGGAGATGGCACGAAGCCCCCGGATGATAGCGCAGGCGCCCACCTGGCGCGCAAATTCCACCAGGAGAATGTCGAAGGTCATCGCCTCGACATTGGGAAATTTCTTGATGTTAGGCAGCAGAAGCGCGAGCCGCTCCTCGGAGGTAAAGGCAGGCCCAGATCGGAAGAGCG
>JBAZHQ010000419.1:0-3969 GCA_041652235.1 Opitutaceae bacterium | reverse complement strand
ACCCCCTCCGGTTCGGTGCGGGTAACCGGAACCATCTTCGATGTCCGCACCGAGTCGGCATCGCAGCTTGATGTCACCGTGGTTGAAGGCTCGGTGCAGGTGCGCCCCGCCGTCGTGAACGAAACCCCACAATCCACCCCCGTATCGCTCGTCGCAGGAAACACGTTGTCGGCCAATGCCAAGGGGGTGTCAGTGCAGACCCTTTCAAGCAGCGCACTCGACGACGTCCTGGCGTGGCGTCATGGTCAGATCGTTTTTGACAACGTGCCCTTGCGTGAGGCCTTCGCCCGCTTCGCCCACTATCACGGGCGCGGCGTAGGCGTCACACCGCAGGCGGCGGAACTGCGCATAGGCGGACGTTTCAGCCTCGACGACTTCGAGGGGTTCTTAGCCGCGCTCGAAGAGGTTCTACCCGTCCGTGTCTCACGTGATCTCAACGGCACCGTTCGAGTGGGACTCCGCGGCGAACCGTAATTGCCAACAGGCCGCAACCCGGGCGATATTCCTTCACCAAGCACCCATGCGCCTTCTTCGATTGGCCCTGTTCGGCCTGATCCCCATCCTGGCTCTGGCTGAATCGGTGAATCTGAACATTTCGCCGCAGTCCGCCGATTCGGCTTTGATGGCTTTCTCGGCCCAGACAAAGATCGAGGTGCTTTTCTCCTCTTCTGATCTTCACAAGGTGCGTTCGAGCGGGGTCGTTGGCAGCTATGAACCCGCGGATGCCCTCGAACGCCTTTTGCGGGACACGGGGTTCACCGCCAGAGAAAGCGGCAACCGGAAATATGTGGTCAGGCCGGAAAAGAAAGCCACGGGTTCGATCAAAGGGAAGTTGCTCGCCCCAAGCGGGAATCCCGCGCCCGGCCTCCGCGTAACCATTCCCGACGCTGACCAGTCGGTAGTCACCGACGCGCAAGGCGTCTTCTTTTTTGATTCTGTGCCACCTGGCACCCATGAGCTGATCGCAAGCGGCACGGAATACCAGTCTCAGCGCATCGACAACGCGCAGGTGGACCCCGATCGACTGCTTTCGCTCGATGCACGCACGCTGCAGGCAGCCAATGATCCGACCCGGCTGGCTCCCTTTGTCGTTCAGGAGGAGGCGTCTCATTCCGGGCCCTATGACCGCGACAAAAACACGCCCCCTCCCCTCACTGCCATCGGCAACATCGATCTTCTCCGGACTGAGGATGAGGCCCTGCCCTACACTGTGCTTTCCCGTCCCCGGATCGCGCGAAGCGGCGCGGTGAACTTGAATGAATTTCTGCAAAGGGAGCTTCTGGACTGCGACGCAACGACGCGCCCCCCGGAGCAGAACGGACTTTCGGCCAGTTTTGCCGCCGGCAGCAATAATCTGAATCTGCGCGGCTACGGTTCCGACGAAACCGTCATCCTGGTCAACGGGCGGCGCCTGCCTGAAATCCTGACGAGCGGGATCAGCCAAACGCCGCCGCCACCGGATGTGAATTTTATCCCGCTGAGCCTGGTTGACCGGGTCGAGGTGCTGCCAATCTCCGCCTCTGCCCTCTACAGCGGAAATCCGGTCGGCGGCGTGATCAACATCGTGCTTCGCCCGGACATCGATGCCACCGAGATGTCCGTCACCTACACAAACGCGATGGGCGGCTTCGACGCACCCCAATCCAGCGCATCCTTCCAGCACGGCCAGACACTTCTAAAGGGGAAACTTCGCCTCCGGCTTGCCGCCACTTTCACGAAAACGGTGCCGCCCACGGAAGCGGAATTGGGCTACATCCGGGCAAATCCCCAGTCGAATGCCGGGCAGGAAGACCGCCTTTACAGGGCGACACCGAACGTGCGAAGCGCCGATGGCTCGCCGCTCTTCGGCCCGGGCTCTTCGTCGGCGACCTCAGTGGCCCCCGGAGCGGACGGCTCCGGCGGCATGGCTGCCTTCGAGGGTCGCCAGGGCGTGCGCAACTGGGATCTGTTCGCCACGCCCGGCGGGATGGCAAACACGCCGAACAGCATCAATTATTCCTATGGGCGGCGACAGCGGGGTTTCAGTTGCTTCGCCTCCGCCACCTACGATGCGTTCCCCTGGCTCCAACTCGGACTCGACACCATCTTCTCAAGCACGGTGGTCAACCGCGGCTACAATGTCTTTACAGGCGACTTGACGCTGCGCGGAGACTCCCCCCTGAATCCCTTCCGCCGCGATGTCGGCATTTCCCTGAACGAAATCGCGCCCCTCCTGGGAGACAAATACAGCGAGGCTCATCTCGACTTTTTCTCCTCGGTGTTCGGACTCCTAGCCAAGCTGCCGGGCGACTGGCGTGCGTCGTTGGACACTCAATACGGTCACAACCTCACCCGTTACCGCGGCGTTTCGGGGGTGGATTCCGAAAGCTGGCAAAAGCTCGTCGACGAGGGTGCCTACAATCCCCTGCGGGACACCCAGGTTTACGCACCGCCTCCGGAATTCTACGACCGGGCCCTGATCTACTATGGCCGGCGGGGGAGCTTCGTCACGCTCGGCGACTACGAAACCCTCGACTCCGCATTTCGCGTCACTAACCGCTCGCTGCCACTGCCCACCGGACATGGAGCGGCGAGCTTCGGCGGAGATTACCGGCTCAACCATCTCGCGAGCTTCTCCGATGAACGCCGCTTCGGCGACGGCACCCTGGTTGACACTCCGTCGCGATGGAGGGGCCGCACGTTGCAGCGCATCAGCGCCTTCGGGGAGCTTCAGGCTCCCTTGCTCCCCCCGCGCTGGCTTCCTCCCTGGCTTCGAAAAATCGAGGCCGATGTGGCGGCCCGTTACGTTGCTTCGGACAGTTCCCAGGAAAGAAACACCGCCCCGACCTGCGGATTGAAGATGGATTTTCTGGGCGGTTTCTCCCTGAGGGGATCGATCGCCACCTCGAACCGAATGCCCACGCCTTACATGAGCCGCAAGGTGTCCGCTCCGGACGGGACAGGTGGAGGGGATGTGATCTACGCATCCATCTTCGACCCGCTGCGCGACCAGAGTTATATCGTCACGAGCCAGGACGCCATCAATCCCAACTTGAGAACGGAGTCCGCTGTCTCGCGTTCCGCAGGGGTCATTTTCCAGCGCGGCCAAACCCATCGTTTCAGGGCGGCGCTCGACTTTGTGGACACGCAAAAGTCCGGGGAGCTGTTCTACCTGGGGTCGGATGCGATCGTGAAGCTGGAGACGCAGTTCCCCCAGCGGGTTGTCCGTGCGCCGCTGGCGGTCGGGGACTCGCACAGCGCCGGCTATGTGACCTCGGTGCTCACCGGCAATTTTAATCTTTCATGGCGTCATTCGCAGAACTGGACTGGTTCCCTTGATTATGAGTGGACGGAATGCCTGGGCGGCACCCTCGAGCTGGCCGGTAGATTCATTTACTTTCAGCGCTATGACATGCAACTGCTGCCGACTTCCCCAATGATAGACGAGCTTCGGCAACCCGACGGCGCAGCATCCGGTCTTCTTCGTTTTCGCTCCAATCTCCGGGCGGGCTGGTATAGCCGCCTTTTCGGTTTCGGCTTGGAGGGACATTATTTCCATTCGCGGATACTGCCCGCGATGGACTGGGCAAACCAGGGCAGCGACCACATCGATCCGTTCTGGCAATTCGATACGTACGTGGAAGGCGACCTGGGGCGCTGGTTCCTGAAAAAGCACTCCCGCTTCAGCCTGCGTGGCCAGTTGCGAATCAATAACGTGTTTGGAGCTCCCCCCTCCAAGTACGCAAACGATCCTTCCGGAGCAGGCGTACAGCCCTATGGAGACTGGAGAGGCCGCACCTATTTCATGTCAGTGACCGCTGCGTTCTGACCGTGGAGATCGCAGACGAATTGCCACAAAAAGTCATAGCGCGGCGGAGCCGCAACCAAAGAAGATAGAATCTAGGAGCGAGGAGTGAGAATGGGCGCTGCGCGCCAAGTGCGGGGGCACCGCTTTCGGTGCCATTGGGCAAGGGAAGGACTGCTTAAATA
>JBAZHQ010000418.1:0-3988 GCA_041652235.1 Opitutaceae bacterium | reverse complement strand
GCAAAATCACTTACGCTACTGCCGAAGAGATTTTTCTGGAGGAACAGTTGCGCGATGCCGCGGGGCTCGGCGACTCCCGTGGTTTCGACGATGATGCGATCGTAGCGCCCCTCCGCAGCGAGACGGCACAAGGTCTCGGCCAAGTCGTCCTTGATGGCGCAACACACGCAACCGTTGGCCAGTTCAACCAGCTCAGGGGCGGCGGCGCCCTCGGGGCGTTTGAGGGCGGCGCTCTTCTGGGCGACCAAGCGCGCATCGATATTGATGGCGCCGAGGTCGTTCACGATGAGCGCCCAGCGCTGCCCGTCCGCCTGCGGCAGCAAGTGGTTGAGAAAGGTCGTTTTGCCAGCGCCGAGAAAACCGCAGAGCACGGTGACTGCAGGAAGGGCTGGGCTGGGCATGGCGCTGGTATTTGCAGCATCCGGCGCGGGGGGCCAAGGATGATCTTAGAGCGTAAGGGAGTAAGAGCTTAAGAGGAGTAAGTTATGGGGAGAGAAAGGGGAAAAAGGAGGCAGGAAGGAAGCATATGATTGGAACGCAAAGGTCGCAAAGGTGATGGAAGGACGCAGAGAGAAATCAGTTGGGAAGCTGAAATGTTCGATGCGCACACTGACATCCAACTTCCGTTTACCCGCTTGTGCTGTGCATCTGGTTTTTGGCTTCTTTTCAGTTATCCTCTAGCGATAGCCCGCGCTTGTGCTTGGGGCGAAGAACCAAGCATAAGCGCCTGTAGGTTCCTCTGCGCCCTTCCTTCACCTCTCGGAGTCCTCTGCGTTCAACACAAATTCGCAGCATCGCTCTGGCGCTAAAGAGTCGAACTGCTGAGGTAAGCCTCGGGCTTCTGGATGATCGAGGATAAGACCTCCAAAGGCACGGCTTGCGTCCGGGTTTGAAGAGCGAGACAGTGCCGGATCTTGATGAAGAGCGTTCCCATCTTCGCATCAATGTTGGCGCTTTTTGCCCTGAATAGTGGCGCCGCCCAGAGCAACGACCTGCGCCTGGAACTCGTCACAAGCGAAGTTGCGTCGCCCTGCGCCGGCCGTCCCCTCGCCTTCGATCTGGCGCGGGGGCCGGACGACTCGGTGGTGTTGGCCTGGGTGGAGCAAGGTGGCGACGGAGCCCAATCCCTGCGCATGGCCGCCTACTCTGCTCTCCGATCTGCCTGGAGCGCGCCGAGGACGATTGCATCCTCTTCAACATTGTTGCATCCGGTCGATGGCACAGAACTCACGCTTTCGGCCGACGAAGCAGGGCGGATGGCCGTGGCATGGGTCGGCGCGGCACACTCCGGCGCGAAAGGCTCGGAGGTGTTTGCCACGCTCTCGGAGGATGGCGGCGCAACCTGGACAAAGCCTCAGATGCTTTCCGCTCCGGGGCTCTCCGCATCCCAGCCTTCTTTTGCCTGGCGCCAGGGCGGAGGCTGGCTGGCCACCTGGCTGGAGGCCTCGGGAGAAACCGGTTTGCAGGTATGCGTGCGCGAAGTCGGGCAGGCCGGCATTCTCCGCCCCGAAGGAGCGGTGGCCCATCGCGCAGCCACGACGGCGATCGCCTCGTTTCCGGACGGCACGGATCTTATCGCCTTTCGCGCATTTCGTCCCGATGAGGGTGTCGATTCCTGGGCCATCCGACGTTTCGAAAATATCTGGCAGGCGCCGCAGCGCCTGGGTCGCGATGGATTGACAGGCGTTGCGCCGGCGCGAGACCCCATCCGGCTTTCCGTTTCCCCGCCGCGCATTGCCGCAGCGTGGTTTACTGCGGCCGATGATGAGCCGCGCATCGTGGTGGCGTCTTCGCCGGATGCCGGAGCGCGTTGGACGCGGGCATCGCGGACTGATCTTGGACACCCGGTGGGTGCGCCGGATCTCGTTCTCCTCAGCGACGGATCGCAGCTTGTGGCCTGGATCGAAGGTTCGGGGGGCGATCCAAGTCTCCCCCCGGGAATATTAGTGCGCCGTTATTCCGCAGGCGGGGGCAGCGTGAGACCCGCCCATGTGGTCAAAGATGAGCCGGGCAACTT
The DNA here is from genome assembly GCA_041652235.1 of Opitutaceae bacterium. Taxonomy (GTDB): domain Bacteria; phylum Verrucomicrobiota; class Verrucomicrobiia; order Opitutales; family Opitutaceae; genus MWDT01. The sequence continues at coordinate 1,971 of JBAZHQ010000418.1, read as the reverse complement.
TCCCGCGAGCCCGCGCCTCGCCGTGTTGCGCGACCAACGGGAAGAGCCTGTGGTGCTGCTGATGGCCTTCGAACAGGGTGCCGCTTCCGCAAAGCTCCGCTTCCTTCACCTCCGGCTGCCGTCACCTACGGCGTTGGCGCAGATCGACACTTCGTGCAACTGCAACACAGCGGCGCTACCTGGATTTCCTATCCGGGGGAACATCCTTTCAATCGACGCCGTGCATTCTCGCCTCCACATCAGGCACGATTCCATTCCCGGCATTTTCCGCCCCGGGGAAATCGAGGTGCAGGTGTCGGCTGCGGCGATTGGCGCTGTGCGCGAAGGACGGGGCATCATGGGACGCATCGAACGCCGCGACGGCACATGGCACATGTCCGACATCAGGACTTTCGTCCTGCCGTGAGCATCGATCCATCAATCATTCTCACACGGAGGCGCTGAGATCGCGGCGGATGGACTGAAGAGGTCGGAAGTCGGCCGTATTAAAACACGATCCATTTTAACCACGGATCACACTGAATACACGGAGAGAGAAAGGAGTGAACAAGGGAGAGTAGGAAATTGGGAGGTAGGATGATGATGGGGTAAACTGAAAGAGTGAGGAATTGGGATTACTTACCGTCCTACTTTCGCATTCTTAGAATATCTAATTTCAATGCTGCCACGTTTTCCGTGTATTCAGTGTATTCCGTGGTTCCAAATGGTTTTTCGGATCTTTCAATCCGGTTTAACCGCGAACTAGACGAACCATGCGAATATGTTTTGTAAGATCATACATCAGAAAAGCCTTCTCCTGGCCGAGGTTAGGGATAAGCTTTGCCGCCATTGGAGAGCCACGCGTCGCCAGTATTCATCGATCTCCCGATCTTCATGACCAGCACTCCCATCCCTGTTCTCATCGTGGACGACGATCCCTCTGTCGGGGCGTGGCTGCAGTTGCTCGTCCGGCGCATGGGAAACAGCCTTCCTTGCGATGTGAAGTGGATCACCTCCGGCACCAATACGATCGATGAGCTGATGGCGGGGAATTACGATCTCGTGCTGCTCGACTACCGGCTAAAGGACACGGATGGCCTTTCGGTTCTTTCTTCGATCCAGGCGTTGCCCAGGGAGCACAGGCCGGAAGTGATCATGCTCACAGGCGGAGGAAGCGAGGAGATTGCGGTTGAGTCCATGAAGCGCGGCGCGCGCGATTATCTCGTGAAGGGATCGCTCGACCAGTCGACCATGCGACGTGCCATGTCTGGCGCCCTCGACCATCGTCGTCTCGAACAGCAACTCGCGCGCTCCAACGAGGAACTCCGCTCAAAGAACGCACAGATGGAGGCCGAGCTGGTCATGGCCCGGGAGGTTCAGCAAGCGCTCCTGCCCCAGCAATACCCCGTCTTTCCCCGCGGCGCGGCTCCGGAGGCCAGCAAGCTTCGCTTTGCCCATCGCTGGATTCCGAGCAGCGGCATGGCGGGGGATTTTTTCGAGGTGCTCCCGGTTTCCGACGAGATCGCCGGGGTCTTTCTCTGCGACGTGATGGGGCACGGCGTGCGTGCCGCGCTCGTGACCGCCCTCATTCGCGGCCTCATGGAGGAAATGATGCCCTATGCAAACGATCCGGGCGCATTCCTCAGGGAGCTCAATAATCACCTGAAGATGATCTTGCAGCGCTCGGACAATGTACTCTTCGCAACGGCCATCTATCTTGTGGCGGATGTGGCCAGCGGCGAGCTGCGCATGGCCAACGCAGGCCATCCCAATCCCATTTTGATGCGAAAAGCCGACGCGAAGGCCCTCTATTGGCAGGGAGAGGGAGGGCCTGATCCCGCACTCGGCCTGATCTCCGACGTGGATTACGCCACATATACGGTAAAAGTCAGTTCGGGTGACAGCGTCCTCCTCTACACGGATGGCCTCTATGAGGCGGAAAACAATGCCGGTGATGACTTCGGGCTCAAGCGGCTGGAGGAGGCCGTGCAG
>JBAZHQ010000417.1:0-4003 GCA_041652235.1 Opitutaceae bacterium | reverse complement strand
GAAAGTCACGGATCCTCTACTGTGCGAGCCAGACCCTTGCTGCCTGGAGCCGGAGCGGGTGTATTGCTAGCACAAACTCTCATTTATCACATGAACTACGGTCACTTCGACGATGCTGCCAAGGAATACGTCATCACACGCCCCGATACTCCCCGCCCCTGGTCCAATTACCTGGGATCGACGGAATACGGCGCCATCATCACGAACCATGCGGGCGGCTATTCGTTCTACAAGAGCGGCGCCACCGGACGTTTCCTGAGAATGCGGTTCAACAGCATTCCGATGGACCAGCCGGGCCGGACCTTCTACCTGCGCGACATGGCATCGGGCGACTTCTGGTCCGGCGCCTGGCAGCCCGTCGTCAAGCCTCTCGACCAATACAAATCGGTATGCCGCCACGGCATGGCCTATACCATTCTCGAGAGCGAGTACTCGGGTATTGCGACCGAGGCCACTTACTTCGTCCCGCTCGGCCAGACCTTCGAATACTGGCGCATGAAGGTGGCCAACAAGTCCTCGCGGACACGCGAGCTGTCGGTCTTCACCTACTGCGAATTCGCCAACCTTTGGCACACCTACCAGGATCTCGTGAACCTGCAATACTCGCAGTTCATCACCCGGGCCACGATGGAGGACGGGGTCATGGGCATCACCTGCAACCCGAACTACGACTTCGACGGAAAGGATCTCACGGGATGCAACCGCACTTGGATCACCCTGACCGGCGCTCCGCTCGCGGGTTACGAGTCAGTCCGCGAGCGTTTCCTCGGCACCTATGGCGGCTACGCCGCTCCCGATGTCGTCGTGAAAGGCAAGTGCTCCAACTTCCTCGGCGAGGGCGACAACATCTGCGGCGGTCTCCAGTCCACTATTACGCTGGCCCCTGGCGAGACGCGCGAGCTCATCGTGCTCCTGGGCCTCGGCACAGTCTCATCCCACGGCAGGAAGACCGTAGCCGAGTTCGGCAACAGCGCCCGCTGCGAGGCGGAGTTCAAGAAGCTCAAGACCGCCTGGCACGCGCCGTTAGCCCATTTGCAGGTTGAGACACCTGACAAGGAGTTCGACCACATGGTGAATGTGTGGAACGCCTACAACGCGCTCATCACCTACGCCTGGTCCCGTTGCGCCTCCCTAATCTACAACGGCGAGCGCGACGGTCTCGGGTTCCGCGACACCGTGCAGGATATGCTCGGCGCCATTCCGCTGCTCAAAGACGGCGTGAAGGGCCGTCTTGAGCTCATGCTCACCGGACAACTCGCCAACGGCGGAGCTATTCCGGTTATCAAACCTTTCTCGCACCGGCCCGGCAAGGAGCCGCCGCCGCCGGACGAAGAATACCGCAGCGACGACTGCTTGTGGTTCTTCAACGCCGTGCCCGCTTACGTCGCCGAGACAGGCGATCTCGTTTTCTACAAGAAGGTGCTGCCCTATGCCGACAAGGGAGAGGCCACCGTGCTCGGGCATTTGCGCCGCGGTCTTGAGTTCAACCTGGAGCGCACTGGGCGCAACGGACTGCCCTGCGGCCTTGCTGCCGATTGGAACGACTGCATTCGCCTCGGTTACAAAGGTGAGAGCGTGTTCGTGGCCTTCCAGGTTCGCCTCGGCCTCGATGTCTATGCCGGCATCGCCGACCGCCTTGGCCTGTCCGCTGAGGCTTCCTGGGCTAGCGGCGAGCTCAAGAAGCTCGACGAGAAAATCCAGAAAGTCTGTTGGGATGGCGAATGGTTCATCTGGGCCATCGGCCAGGATGGCACCGTCTATGGCACGAAGAATTTCGCCGAGGGCCAGGTGTACATGAACACCCAAGTCTGGGCCGTGATGAGCGGCGCCGCCACGCCCGCCCAGGCTAAGACCTGTCTGAAGACGATGAAGGACCGTCTCGCCACGCCTTATGGCGTCATGCTCTGTGCGCCTCCGTTCATCAAGGCCAACCCAGAGATCATGAAGGCGACGCTCTTCAACGCAGGCATCAAGGAAAACGCCGGCATCTTCAGCCACACGCAGAGCTGGGGCGTCATCGCCGAGGTCATGCAGGGTAATGGCGATCAAGCGTACCAGTATTTCCGCGCCTTCATGCCTTCCTCATATAACGAGCGTGCCGAGATCCGCCAGGTGGAGCCCTACGTGCACTGCCAGACGACCTATTCTCGCTACAACATCAACGAAGGAGCGGCCCGCACGCCCTGGTTGTCGGGAACCGCCTCATGGAGCTATTACAGCGCCACTCATTGGGTGCTCGGCGTGCGCCCGGAAATCGAAGGCCTGCGCATCGATCCCTGCATCCCGAAAGCCTGGCCCGGCTTCAAGATGACCCGCAACTTCCGCGGAAAGAACATCTCTATCGAAGTGAAGAATCCATCCGGCATCAGCAAGGGAGTGAAGACTCTCACCGTCGATGGCGACACCATCCCCGGTTGCATCGTCCCCGCCGCCATGATCAAGGAAGGCTCCAAGATCGTCGCCGTGCTGGGCTGAGTACCGACCAAAAGATGCCAGATGCCAGAAGCCGGAGGCCAGCAGTCGGAAGTCGGTGGCGACAACGTCGCCTCGGTCGAACCATCGGACTGCGGTGCGCCAAGCGCACACCGTTAATTCAATCTGGCTTCCGGCCTCTGGCTTCTGGCCTCTGGCTTCTGGCTTCTGGCCTCTGGCTTCTGGCTTCTTTTGCCTGCGACTCAGCCAACCGGTCGCAGGCGGGCGCGTTCGGCTTTGAAGGGCCATCCGAGAAGGCGTTCGCCGCGTTCTGCGAACCAGGCGGGATCGTCGGTCGTAGCGAAACGCCTGATACCGTGGCGGCCAAGCCTGGCATCCTGTTCCGGATGCCGTTGCAGCCAGTCTGCCAAGCGCGGCGCGACAATCTCTCCCTGAGTCAGAATCTCTACCGAAGGAGGAACGATGCGCCGGATACACGGCAGCAACAGCGGATAATGGGTGCAGCCCAGCAGGACGCGCTGCGGCAGTCGCTTGGGATCGAGCACGGGCTCGAGCGAGCGCCTGAGAAACCACTCGGTGCCCGGCCCTTCCAGCTCGCCCGCCTCGACCATGGCTGCCCATAGCGGGCAGGCCTGTTGGAGTAGTTCGATCCGCGGGGCGAGTTTTCGAAACTCCATGCCGAAGGAGTCCGAGAGAATGGTGCTCTCCGTACCAAGGACCACAACCAAGCCCTCGGCTTCGGAAGGCGCCGTCTTGCCGGGGATAGCTCCCGGGGGAAGACCCGCAAGCGCCTCGACGGAGGGCCGCACAACGCCCAGCACACTGCGATCTGGTCGATGTGTCGGTAGATGCAATATCTGGATGTTTCGCAGCGCTCTGGCTGAGGCTGTATTGCAGGCCAGAATCACGAGCGTGCATCCCTCATCGAACAGCCATTCGACCGATTCTAGGGTGAACGTGTTGATGACATCCAGGCTTCTCGCCCCGTAAGGAGCCCGCGCACTATCGGCGAGGAACAGCGTGTCGTATTCCGGCAAAGCCTTTAGCAAGGAGGCCAGCACCGTAAGTCCGCCAAAACCTGAGTCGAAGACACCGATCATTCCCATTGATTGATGGCGGCATTCCCGCCAATGCAAGGCCTTAGCGCTGCGGCAGGGAGATCAAAGGCCGGATATCGGAAATCGGCGCAACCAACCCCGATGGGTTCAAGTGTATCCGAAATGCACGACTTATGGTTTTGCTGAATCAGCATTAAAGTTGGTTGGAGCTGCCAGTGGAGCCTTCTCCTCATCGAAACGCGCCAGCACTCTGAGTGCGAACTCGCGCTGTTCGGGCGGCAGTGGATCAAGCAGGCTTTTCTCGCCCCCTTCCAGGACAGCGCACACCGTTTCGAGAAAAGCCAAAGTTCGTCTGACTTCCGGTGGTTGCGCAGCAAGCAGCCGCCGGGCGGCGTGAATCCAGCCCAGGCGTACATCCGGAGAGGCGAGACGCGCGAGAAACTCCATGAGCTTAAATGCTTTTTGGTCTAACGGCATCGCTGTAAGGTTCTGCGTGAGGCAATCCAAGGTAT
>JBAZHQ010000416.1:0-4042 GCA_041652235.1 Opitutaceae bacterium | reverse complement strand
ACCTGACAAGGCCGGTAGGCTCGGGGCAGGAGTCGGAGACATCCATAGTAGTGAAGATCTGGCGGACAGGACAACCGCCGGGGAGCGAAGGGATGGCACTTGTCCCCATGCATCGCAAAGCGGCAAAGGACCCGACGATGGACAGGGCGAAGAGCTCTGGATAAAAACGTCCCTAAAGGTTCGGAAGCTGCAACGGGTGCTGTATCGGAAAGCAAAAGCGGAGCCGCGCTGGCGGTTCTACAGTCTGTACGGAGAGGTGTATCGGTTGGATCTACTGACCGATGCGCTCGACCAAGTGATGGCAAACAAAGGAGCGCCGGGCGTGGATGGGTTCAGGGTGGAAACCCTCGCTGAGGATGCGACCGTGCGGGCAGCGTGGCTGCTGGCACTGTCCGCCGAGCTGAGGGGGAAGCTCTACAAGCCCAGCCCCGTGAGGCGTGTCTATATCTGGAAAGATCGGGCGAGGACCAAGCGCCGCCCCTTGGGCATCCCCACGGTGAAAGACCGGGTGGTGCAAACGGCGGTGGCGATCCTGCTGCAACCCATCTGGGAGGCGGACTTCCACGATCACTCCTACGCCTATCGTCCGCAACGACGGACGCATCAGGCCATGGACACGATCGAGGAGGCGATGCTGAGCGGAAGGACAGAGGTGATCGATGCGGATCTATCGAGTTACTTCGATACGATACCCCATCGGGAGCTGATGCGGCGGGTGGCGAAACGAGTTAGCGATGGGAGCATCCTGCGTTTGATCAAGGCGTGGCTGCGTGCGCCCATTGTGGAGGAGGACCGGGATACAGGGAAGCGAAAGATAACTGCGAATACCTGTGGCACGCCGCAGGGCGGAGTCATCTCGCCCCTGCTGGCCAACCTCTATCTCGACGCGCTTGATCATGCGGTGAATGAAACGTGTGAACTGAAACCGACGATGTCACGCTATGCGGACGACCTGGTCATGCTGGCGAAGCCAGGTGACGGGGCTCAACTGCAAGAGAGGTTGAAGCGGTGGCTGGTGGCACACGGACTCGTGCTAAACGAGGCCAAGACACGATTGTTGGACTCGCGAAAGGAGCCGTTCTGCTTCCTGGGCTTTGCCGTCTCATGGCGGCGGGGCCTGACGAAGGGACGCTGGTATCCCCATGTTGAACCGAGTGCGAAAAGTCAGAGGGAACTCAGGGAGAAAGTACGTGCGGTGCTCAATGTTCGCACGCGCAACCTGCCTGCGGCGGTCGTGATCGAAAAGGTCAACCAGATCACACGTGGCTGGGCGACTGCGTTTCATTATGCCAACAGCACTCGGGTGTTTGGAAAGCAACAGCACTACGTTCGCAATACCCTGCGTCGCTGGCTGTGGCGGAAATATGGATGTACCCATGCTCTGTTCGAGTTCTTCACCAATGACCGCCTGCATGGACAATATCACTTGTGGCAATGGCCGTTGAATGCGGCCTACCGGAAATGACGTCGCTGAAACCAATCCGAAGAAGGGGACTCGGTAAGCCGTGTGCGGGAAAACCGCCTGCACGGTTTGACGAGGGGGAGGGTATTGTGGCCTTCTATGGACACGATACCCTCTCTACTCTACTCAGCGAAACGCTGGCTGTGTTGTCTCTCGGGGTTTTGCCGATAGCCGATAGCCGAAAGCCGACTACTGACAGCCTCAGCCTGCCCGACTTCCGATTTCCAACCGTTGATCGCCAAGGTTCGAGCGCGGCTCTCAGCGCTCAACCCCGGCTGGCACACCAATGTTTCCACGCATCTCGCACCGCATCGCCGAAGCGTTCTGCCTGGCCCTTGGCGTCAAGAATGGGAGAGGCCTGCATCTGTCCCCGAAGCGTGGAGCGGATCTGTGCCAGACCGGGCCGGTCAGCGGCGAGGGCCGTGGCTTTTGCGACGTAGTCGTCAGCGCTTGTGGCAATCCATTCGGGGCGTCCAACGGCTGTGAGGAGACTGCTGCTAACCCGGGACGCATGACGGTCGCCGCGAAGGCTCACGATGGGGATGCCCATCCAAAGGGCTTCGCAGGTGGTCGTCGTTCCGTGGTAGGGATACGGATCCAACGCGATATCCATTTTCGAATAGGTATCGAGGTGCTCAATGATCGCTGACGTGGAGGGGATCTGAACGATGCGCCCGGGGGCGATGCCTTTGGCCTGGAATTCGCCGACGACATCGCGTTCTCCCGAGCGAACGCTCTTGAGGAGCAGTCTTGAGTCGGGAGTCGCCAGAAGAATCCTGCTCCAGAGATCGACGGTGTCGGCGCTGATTTTCGAGAGCGAATTAAAGCAGCCGAACACGATCGGCGCGCCTCCCATGCATGGGGGAATCGCAGGTTCGGGAGAGCCTAGCGGAGGCCAGAAACACCAGGCCGTTGAAGAGAAGCGAATCTGTTTTTCTGTGTAGAAGGCATCCGCTTCGCCTTTCGGATCGGCGATGCCGTCCGTAAATCTGTAATCCATGGACTGCAGGCCGGTTGTGTTGGGATAGCCCAGATAGGTGATCTGAACTGGAGCCAATCGGCGGGCGAACAGGGGCAGGCGGTTCATGCCGGTGTGCCCGGCCAGGTCCACCATGACATCAGGATCGTCCGATCGGATCGCCGCCTCGAGCTTGGCATCGGGAATTCCGACGAAGTTTTTCCATTTCTTTGCGCTTCGCCTCAAGACCTCCGAGAAGGCGTCCTCCTTGTAGTGATCGTGATAGAGGTAAATCTCGAATTTGTCCTTATCCAGGTTCGCAACGATCGGTTGCAGGAAGAATGCCACGGAATGGATGCGCAAGTCGGGCGACAGGAATCCAATCCTGAGGCGTCTGTTCGGATCCACCGTCCCATTGAAGCGCCGCGCCGCATTTGCTGCCAACTGCTCGGGCGTTTCAAAGATCTTTCCGAATTTTACATGCTCCTGATAGATGAAATCCCGCGAGTGCTCCGAGAGGTAGTTGAACGCAAAAAGCCTGTAGCTGAGGGCTTCCCGGTGGTGCGGCTGTTTTATGAGATGCTTGTCATAGTCGGCGATCGCTTCGCGGATCATGTGAGTCTGCTGGCGCGCCATGCTGCGGCCGTAATAGGCGTTGGCGTGTTGGGGGTCGATCTCGATGGCCTTGTCATGCGACTTGACCGCGTCGGCGGAGAGCCCCAGGAGCGACTGGCAGATGCCGATGTTGTACCAGACGTCAGCCCGCTCCGGCCTCAGCTTGGCGGCGGTTTGGAAGGCATCGAGCGCATCGCCGATGCGGTTCAAAACCTGCAGGACTGAGCCAAGAAAGAGCCAGGCATCCACATAGTCGGCTTTGAGGGCGATGGCAGTCCGAAGGTGCTTCTCGGCCTCGGCGTGCCGGGAAGCATGGGTGTAAGCGATGCCGAGATGATAGAAATACTCGTGGTTCTTCGGCGACAGGCGGATTGCCCGTTCCAAAAGGGTGATGGCATCGTTGGGCCGCCTGAGTTGCAGGGCGGCGAGCCCGCCCATATACCATGGCCCCGGTTCGTCGGGAGCCTGTGCCCGCACCTGGGCATAGGCTTGGGATGCCTCCGTCCAGCGGCCTGCTTTGTGGAAGGCGATTCCATTGTTGAGCAATGCGATTTGCTTGTTGGTGAGCATCGGAGCCGGTGCCATCAGGGATGATGATCTCCTTCCGGAGCGGCAACCCTTTGTTGGCGCGCGGAGCCGCAGCCAAAGAAGATAGAATCTTCGGCAGGCTCCCGCCTTCGCATGGCTACGGCGGACACAGCAGGGCAGGCCGGAGGCCGGGCTCAGGTCGCCTGATTTTGTCCCGCGCACCAAGCTTGCCACATCTGCCGAAGAGCTCTGCCAAGGTTCGCTGCCTGGGTCTTGGAATCGAGAATGAGCGAAGCCTGCATTTGGCTGCGCAACTGCTGCCGCAATCCAGCCAGCTTGGTCCGATCAGCGGCGAGTTCGACAGCCTTGGCAATGTATTCGCTCTCGTCATGGGCGATCCATTCGGGATGGCCGGCTGCCGTGAGCAGGCTGCTGCCGACACGAGAGGCGTGCCGGTCTCCTCTCAGACTGACGACGGG
>JBAZHQ010000415.1:0-4045 GCA_041652235.1 Opitutaceae bacterium | reverse complement strand
TGTACTTGGCTCCGAACTTGTCGGCATACTCGCGGATGCGACCGCGGCGGACGTTCTTAAGCTCCAGCACAAAAGCGAGCTTCTCCATGGTAAAGCCGCTGGCATCGTAAATTGAGCCGTCAGAATCCGAGAGGGTGACAGGCTTGGCGCCGAGTTGGATCAGTTTCTGAATGGTGTACTGGGCGACATTGCCTGAACCCGACACGGTGCAGACTTTGCCTGCCATGGACTCCGAGCGAGTCTTGAGCATCTCCTCGGCAAAATACACATTACCATAGCCTGTGGCTTCCGGGCGGACCAGAGAACCGCCCCATTTGAGGCCCTTGCCGGTCAGGACGCCTGTGAATTCGTTGCGAAGGCGCTTATACTGACCGAACAGATATCCGATCTCGCGGCCACCCACTCCGATATCGCCGGCCGGCACATCCGTGTCGGCGCCAATATGGCGGCTTAGCTCAGTCATGAAACTCTGGCAGAAGCGCATGACTTCGGCGTCGGACTTGCCCTTCGGATCAAAGTCCGAACCGCCCTTGCCGCCGCCCATGGGAAGCGTGGTGAGCGAGTTCTTGAAGATCTGCTCAAACCCCAGGAACTTGAGGATGCCGAGATTGACGCTGGGATGGAAGCGCAGGCCGCCCTTATAAGGCCCGATGGCGCTGTTGAACTGCACGCGGAACCCGCGGTTCACCTGGATGCGAGCCTTGTCATCCTGCCAGGCCACGCGGAACATGAACTGACGCTCAGGTTCCACGATGCGCTCGAGGATGCGGCCATCCTGGTATTTTTTGTGCCGTTCGATCACGGGTCCAAGCGTCTCAAGAACTTCTTGTGCGGCTTGGAGGAATTCGGGCTCACCGGCATTCCGGCGCGCCATGATTTCTAGTACCTCTGCGATATAGGCATTCATTGTTTTTGGGAACTGACCTACCATTTTGCAGCAAGTGCTGCATTCGTCGTTGCTGGCTTCAACCCTATGGGATGGGGGTACTGCATTGCAGTGCTGCTACGTTTCGGGATGGAGATGAGACGACAACGTGAAATCCAGGCAAGCTACTATTAATTAGATTCATTACTTCATCTATTAAGACAGTATTCTGTTCATAGTCGATTCGGAGACCCGTCACTCATGCGAATCTGTCTTCTCATCCTCGATCGCTAACCCGGATTCATCCTACCGAGGCAGCCGCGATAGGATGATTGCAGGCTAACCTCACACTTGGTTGATGACAGGCGCTGCGCCCCTGCGGTTTTGCTGCAACAGGCCCGTGGCAAACACCATCAAAGATACTGGTACCGAGGCGGGGGAACTCCCAAGCGCCGACCTTGATCTCTATCGAGCGCAAAATGCAGCGAACCCAGGCTAGATGGATGCTTCGAACTCACATCCTTCTTCTCAAACCCGCATCTCTCCGCAAGTCGGACGCTACGACTGTTCGAAGCATCGCACTCAAGGTCCACACGGTCGGCATGGAGTATATTAAACATAAAATGCAGGACCGCCTGCACCGCTTCTGTCATGTAGCCTTTCCCCTCGTGGGACACCTCGGCAAAGAAACCCAACGAGCACGCGTGAATCTCGGTATTGGAAAGGCCGATAAACACCTGCCCCACGAACCGATCCGTGTCCCGGCGGAAAACGCCAAGGTAGAATTCCTTTCGCTTTTCGCAGATATCCTCGAAATGCCCCATCATGGCCTCGGCCTCTTCTGTGTTGTGAATGCAGAAGACCGCATTTCCTGGCTCATACTTGAGAAGATGCGCCTTGTTCCTAAGCGCCATTTCATAATACCAGCCGCTGTCGGAATAGCGAAGGAAGCGCAAATATACTCGCTCTGACTCGATGCGAACGGGGAGTTTCAAAGCAGCGAGGTCCATGACAGATGAGCCTTAGTTCGGCAGACAGAATAGCCACGAAAATTTTGAACCTGCGGAGTCATAACGAAAGAAGCCAGAGGAAAGGGCGGATCTCGGCTGTCGGCGATTGGCTTTCGGCTATCGGGGAACCCCCAAAGCCGCTCCACCGCGATGCATTTCTGATGGCCATTTAAATGCATTACTCGGCCAAATTCCAGGCTGGCGCTCCGCGAGTCGTCCTGCAAAAAGCATCCAGGGCGGAATAGTCCTCCCAAAACCAGCGGGATACACGGCCCGATCGGCAAAGCGCCTGTCGGGCTGCCTTGTCCTCTCCATCTCACTCCATCAGAGCCATTTCATCATTATGAGCACAGAAAAACCACCCCCTCAGACTGGCACCAAAGGCTGGCTCTCCTATCGCCCGGAACTCAAGGTTATCGATTGCACCGTGCGCGACGGAGGCCTGATGAACGACCACAATTTCGATCTCGATTTTGTGAAGTCCATTTACGCCGCCGATGTCGCCGCGGGAATCGACTATATGGAGATCGGCTACAAATCGGCCAAGCGCCTGTATGCCCGCTCACAATATGGGATCTGGAAATTTTGCGAGGAGGAGGATATTCGCCGCGTCATTGGCGACAAAGCTCCTGGCACAAAGATCGCCGTGATGATCGACGCCGAGCGCACCGATTACCACACGGACGTTCTGCCGCGCGAGAAGAGCGTCATCGACATGACCCGCATCGCCACCTACATCCACCAGATTCCCGCCGCGGTCGACATGATCAAGGATGCGCACGACAAGGGATACGAGACCACGGTCAACCTCATGGCCGCATCGACCGTGCCGGAGAGCGAACTCGAAACCGCGCTGGAAATCCTCGCGAACACCGACGTGGATGTCATGTACGTGGTGGACAGCTTCGGCTCGCTCTACAGCGAGCAGATCCACGATCTGGTCCTGCGTTTCCAGAAACACACAAAACCGACGGGCAAGGAGGTCGGCATCCACACGCACAACAACATGCAACTGGCTTTCGCCAACACGATTGAGGCGATCATCCAGGGCGCGAATTTTGTGGATGCAAGCATCGCAGGCCTTGGCCGCGGCGCGGGGAACTGCGCGATGGAGCTCGCCCTGAGTTTCCTGCACAATCCCAAGTTCAAGATGCGTCCGATCGTCGAGTGCATCCAGAATAACGTGGAACCAAAGCGCGAACAGCTACGCTGGGGTTACGCCATTCCCTATTTGCTTTCAGGCCATCTTAATCGCCATCCCAAGGCTGCGATGCAGCATATGGAAAGCGACGACTACAAAGATATCCTCAAGTTCTACGATTCCATCGTCGAGGACGCCTGAGGGTTTTCGGGATTCCTCCAATCGAAAGACTCGGATACCCGGGCGAATGGCTGCACGGGCAGCGCAGCCATCACCTTGCAGGCCTGCTCATCCTTATGTCGGCGCGGCCAACGTCCCGATAATGGGACGGAGGAGTCTCGGTTCTGCGAAGAAATGCGGGGATATTAGATAGATAACTTATCTTTCCAATTCGGGAGGAACGGCTTCTGATTGTGCTGCATTAGTGGCATACGACATGCAAAGTTTTGTGCATACTCAGTTGCAATTCGATTATGTCCGACCCTGCCCCACGCATTCTTTTCGCCGACGATCAGCCTGATGTTCTCGAAGCCTTGCGCTTCCTGCTCAAGCCGGAGGGTTATGCCACCGAGGCAGTGAAGTCTCCATCAGCCGCCATCAAGGCGGTTGAAGCCCGCGATTTCGATCTCGCTCTCATCGATCTCAACTATACTCGCGACACCACGAGCGGTGCGGAAGGGCTCGAGCTGCTCGCCAAACTTCAGTCGCTCGACCCGAGCCTGCCGGTGGTCGTCATGACTGCCTGGGCCAGCGTGGATCTTGCGGTGGAAGCCATGCGCCGCGGAGCCAGGGATTTCATCATCAAACCCTGGGACAACCCCCGCCTGCTCACGATCGTGAAGACGCAGTTGGAACTCGTGCGCACGGTTCGGGCTTACAAACGCATGGCCGAGGAAAACGCATTGCTGCGCGGCAATGACAAGAAAGGCCCTTCCCTCATCGCCCAGTCCGCAGCCATGCGACCCGTGCTCGAGATCGTCTCCCGCGTGGGTCCGAGCGATGCGAACGTGCTCATCACCGGAGAAAACG
>JBAZHQ010000414.1:0-4047 GCA_041652235.1 Opitutaceae bacterium | reverse complement strand
CATGGTATTAAGAGGTTATTCGACGACAGCTTTGGTGACACCAACGGTCTTGCGGGGACCCTTGCGCGTGCGGGCATTGGTACTGGTGCGCTGACCGCGAACGGGCAGGCCCTTGCGATGACGGGAACCGCGGTAGCAATTGATCGCCTGAAGGCGTTTCAGATTGCCTGCGATTTCACGGCGGAGATCGCCTTCGACCACCCATTTGTGTTCCGTGATGACATGGAGGATCTTGTTGAGCTGTTCCTCCGAGAGATCCTGAGCGCGCAGATCGGCCGGGATGCCGGCTTCCTTTGCGATGACATCGGCACGCTGGGGGCCGATTCCGTAGATATAGCGAAGGGAGAAGGCGACCTTCTTCTTGGCGGGGATTTCTACACCGAGTAGACGAGGCATATGGTTTAGGTGAAAAGTGTAAGGATTAGTGGAAAAACGAGTGATCTGAAATGGGAAACAACGCAGCTCAGTGCGTCGGCAGGGAATGCACGGAGCCAAGTGCTGAACGAGGAATCGTAAGAACCTCGGGACCCTTTTCCGTGGTGAGCACCGTGTGCTCGAAGTGAGCCGAGGGAGATCCGTCCGATGTGACGACTGTCCATCCGTCGTCAAGCGTCTTCGTGCGGTAGTGGCCGAGATTCACCATGGGCTCGATCGCGAGGGTCATGCCGGGACGAATCTTTTCGCCCGAACCCTTGCGCCCAAAATTGGGAATCTGCGGTTCCTCGTGCATTGCGAGCCCGACACCGTGCCCAACCATGTCGCGCACCACGCTAAAAGAGTGGGACTCGACGTAGGTCTGGACGGCGTTGGAAATATCGCCGATGCGATTTCCCACCAGGGCCTTTGAGATGGCGATCCGAAGAGCCTCTTCGGTGACGACAAGAAGTTTCTGGCAGTCGGGAGAAATGGCCCCCACGGGAACGCTGACGGGATTGTCGCCGATAAAACCGTCGTAGGTGACAACGATGTCGATGGCCACAATATCGCCATCCTTCAGAATGCGGCGGAAAGAGGGGATGCCGTGCACCACCTCCTCGTTGACCGAAATGCAGGAATGGGCCGGATAGCGACGATTGCCGATTTGGTAACCGTAGCAGGCGCTTTTGGCGCCCTGCCGCTTCATAGATTCGATGGCGGCTTCCTCCAGGTCTTGCGTACTGATTCCAGGCTTTACGAGCGCCTTCAAATCTTGAAGGACAGTCGCCGCAACCGCACAGGCTTCACGCATGTGGATGATTTGCCGTTCGTTTTTAATCGGTATCATCGCGCGAAAATCGTGGCGGCTTCCAAGGATGGAAGACCGAGGTTGCAGTAGTGTTCGAGAACTGCGGATGGCGCATCCGGCGCCACCAGCATGGCGTCGAGCGCTTCACAGCGCGTGTCGAGCCACTCATCGAAAACCAGGGCTTGGAGCAGCGTAGCCGGGAACTCCGTCAATAGAAAACCCGCATCAGGTTTGCGCGTCCAAAACCAACGGCGCAGGGCCGTCAGCACCGCCTCGCCAGATCGTGATCCGGATGAAGCGCGACGCGAAAGCTCCCGCCGCATCAGACTGGCAGGAGAGACGTGCTCAATTTGCAAAGAACTGACCCGATTCATGACGATTTCTGGAATGGAATCCGGTGAACCGAGTACTATGACCTTCCTTCTCGCGGGGTCTGCCGCGAGGGGAAAGAGGTCGTAGCTTGAAAACGCCGCGACCAAAGTAAAGCCTTAATTCATAAAGAAGCCTTTATAGACCCATATTGCCAAGCCTGTGATAAACAGGCCGGCCGTGGGCCAAATAAGCTTCATTAGCGCATCCTGGCTGAGAGCATCGCCCGTCATTCCCTGCGGAGCGGCGCTGCGGGCCCGGAGGCGACCTTTCTTGAGAAACCCGTCATAATGGCGCTGGAGGAGGAAGGTCTCCACCTGCTTCATGGTATCCAAAATAACGCCTACGGTAATGAGCATTCCCGTGCCGCCAAAGAAGTAGGCAAGGCGCTGGGGAATGTTCATCTCCCAATAAAGAAGATCGGGAAGCACCGCGATGATCGTAAGGAAAACGGAGCCCGCAAGCGTCATGCGGGTCATCACGAAATCGAGAAAGTGCGCGGTGGGCTCTCCGGGACGCACACCGGGAATGTAGCCGCCGTACTTTTTGAGATCATCGGCGATCTGGATCGGCTTGAACATCACCGCCACCCAGAAATAGCTGAAGAAC
The DNA here is from genome assembly GCA_041652235.1 of Opitutaceae bacterium. Lineage (GTDB taxonomy): Bacteria > Verrucomicrobiota > Verrucomicrobiia > Opitutales > Opitutaceae > MWDT01. The sequence continues at coordinate 1,844 of JBAZHQ010000414.1, read as the reverse complement.
AGGATCAGCATCGTATAGCTTAGGTAGTAAGTCCAATGGCCGCGGGTCAGATCCTGGGATATCTGGATGAGAAACTTGATATTGAAAGCCGCGCCGAGCTGCGAGAGCACCTGCTGGGGAAAAAGCAGAATGGCGCTGGCGAAGATCACAGGCATGACGCCCGAGTAGTTGACCTTCAGCGGCAGGAAGGAGCTCTGGCCTCCCATGACCCGATTGCCCACCACCCTTTTCGCATATTGCACCGGGATTTTCCGCTGTCCCTGGACCACCATGATGATGCCCATGGTGACAATGACGAAGAACGCGGCCATCAGCAGTCCCTGGGGAAGGCCGAGATTGCTACCCGTGCCGACCGGACGGAAGAACATCTTGTAGGTCTGCTGAGCCGCCCCTGGAATATCCTGGAGGATGCCGATCGTGATCAGCAGGGACACGCCGTTGCCTATTCCTCGCTGCGTGATCTGTTCGCCCAGCCACATCAGCAACATGGTGCCGGCTGTCATAAAGATCACAGACGTCACCAGAAATGATGCCTTCCCCACGATAACAATATTACCGTAGGTATTCACATCGAACCCGTAGAAAAGGCGCCCCGGATTCTCAAGGGCCAGGATCAGCAGAGTGCCCTGCACCAAGCAGATAAGCACCGTGGCATAGCGCGTATATTGCGTGAGCTTCTGACGGCCCACATCGCCCTCTTGAGAAAGACGGCTCAATTGGGGCACGACCGCCGTCATCAACTGGAAAATGATCGAGGCGCTGATGTAGGGCATGATGCCCAACGCGCACACGGCACCCTTAACGAGAGCGCCGCCCGTGAACATGTTGTACAGGCTGACGAGAGCGCCACCGGCGCTGGATGATTGGTCAGCGAAGAATCGCTGGAGAGGTTGCGGATCGACGCCCGGAAGGGGGATATGGGCCCCAACACGCGCAACGAACAACAACGCCAAAGTATAGAAAATCCGCGAGCGAAGCTCGGGGATTTTCAGCGAGTTGGTAAAGGCGGAGAACACGGGGATCAGGGATTTTCGATTTAGGATTCTCGATTTTCGGTTAGATCCGCATCGGAGCGCGGATTGTTCGCTTGGAGGGAATTTCAATCAGAGGCGACTGCCTCGGGGCTAGGAGATCGAAACTCCCCAATCGAAGATCAAGAAGATCAGACCACGATCGTTTTGCCGCCTGCGGCTTCGATCTTGGTAATTGCGGATGCGGAGAACTTGGTGGCGCTGATCGTAAGCGAACGCTTCAGATCGCCGTTGCCAAGGATTTTGACGAGGGTCTCGCCCTCGCGGATAAAGCCAAACTTGGCGAGCACCACGGGATTCACCTCGCTGACTTCCTTGGGAAGCCATTCAAGATCGCCGACATTGACCACGGCGGCTTCGACGCGAAAGGCCGCCTGGTTAAAGCCGCGATGCGGGAGCTTGCGGTAAAGGGGCATCTGGCCGCCTTCGAAGCCCGGACGGATGCTGGCGCCAGAACGGCCGATCTGACCCTTGCCGCCCTTGCAGCAGGTCTTGCCGTGGCCGCTGCTCTCGCCGCAGCCGAGGCGCTTCTTGCGGTGGATCGCACCGGGAACGTTCTTAAGTTCGTGGAGTTTCATGGTTTTTCCTCTTTATGAATCGCCCCGCCCCGCGATGGCGGGACGGAACTCGGATTAGAATTGATGCGATAATCAGCTCTTGCGGATTGCAGTGATATCCTCGGCGAGACGCAGCTTGAGCAAGCCATTGAGGGTCGCATTGACGACGGCGATATGATTATTGGACCCCATCGACTTGGTGAGGATGTTCTTGATGCCGGCAGCTTCGAGAACAGCGCGCCCGCCACCGCCGGCG
>JBAZHQ010000413.1:0-4048 GCA_041652235.1 Opitutaceae bacterium | reverse complement strand
GCCCTTGGCCTGCCCGATGGCGCTGAGCATCTCGGTAAACCAGGGGGTGTCGATGTCGAAGGGTTTGCCGCCCTTGATGCGCGGAAACTCGATGGCGCGCAGGACGTCGTTCCTATCCTCGTCGTGACCGATCACTCCGCTCTCGCGACGCATCGCGCATTCGACGGCAAGTTCGACGCAGCTCTCGATGAGCATGAGATCCTGCTGGTTGGCGGCGGCGGCGCGGGCGAAATATCCGCTCTTTTGCACGAGAGTCTTCTCGGCGCCAATCATCTTGGCGAACTGCTCGGCGAACCACTTGCCGGGATTCACCGCATCGAGCTTGATATGACCGAAAGCATCGCGCGGCACTTCCTGACCCTTGGCCTGCAACTCCGCGACGATCGATTCCACGCCAGCACCTTCGCTGATGAAAATGTTCACGTTGTCGGTCTTGTCCATGACCGCCTTGAGGCGCTTCGCCTCGGCGGCAAGGTCGACATGCATCTCGGGAACGTAGATGCCATGGACATCGAGATTCTCACGGCCTAAACCGAGGCTCGGCACGAAGGTCTGGCCATCGAGGATCTTGCGATAAGCTTGGGCCGTGGCGGCAGTAAGCCAACCGCAGTTGCGGCCCATCACTTCATGGACAATGAGCATGCGAGGATTCGCGCCTCTCTCGGCTACGACATTCTGAAAATAACGGGCGCCCTGCTCCGCGGCTGTGTAGGCGCCAAGAGACTGGCGGATTGGATAGACGTCGTTGTCGATCGTCTTGGGCAGCCCGATGACCGTAAGGCCGTAGTCGTTCCTGGCCAGGAAGGCGGCGAGGTCAGCGGCGGCGGTGTTCGTATCGTCGCCACCGATGGTATGGATCACATCGACCCCATCCCGAATGAGCTGATCGGCCGCCACCTTCTGGGGGTCCTGCCCTTCCTTCACGAGACCGCGCTTCACGCAATCCTTCATGTTGGTAAGCTTCACACGGCTGTTTCCGATTGGGCTGCCACCGTGGAGATGAAGCGCGCCCGCTTTGGCGCGAGCTTCGGGAGTGACCCTGTAACTATCGCCCAGGAGCAGGCCTTTGTAACCACCGTGATAGCAGATAATCTCGATTTCCGGCGCGACCTCGGTGTAGCGCTGGATGAGACCGCCAACTGCGGAGCTAAGGCAGGGGGCAAGGCCTCCGGCAGTGAGAAGTGCGACTTTCTTGGGACGAGCGTTGTGGGTCATGGCGAAGTGCGTGATCGCCTTGAACGTACTGTGTCCATCTCCCGGTCTGTCGAGTCGGATTTTCCAGGTGCGCCTGGAAATTCAAACTATTAGAGACTATTTAGAGGGTATGAGCCAGAACAGTAGCTCCATATTTTAAACCCAAAATTCTATCGGTCATATATTTAGTAGATATTCGAGACCGAGGTTTAGATCTACGTTTTCCTCCGTGACACACTATCTCAACATCGAGCATTTTAGAGATGTTTTTCTATGTCACGAGGCTCCATCTCCTTTCGTGAACTTTCGTGCTTTTAGTGGTTAACCAGGATCGAAAAAATCATTGGAACCACGAAAACTCACGGAATTACATAACGCGGCAGAGCCGCAACCAAAGATGCCAGAAGCCAGAGGCCAGACGCCAGCAAGGAAATCGGAAGTCGGACAAACCGGGGCTGTCAGCGGTCGGCTTTCGGCTATCGGAGAAGTCCCACGAGGCAATAATGGCCGCTAGTTTTTGAATTCCTCTCAGGCTGCGAGGATTTGAAAACACTGTAGTACGAAAGAATCCAAATACAATGTCTTGGTTTCTTTCCATGTCGTTCCCGATTACCATGCTGCCCTCTGGCTTCTTTGGTTGCGGCTCTGCCGCTCCAGGCTCCCAGTGTTATAAAAATTAAACGACCTCCGTCTCATCGAGAGAACGGAGGCCGGTTGGTTAAGCGCTGGTTAGCGCAAAGATCATGCCGCCAGGGGCAGAGAGACCTTCTTGCCTCCTGCCTGAGACTCAAGGCGGGCTTTGGCCGTGCGAGGCAGCCAACTGCGAGTCTGCGGTGCATAGGAATAGATCATGAGAAAACCGATCCAAGTCATGGATGAGATCAGAAAAACGGGCAGAGAGACCAAGCCGAAGGCAAGGGAGACGAGAAAGACCGTGAGAGCAAAGCTGGCGATGCAGAGAATGGTGATGTGCTTCATGGTTGTCCTGGTGTGATACCAAGAAAACCCAAGCATCCGTGAAAAGTTGCACGATCGTTTTTCAATTAACGTATAACTCTCTATACGCGATCTTTGCATTCCATCTTGCAGCCGCCCCAAAAATCGGGTTTCACCCGATCAGCTAACCCGGATGCATCGCAATTTTGATTGTCAGAATGCATCCGCTTTCTGTCCCTTCCGAGGACAGAAAGGCGACTTCGTCGCGGTTTGCCCCGACAAAGTCGGCCCACAGGGTGCATCCATCACACGAGTGAGTGTGATGAATGCAGGCTAAGCGGCAAACGCGTGGGCATGAACCTCGGGGGCTTCACGTCCGCACAGCTCTCCTCGGTTCCGGACCGAGGACCAAGCCGCTGGAATCTGACCGTCGAGGCCGAGCGAAAAAACCATCGTGCTCCAGGTCTCTCCCTGAAGCGGAGTCGTCATCTCCGGCTTGAAGCCTCTCCTTTGGTACATGCGGACTGCTGCGGCATACTCGGATTCGTCGGTCGTCCATAAACGCATAACCCGACGGCCTTCTTCCCGGGCATTGGAGATAATCCCATCAAGCAACATCGCGCCGGCACCGCAGCCACGGGCAGACGCGCGCAATCCAAACCACGCAAGCCAGACTTCGTCTATCTGAGCCTTATAGCCGTAGAGCATCGCCATGCCTTCCACCGAGCCTTGCCGCATCGCCGTCCAACAGCGCACTGAGTCCAAGCCTCGGCTGTTGTAGAAATCCGCATGAGCATGAGGCGCTAACGATGCGGATAAAGCTTCCTGGTGTTCGCACTCCCAAGGGAACAATTCGACGGCGATTTGCTGCGTTGCCAGCAGCGTATCGGCATAAAGTGGCTCCAAATTCATACGGGCAATCTTAGCACTTCACAGCTCTTGCCCAATGCGTCTCTGGCCTCGGGCCGATTTAAAGATAGATCTAATAACCTATACTGCGACACGTTGTCCCGCTATTGTTTAGCCATCTACTACAGATACCCCTCCTAAACGCCTTAAATAGGGAATTTGCACTTCTTGCAACTAGCTCGCATCAGATGTCGCCTAAAAGAAGTACTTTTAAGTTGGCACTAGATTACTTTCACACCCCTTGACGAAAGCATTTACACCCTGATATTTCCACTAAGCATTGACTCACTGTCACTTAAAAATCATGCCAGCCTCAATTCAGGCAACATGAGGGAGTTTTCATCCGGCAGCACTTCCACGAGCGTGTCGAGCCATCTATCGAAGGCCTGGGGTTCGTTTCGATCGCATTCCCGACGTGGTAAAAGGCGTCGTGCTCCTCTGGCTTCGAGCGCGGTATCGATGCGCCACCCACTGCCGACATAGAGTCGATTGGAGTGAACTCCCAAAGCCAGCACGGCATAGGTGAGTTGAGGCAATCTCAGTTTTGGTGTCTCGATAGCATGAAAAAACTCAAGCGCGTCCGGAGGAGGAGCTCCATCGCCCCATGAGCTGGTAATTATGAGAGCAATCTGCGTTTCATTCAGTCGCACTGCTGGAAATGTGGCAAGATTGTGAACTTCGGCCATCCAGCCGTCGATGAGCAGCCGGTCGCGTGCGAGCAAAGCAAGTTGCTCCGCTTTTCCTGAGACTGTTGCGAACAGAAGGGTAATCACCAGGGAAAATAGACATTCGATGCTAGATGCCACAAACTCCCGCTTGCAAGCTTGTAGGATTGCATTCCCCGCCACCTGCTCACTCAAGGGGACTTACATGCGAGGAAAGCGCAGAGGAAGAGCGTAAGGTTGTAAGAGCGTAAGAGGCGTAAGCCTACCCATCCCCAGGTCGGCACTGAAATCAGTGCCGCTGCACTCTAGCGCCAGCTCCGCCGGGCATGGGGGCCGCAGTGCAT
>JBAZHQ010000412.1:0-4060 GCA_041652235.1 Opitutaceae bacterium | reverse complement strand
TGGGAGGGTTATATGATTTCCTTCAACGGAACCAAGGGGCGTCTGGAGCACAACATCGTGGAGCAAACTCACAGCAGCGGCACAAACCAGGCGCAGGCTACAAACGACAGCGTCTTTACGCGCATCATCCCCCTCCGAGGCTCCGCCAAGAAAATCACCCCGGCCGAGGGGCAGGACGGAAACGGCAGCGGCGACCCGGTGATGCTCGACGCCATTTTTCAAGATCCGCGTCTCGATATCCTTCAGCGCGCATCCGATGAACGCGATGGAGCCAACGCCACCCTCGTAGGCGTGGCTGCAAATGAAAGCTTCGTGTCCAGAAAAACGGTTTTTATCAACGACCTCATCAAAGGTCGCACGCGCCCTGCGCTAACACCCATGCCCTCACGCAGCGATCCCGTGCCGATGCCTAAGAAATAGGAATCTAGATTCCTTGATCGCCGATAGTTCGAATACGGAAATCGAAGTCCAAAACCCCTGTGATGAACTGCGAAGAAGCGAAGAAACCAAGAACAAGCCGGAATGACTGAGAGAGGCGGTCCAATTTCTTATCAATCCGATCTTCGATTCTTTGCCTGTCCTGAGCGTGTCGAATGGGCTTCTTTGCAGTTCAACATGTCTCGTCGGGCTGGGGCGAGGCCCCGTTAGAATTCAGGAGTTAGGAGCTAGAATAACTCCAGCGCTTCTGCCCTGAGACGGGTAGAATGCATTTCACGGCCTTGGCTGAAAAGAGAACCAAGCGCGGTCAGTGGCTATTTGTTTACGTGCACTACTTTTGCCGGCGGGAATCCGTTGAAGTAAGTGGAGGACGCATGGCTGTAGGCGCCGATATTCTCGCTGTACACGAGGTCGTCGCGGTTCAGTTCCGGGAGATTCTCCGCCATCGAGATCACATCGAGAGCATCGCAAGTGGGACCATAGACCGCGCTGATTTTAGTGGGGCCCTTCTTGAAGGCCTTAATGGGGTATTTGCAGTGGTCGAAAATCACGCCCGAATAGGTGTGGTACACGCCATCGTTAATGTAGTAGCTCGGTTTGCCGTCGCGCAGGGCCTTGCCGATCACCTTTGAGATAGCATAACCGGCGGTCGCCACCATAAAGCGACCCGGCTCGGCAAGAATCTGTATCTCCTTCGGGAAAAGACGATCGAGCTCGTTGTTGATCACCTTTGCGAGCTCGTGGAAGGGTTTCACGGAATCGTCGTAGGGAGCAGGGAAACCGCCGCCTATGTCCAGAAGGTTCATCTTGGTGTAGCCGCGATCCCCGGCCTCCTTGTAGATGTTCGCGCAGAGGCTGAGAGCCTGAACGTAATTCTCAAAATTGGTCGTCTGGCTACCGACATGGAAACTAAGGCCCTCGACGGTGAGGCCGAGCTTGCCGGCTTCCAAGATGAGATCCACTGCCTCGCCGGGAGCGGCGCCAAACTTCGAGGAGAGCTCCACCATCGCACCGGTATTGGGCACCTTGACGCGCAGCACGAGGCCGGCATGGGGAGCGTGCTTCTTGACCTTGCGGATCTCCTCGACGTTGTCGAAGGTCACCAAGGGCTTGTACTGATCGAGCTCTTCAAGCGTCTCAACCGGCTTGTTGGGATTTGCGTAGATGATCTTATCCCAAATCCAATCCTGGCGCGCCTTGGCCGGCATGTCCTCGATGTTCGCATGGACGATGTTGAACTCCGGCATCGATGCGACGTCGAAACTCGCCCCCTCCTTGAACAGCGTGCGGACGATCTCCGGATCCGAGTTGGCCTTCACAGCGAAATAAGCCTGGATACGGGGAAGATACTTCCTGAACTCGCGGTAATTCTTTCGAAGAGCATCGTGGTCGATGACGAACAGCGGAGTACCGTGTTGCCTGGCTAATTTCTGAAGCTGGGCCTTGGAGATCATGGGAGGATTGGAGTCAGATGAGAGGACCGATTAAGAAGCGAGATGTGCGTGCCGGGAAGCGAGATTAATTTCCACCCAGCCTAACCCCTGGCAGGGAGCAGGCGGATTTCCCGCCTCCCGCGGCTTGCCCAGTTCAGCCGCCATCCTTGACCAGGAAGTTTTTGAACTGCCAGGGATCCCTGGAGTCGGTCTCGGGTTTATTGTAGCCATGGAACTCGTTTCGGTAGTCGCGCAACGGCGTCCAATCAGAACGCTTGGAGATGAACTTGCCGAGATAGGGCTCTGCAACCCCAAGGACAAACTCATGCGGGAGATCGTCGGGCACCTTGACGCCTTCAGCGGGGTTCTCGATCATCCACATCGAAGCCGCGATCACCGAGATCGCCACCTGCATGGTCGTGGCGTTCTGATGGGGAGCGAGACGGCGGGACTCCTCGATGCTCAGGTCGCTGCCGATCCACCAAGAGTTATAGGCATGACCCATGAGCAGCGCCCCAAGGATATCGGCGCCACTGGTGATCTCGTCATTCATGATGCGCAGCTTTGACTGCAGCTTGTAGTTATTTCCGCGCAGCTCATTGAGCGAGGCGATGGCGCTATCGCAGGGACAATAGGCGTAGTGAACCGTCGGGCGATACACAGCCTTTCGGCCATCCCATACAGTAAGTTTGTCGGAGATCGTAAAAGCCTCTCCATGACGAACCACCATGCCGAGGATGCTGTAATCCGGAACCCAAGAACGCACCCAGGTGTTCATGCCCATGCGGGCGAGGCAAATCTGGTTACCCGGGCCCGTCTTGTGCCTGTAGGCGTAGGGCGGGAGCCACTTCTCGTGCGTGCCCCAGCCCATTTCCGACGTGGTGATGCCCTCTTCGCGGAAGCCCTCGATGCTCCAGGTGTTCACGAACTCATCGACCTGCTTGGGCAGTTCGGTGATCTGTGTGTCGCGCTCGCTCACGTGGATGACCTTCACGCCCACCTTCTGGGCCAGCTTATTGAAAGTCCGCGTGGCGATGAGCTCCCGAATCACCTCGGCGTCCTTCTTCGTGACCTTCTTATCCTCGATGAGGGCATTGCCGATGTCGATCAGTCCCTGTTTGGTGAAATGGGAAATGAGGCCGGGGTTGGCGCCGTGTTCAAGGATGGCAGTGGCTCCCTTCTCCTTCCAAGAAGCGACCATGCGGCGGATCTTCATATGGCGCACATAGAGCGTCCTCTCGGTCGGATGCTTGTCGGGAGCGCCCGCGTAGGGGTCCCACAGCTCGACGGAGGTATTTACGTACATGACACCGCGATCATGGCACCACTGGAGGATCTCGCAGGCGTCGATGTTCCAAGCCAGATCTATAAGAAGGTCGCCGGCCGAGAGGTGCCGACTGAGCAGGGAGTCGAGATTCTCCTTCGTGATGCGGTCCCTGACGAACGTCACCCCCTTGGCAATCCACTTACTGAGCTTCCCGGACTTGTCCTCGAAGTCCATGACCGTAACGTTCTTAGGTGAGATCTTAATATGCTTAAAAAGAATGGGAAGCGTGCACTCGGCGACTGAGCCGAAGCCAACGAACAGTATCTTTTTGCTGAATACGGTCATGATTCTTGATTGATGTTCGCCGTGGGTTCCGAGGCGGGAGGAGGCCTGAAGCAATGTTTGCCCGCGCCGCCCGCGGCATTGTGAACGAAGCCAGTTCGAATCGAGCGGAACTGCAAGCCCGTTTGCTCGATCTTGCCTTAAAAAATTCCGCGCGCCGACACAGAAAGGAAAACTGCAAAGAAACGAAGGGCTCGAACCTTCGCTTCTTTGCAGCCAAGGCCGCAAAACACGTTTTGTCCGTTTCCAGTCGGAAACGCTGGAATTATTCTAACTCCTAAATTCTAGATTCTTGTTTTCTAAGAGTTCTCACATGATCGGCACTGTTACCGACGTTAGTTTACTGTTCCAAGAAACGGGTGCGCCCTGCTGAGCGCAAAAAAAGCGAAGCAACCCGGGGGGTGCTTCGCTTTTGCGAAAAATGTGCGAGCCAGGGGGCTCTGAACGATCAGCGCTTGGAGAACTGGAAGCGCTTGCGAGCGCCGGGCTGACCGGCCTTCTTGCGCTCTTTCTCACGGGAGTCGCGGGTGAGATGACCGGCCTTCTTAAGGACGGCGCGCAGCTCGGGGTTCATCTTCTG
>JBAZHQ010000411.1:0-4066 GCA_041652235.1 Opitutaceae bacterium | reverse complement strand
GGCGCAAGCGGGCGCAAGCTTCGTCCCATCGAAGTGTACGACATCTGCATGCATGTCGCCCGCTCCGTGCTCTCCGGAGGCATCCGCCGCTCCGCCACCATCTGCCTTTTCTCGTCCGATGACGAGGAGATGATGACCGCAAAGACAGGCGACTGGTTCTCGAAGTATCCCCAGCGCTCGGCCTCCAATAATTCCGCCATCATCCTGCGCGGCTCCAACGACGAGGAAACCTTCCGCAAGCTCTTCCAGGCACAGAAGGAATTCGGCGAGCCCGGTTTCTATTTCACCAATGACCTCGAGTACGGATGCAATCCCTGCTGCGAAATCGGCCTCCACCCTGTCGTGCAGGGCCCCATCTCCGATCGCGATGCGGAACATCTGCGCTCGCTGGGCTATCAGGGCGAATTCGGAGCCGATGTGCGCCTTTCCGGCTGGCAGATGTGCAATCTGACGACCATCAACGGCGCCATCACCACCAACGACGAGCTCTTCCTCGATTCCTGCGTGCATGCGGCGGTGATCGGCACGCTTCAGGCCGGATACACCAAGATGCCCTACCTGGGGCCCGTGAGCCAGTTCCTCAATGAGCGCGATGCCCTCCTGGGAGTCTCGATCTGCGGCATGATGGACAATCCTGAGGTCCTCTTCAACCCCGCCACCCTCGAGCGCGGCGCCCGCCTCATTCGGGTCGTCAATCGCATCGTGGCCGACCTCATCGGCATTCGCCCCGCCGCCCGGCTCACCTGCGTCAAACCCGAAGGCACCGCCTCTCTTCTTCTCGGCGCCGGTTCGGGCATTCATCCCCATCACGCGCGCCGCTACTTCCGTCGCGTGCAGGCCAACCGAAAGGATGCCATCTATTCCCATTTCCGCTCGGTCAATCCCCACATGGCGGAATCCTCGGTGTACAATCCCGACGCCGACGACGTCATCACATTCCCGGTCGAGGCGCCCAAGGGGGCCATCCTCCGCGACGAACTCAACGCGCTCGACTTCCTCGAGTTCGTCAAGCTTGTCCAAAAGCACTGGGTGCAGACGGGCACTGCCGACGAGAGCCGTTCTCCCGGCCTCCATCACAATGTCTCCAACACCTGCACGGTGACGCCCGACGAATGGGACCAGGTCGCCAACTTTATCTGGGACAACCGCGAGTTTTTCACCGGAATCTCGCTGCTGGCCCAGGATGGCGACAAGCGCTATGCCCAGGCGCCCCGGGAGTCCATCGCAACCGAGGAGGATATCGCGAGATGGAACAGGCTCAAGTATCAACCGGTTGACTACACGCAGCTCCTTGAGAAAACCGACGAGACGAAACTCAAGGAAACCGTCGCCTGCGCAGGCGGCGCTTGCGAGATCATCCATTCGGGTTGATCTCCCGGCTGCTTGCCAAAGGCCGGGCGGGGTTTCCCCTCCCGGCTTTTTTGTCCCCCCAGCCCCGGCACTTGAATCGGATAGGCAGGACTAAAACTTGACCGAGAAACGGTCCCCGCGGGCTCCAACGCGGCTGACGGCCGTTTCGTAGAGCTGGTCTTCATTCAGGCGGGAAACAATCCGATCCTGCTGCCGGGAAGAGCCTGTGCCTCCGCTGGAATATGCGCCGGGCTGATAGGAAGCCATGATACGATCGCGTTTCATGTCGCGAGTTGTGGGGACGCGGGAAAGAGGCTCTTCAACGGGAGCGACCCTGGGAAAGGCCGAAGAATCCCGCGATTCCAAAGACAACTCGAGCTCAAAAGAACGGGCATGCGCCAAATTATCGGCGATAGCTCTGGCAGCAGGAGAAAACGTCAGTTGATGCGTCTCCTCCGCGGGTGCCAGCATGGCGACAGAACGGGCAACCTCGCCGGGAACGAAGGCTGCAGTCTCGGCGGCAGAATTCCGATCCTGACGCAATTCGGTCAAAAGCGCGGAAGAAGAAGTTTCCCGGGCAGCCTGACCGCTCGCGGAGGAAAATGATACGGGCGCAGAAACTGCGACACCGGGGATAGCGGGCTGGTATTCCCTCACGGAGAAAAATGCCAGGGCGGCAAGCGCCGTCGCTCCAACGGGGACATGCCACCTCGCAACCGCAATCCAAATCCGAGGGAGGGAGGAACGCCACCATGGACGTTTTTCACTCATGGCGATCTGCAATTTACCCCGAGTCTCCTTCTGCCATGCGGACCAGAATTCCACAGTGGGGCGTTCCGCACGTTTCACACGGAGCAGATCCTCAACAGTAACCGGCTTGCGGAGGGGAGCCTGCTTCATCGACGAATATACGGTTGAAGCTCGGCTTGCAGCAGTTGCTTGGCGTAGTGCAACCGCGAACGCACCGTACCCACCGAGCATCCCATGACCTCGGCAATTTCCTGATGACTCAGGCCGTCAATTTCAAATAGAGAAACCACTGTGCGATGCTTGATAGACAATTTCTGCATCGCTTCGTTCAATTTCTCCTGAAGTTCGTTTACAAAAGCATCCCGATCCGCCCCCTTTCGATCAGTCAACGCGGCGACCACCTCGGCAGAGGGATGGTCCTCCTCATCTATCTTATCGAGACTGAAGAATCTGCGCAGGCGATTCTTCCGAATATGCCCGTAAGAGGCATTGATGGTGATCCGATAGAGCCAAGTGAAAAAGGATGCATCGCCTGCAAAGTTATGAATCGCACGGTAGGCCTTGATAAAGGAATCCTGTACGAGATCAGCGCTGTCCTCGCGGTTGCCGGTAATGTTGTAGACCACCGAATAGAGGCGCTCGCGATACTTCAGCACCAACTGATCGTAGGCAGTCAGATCGCCCGACTGCACCCGTTGCACAAGAGTCCAATCGGCGTCAGCTTCGTGCTGACGCTCGGGAGACGCGACCAGCGTTTTCCCCAGAACCTTTGTGACGTTCATAAGTGAGGCGATTAAAGACATGCTTGTGCCGGGATCAAATGGGAAATCATTCCTAGAACAATTTAAGATATTCTGTAGCCGGATAACTCAAGCCAGTTTGTCACGTAATACGTGACAACTCATCGGGTGGCGAGCAGAGGGCGTTTTGCTTGTTCTGCTCCGAAATGGCTACAGTTATACTTAAAACGCTCTAATGCAGAAATCGCCAACATCGTCGAAATCGCCGGACAGGAACCCAAATGGGGTAACACACCTTTTCGACAGCTCTGCGCAGAATCCTAATGTCTTGCACAAGGCCCTCTTGCACATAGGCTTTCCCTCCCTGATAAGCGACATCCCACTGGTATTCCCGGCCACTCCATCGCACCCATGATTATCGGTCTTTTCATATCTGTCGAAGACCCCAAGATGAGGTTGGTGGTCAAGGGGGTTATGCAAGCTGCCAAGACCCATGGAGCCACCGTGGTGATCTACGGCACCGCCACGGAGCGAGTTTACAGCTCCTTGAACGAAAGCATGCTTCACCGCTTCTTTTCATTTAGTCCGGCAAAACATGATGGCGTCATCTTCGCTTTTGCCGGCAAGCTGCTGCAGGCTTATGCCACCACGCTTTGGGGCGCAGGATTTCCGGCCTTTCTCGTGGGTAGGCAGTTAGGCGAGGTGCCTAACGTCATCAATAACAACAAGGAAACGTTTTGCGCCATCGTTCACGGCCTTGCCGAGAAAGGGCACCGGCAAATTGCCTTCTTGAGCGGATCGGCTGAAACCTACAGCGCCAGTGAGCGCTTTCTGGGCTATCGACAGGGATTGAAGGAATGCGGAATCGAGTTCGACCCTTCTCTTATCATCGAAGGCGACTACACGAGCCAAACTGCCACCCTGAATCTTGGCATCGCCCTTGCCAAAGGGTGGCGTTGCACCGCTCTGATTGCGGCAAACGACAACAGCGCCATCGGCGCGATGGACGCCATGCGGGCCGCCGGCCTTAGCCCCGGGGCTGACATCGAGGTCGTGGGCTTCGACAACATCCCCCAGGCTCATTGGAGCAAACCACCGCTTTCCACCTACGATCCGCAGCTCTTTCAAATGGGATATCGGGCGGCGGAAGAACTGGCGAAATGCATCCGCAAAGAGGCGTTCGAAACCCGTGTCATCGTGCCCGCCTGCTTCATGCCGAGGACGAG
>JBAZHQ010000410.1:0-4076 GCA_041652235.1 Opitutaceae bacterium | reverse complement strand
GACGCGGGTCGGGCGAGCCGTGAACAAGAGCGGTCGCGCTGTGAACCGCAAGGGAGCCTTCACCGTTACCGATGGCGAGCGCCATAGCCAGGGCATGATCATCGGACTCAATAAGGTGCCGACGAGTTTCACGTTCGATCTCACCACGTTGGATGAAGTCGACGACATCAAACCGGCCCGCGAGAAGTTCGTGCGAGGGCGCATGACCTCCAGCTCCCTGCGCTTGATGGCCAAGATCGGCACACAGAGAATCGCCGGTCGCGGGATGCATAAGGCATGGAAGGATGGCAGCCAGGGCGTGAAGATCCATGTTTGCCCGAGTTGCGGCCACGAGCAGAATCTTGAGGAGAACTGGCCGAAATGCTGCCGTGTCGCGGTGCAGAAGGTGCCGCTTGCGAGCGACCCGCACTGCACCAATGCCGGCGATTTCCGCCATGACGACCAGGGAGCGACCGTCGCCGTGCATGATCCGGCGAACCACTACTATTTCGCCTGCGTGAAGTGCGGCACTGAGCTCGACCGCTCGGAGAAAGGCTTTCGCTGGGAGCATCGCAGGCCGGACCAGGTGCGCCTGCGCAACTGGTCGTTCCGCGTCTCTCAGTTCGGAATATCCGCGATCGATGCCTCCCAGATCGTCGCAGACTGGGTGCGTGCCGTCGCTGATCCCGATGCGATGGTTTCCTTCCGTTGCGACCGGCAGGCGATGCCGGAGAGCACAGCGCAAAAGATCACCGACGCCATTCTTGACCGCTCAAGAAGCATAGAGGCTTACGATATGGCACCGCGTGTGCGGCCAGGTTGCACGGCCTTTGCCGGACTGGACACAGGCAGGCGCTGCTGGTTTTTCGGCCGCGAAGTCGAGGCACCCGATGTGAAGCGCGTGCTGCATGTCGAGCAGATCGCCCTGGGCAATGTTGTCGATCGCACGGCCGCGCTTTGCCAGCTCCTCGGAATCTCCGTCCTCTTCATCGACCAAAACCCGGCGACCGATGAGGCCCGCACACTCGCCCTTCGGCTCAATGGCTTGGAGAACCTTACGAACTGGCCGAAGGTGCCGAGTTCGAAGGATGCCCATATTTCTTTTCCAAGCGGCCTTCAATGGAGCGGACCTGAGGAGCGTTGGCTGAACCTGCGCTGCGCAGTCGTTGCTTTCACGAAGAAGAAGCGGGGGTCCGGAATCACCCAGGGGTTCGACATTTTCGAAAAGGGAGCCTCCACGATGTTCGTGCCGCTGATCGAGTGCAACCGGTTCGAGACCATCGACCGAGCTGTGCGGGAATTCATGACGCCGCTGGAAAGTGTCGCTGATGTGATCCATAGGCCTGGCGAGCAACCCTACGTGCGAACCCAGCCGGCCATGCGCCTGCCGCGCAAAGGCGCAGGGGCTCCCATCGTGCTCGATCAACTCGACTCTCATCTGCTCGTTGGCTCTGAACGCATCGAAGAGGAAGGTGGAGAGCTGGGCGACTACGTCGATAAGTGCGAAAACCATTTCATGCTCAGCAATGCGTACAGTGCGATTGCTGAGACCATCGGAGGCAATGCGCAGGCGAAGCCCTTCGCTTTCGCTCCGGTCCCTCGGAGTGACCGCGATGAAACCCTCGGCGAACGCCGTCGTTACCCACTATGAGCGCCGATGTAACCAACACTCTTGTCGAGCTCGTCGCCAATGCCCGGCGCACGTTCACCAGCCCGATCTCGAAGATCACGCCGCGCACTCTGGCTCGGCAGCTCGACGACTTCCGCGCCGGAACATTGCGGGAATTTGCCCTCACCTGCGAGACGATCGAAGAGCGCGACGATGTGCTTGCGAACGTAGTGCCCAAGGCGAAATCCGCCGTGGCGCGGCATGGCTTCGAGGTGTGCGTCCTTGAGCAGATCCCCGCAGGCATGGAAGCCGCGGCTGCAAAACAGAAGGAAGCGCTGGAGCACTTTTACAACAATCTGCGCGTCACTTCCGCTATGGAGCCCGACGAGCTCGGCGAATTCTCCCTCCTGGTCCGCCAGATCATGGACGCGAAAGGCAAACGCTATTCGGTGAATCACATCGTGTGGCAGCCGGATTCGAGCGGACTGTATACGGCCCGGTTTATCCACGTCCCTCTATGGTTCTTCGAGAACCGCACCGGGCCGCTGCGCTTCATCCGCACGCCCTTCGGCTACGATGGTGAGCCGATGGAGCCGGGAGCCTGGCTCGTGAGCGTGGGCCAGGGCATCATGCGCGCCTGCTCCATCGCCTGGATGTTCAAGCGGATGCCGCTGCACTCCTGGGTGGGTTACTGCGAGAAGCACGGTTTCCCCTTTGTCATCGGCAAGACGCCCGCAGCGAAAGGCACGCCCGAGTGGGATGCCATGATCGCCGCCGTGCGATCGATCAGCGAGGACAGTTCTGGCGTCATCAATAGCGCAGCGGAAATTACACTCCTCGAAGCGAAGGGCGCGGGCTCTTTGCCATATCCGGCGCTCGTCGAGCTGATGAACCGTGCTCTCGCCTCACTCTGGAGAGGTGCCGATCTATCGACGATTTCCGCAGGCCAGGGCAAGGGCCAGGGGGCCAGCCTGCAAGGCGAGGAGAGTTCCCTCATCGAACAGGACGATGCCGCCTGGGTGAGCGAGACGCTGCGGCTAAAGGTGGATCGACTGGTACTCGACTACGTCTTTGGCGAGGGCACGCCCGCTCTCGCTTACGTAAAAGTAAAGGGTGCGGCGAAGAAGGAGACCGATCTCGATCTCCAAGTGGATGAGTTCTTGCTCGGCGCAGGCTTCCCCATTTCCAAGGCACAAGCTTCCGAGCGCTATTCGCGCCCGCTGCCTGGTCCGGACGATTCGAAGCCCGAGGATCTCCTCAAGGCTCCCGTTGCGGCTCCGCAGCCGGACACGGAAGCAGGTAAAGAGCCCAAGGCAGAGTCCACAGCGATCAATGAGCTCACGCCCGTCAACGCCGGCGCGGCCGTCTTTCGGGCAAATGCCATCCGTAAGCTCACACAGGCGCAATCTGCCGCGGTGCAGCCGGTGCTCGATCGCATTGCCGCGCTCAAGGAACTGCCCGCCGATGGCTTTGCAGCCGGGCTGCAAGCCCTGCGCAACGATCTTCCCCGCCTCTTCGCCGAGGCGCGACTCCACACACCCGACATCGCCGCCGTCTGGGAGCAGGTGCTTGGCACCGCGCTTGTGGACGGGATGACAGACCTTCCACAAAAGCCATGAAAGCACATCAGCCCAAAGAATTCGTTTTAACGGCCCGAGCCAGCGAACAGCGCCCTGGCATCGTACTTGGCCTCGGATTGGCTATTCTTGCCGTTGCAAGCTCTGCAAGGAGGCAATTTGCAGCGGGTCTAAACCGTGCTTATAGCTCGAAATTGGTTCCGGCGATAAACGAGACCGATCAAACCGCAGAAACCATCAAATGCATCGCGGCGCTCAATGAGGCACTCACCGATGGTGATTGGATTCGCGTCACGCCATACGGCGAGTTCAAAAACAAAATCGGAATCCAGGTCGTAGATCGTGCCTCAGCAGATGCAATGGTGTCGGCCTTCAACAGCGTTGCTTCCAAACTCTCCACCTTATGGCGGGGTTTGCCGAGTTATGAAGGACACCCCGACCATCCGGAATGGCATAAGGTAAATCCTGGGATGAAGCCTATGGCAGTCGGTCGTCTGAAAGAACTGCAAGCACGTGATGACGGCCTCTGGACTCGCATCGCATGGAACGACAAGGGCGAACCTCTCGTGCATGGAGAAGCGCCTGCCTACACCGGCCAGAGCCCGCATTGGGGAATGGTGCCCATTGCCGGTCGCAAAGGAGCTTTCCGTCCCGTCGAGCTCTACAGCCTCGGCCTCACCAACACCCCGAACATCGCGCAAAATCACCTCGGCCTGAACGAGGCGGGCGATGAGGCAATTTTCTCAACTCCCATGAAACCTGAAATCCTCGCCCTCCTCGCGGCCCTGGGCCGCAACGTCGCGCCGACCGTCACCGACGATCAGCTTAATACTGCCATCAACGAAGCGACTCCCGTCGCCACCCAACTCGTCAAATCATCTGTCGAGCTTGCGACGGCCAAGGAGCAACTC
>JBAZHQ010000409.1:0-4113 GCA_041652235.1 Opitutaceae bacterium | reverse complement strand
GCCCTCTATCCCTTTTGGTTATGTGAAGCTGGCGATGGTCACCGGCACTCGTCCGCTCCTCTTCGGAACGCCGCGTCGCTCAACGATAGCATTACATAACCGACAACTTTACATCATCTGAAGACATCGACATCTCGCTCAGTCGCGAGTGGCTAGGCTTTACCGGTGAGCGGGATCCCGAGTCGGCCACCTCCCGCAAGCAACGCTCCCGCCTGCTCGATGAGCTGACCGCCGTCTGTGTCGCGAAGCTGCGCGACGAGGTTGCCCCGACCCTCCATCAGCGCTTTTCCACTGCTCTCGGCAGCTCCAATTGGACCCTGACTTTTGCGTCCGACGATCCGCAAACCATCCTTTTCGCCTATCCCTCCGTATTCCAGGACCAGCTTGGTGCCGGCTATGTGCGCCCTGTTGTGAAGATCGAGTGCGGCGCGCGCTCTGATCGCTGGCCTGTCGCTGAGCAGAGCATCGTGCCCTACATTGCCGAGGCTTTCCCTGCGGCCTTTACAGAGGCGTCCTTTACTGTGCCCGTGCTGGATATCGAGCGCACCTTCTGGGAAAAGGCCACGATCCTGCACGCCGAGGCTCATCGTCCCGCCGACAAGCCAACTCCGGAGCGTTTTTCCCGACACTACGCAGACCTCGCCGCCTTGGCGCAACATCCTGCCGGAGTCCCCGCTATTTCCCGCGACGACCTCCGCGCCCGAGTGGTCGCGCACAAGCGAGTCTTTTTCCCCGCTGCGTGGGCCAGCTACGAAACCGCCGTCCCTGGTACCTTCAAACTCATCCCGCCCGAGACGCGCCTCAGGCCACTGGCGGCGGACTACCGCGCCATGCAGGACATGTATTTCCGTCCGCCGTACACCTGGCCCGAAATTATTTCCCTGCTCACCAAACTTGAAACCCGCCTAAACGCCTCGACCTGATGCTTCCGTCTGGAAGTCTCCGTTGCCGCGCTAATCGCCGCTATAACCGGAGCCTCCGACAAGGCGGCCCTTTGCCGCGCGTTCGGATCAAAGTGGGCCTAGCGTCTCCGAGAATCCACTACAGTGGCAAATGAGACCGATTGGATCGGATTCGTGAGCGCCTTCGCATGTGCTTACTCATTGGCGTAATGCGATTTTTCACGTTGTCTCGCTGAGGGCTATCGGTACTATTGAGCAGAATCGCATGGACCGAACGTTTTATTCAGCTTTCGGATGCCTCACATCAGCATTCTCCCATATGGAGGCAGATCTCCGATTCCTAATTGCAGGCCTTGCATTCAAGGGAGAAGACATCGTTGCTTCGGTTTTTATGGATGGGTTACACCTCAGCGGGAACCTGAACATTCTTCGGAAGCTTGCACGCGAGTATTTGGGCGATGAAAAGCGATTTGCAGAGATCGTTGACCTCGCAGAGAAGATTCAGAAAAAGAGAAATCTCTTTATTCATGGTTTATGGTCCCCAGGCAATTTTGGGGAGGAAAATGGATTTGCGACGGTCAGGGATTTGCGAACCAAAACCGAAAAGCAGGGAAACGGTCGGCTATGGACCCGTGGGCAGAGCGAACAGTTTTCGGTCGATGACTTCCAGACCATCCTCAACGAGGTGAATCTGATCAGCGACAAAATAGCGAAATTGTGTGCTTGGCTCGAAAAGCACGAAGATATCGAGTTCGGGTCTTTCGGTGTGACATCAAAGGGGGAGCCTATGATGTTTGCAATCAACTCAGACGGTTCTCTAACCCCGGTGAAGAAGAAATGAAGAAGGCGCCCAGCTGTCACGCCTTCTGCTGGCGCAGGAGATTGCGCTAGCGGCGCTCGTGGCTTATCTTATGTGCCGATCTTTTATGAAAGCGATAGACGGATATTTTTTGATCAAGCCGGAAGACCTTTCGTGGAAGCCGGCGAACCCCATGAGAATCCCATACGCGGATTTTCTTGAGCGCACGAAGAGCGAGAATTTAGGGGCCAGGCTCTGGCGTTTTCCGCCAAAGAGCGCGAATACTCTCCACAAGCATGTCAGAGCAGAAGAGTTCTATTTTGTCCTTGAGGGGGTGGGGCGCATTCGTGTCGGCGAGGAGACCCTCACCGTGCCGAAGCACGGCGGCGTATTGGTCGGCCCACAATTAATGCGGCAGGTTTTTAACGATACGGACGCCGAAGTGCTCTGGCTGATTATCGGCGCGCCGGAGAACGAGTTCGAGGCTGGCGAGAGTTTCGATTTGAAGCTCTTTTGGCCGGTCAACCCGAAACAGTTGCCTAAAGAATTGGAAGGCGTCGTCTGGCCGCCAAAGAGCTGACCTATGACGATGCCAAACAGGGCGCCGGGGCCAAAACAGAGCCTCCGGCAGTGATCGCCGACAGTCCCTGTTTGCCCGACTTCCTTACTGGCTTCTGGCATCTGGCCTCTTTGGTTGCGGTTTCGCCGCGCTATGATTTTAGTGCTTTTTCGTAGCAATCGCCTGCGGGTTTCTGGGTTTATCGGGCGTTGCACCAGTCGTGGGTTCGATTCCGGAGAGGCCGACGCAGATGGCGCCGTAGCTGCCGGTCTGTTCGCCTAGCGAGGCAGGGACGATCTCGCACGCGGCCAGCGACGAGGCCAGGGCCTCGCGGCGCAGCACGGGTAACAGGGTTTCGTCAAGCAGGTCCCGACAGCGTCCGTAGAGCGAGCCGATCACGATCCGGTCGGGGTTGAGCAGGTCAACGATTCCGGCCAGCGCCAGTCCCAGCTTTCGCCCCGCCTCGGCGAACACCCGTCGTGCGACAGGATCGCCGCTGCGGGCCGCTTCGGCGATTGAACGCGTGGTGCGATGGCGAGCCTGCCACGCCGCCACATCGGCAGGCTGCGCGGCTCGCGGCAGGAAACGAACGATCTCCGGAATGCCGCCGCCGCTGCACCAGCCCTCGAACGATCCGGCCTTGTGAAAGCCGACCGGGCCGCGCGGCGAGAGCCTCAGATGGCCGACTTCCCCGGCATTGCCGCAGACGCCTTCCAGCAGCCGGCCATCGATCACGATGCCGGCCCCCATGCCTGTGCCTGCCGTGAGGTAAACCATCAGGCGCGAATGCTGACCCGCGCCAAAACGCCATTCCGCCAGCGCATTGGCGTTGGCGTCGTTCATGAGAAAGACGCGCCTGCGCTGCGTTTTCTCCAACTGGGCTACGACAGTCACATCGTCCCATCCCGGGAGATTAGGCGGCGACTGGATCACACCCTTCTGTGCATCGAGCGGACCGCCGCAGGCGACACCGATCACAGCTTCACGAGGAAGCCGCAGGCGTGCGAGCTCTTGTTCCACTCGTGCCAGGGTCAAAGTGGGGGATTGCGTGGGGAAGCGGGCTAGCTCGCGCAGACCTTGTCGCGACGACCAAGTCGCCACCGCGCATTTGGTGCCACCGATGTCGACGCCGGCGATCATGCCGATTTTCCTCCGTCTGGCGTGTCAGCGCCGGGCGCGGCCGTGCAGGCGGCTCGTGGGCTTGGCGAGTGCTGTCTGAAATTCAACGTCGAACAGGGCGGAATAGGTGTAGTCGAAGCCTTCCAGTCTCTTGCGCTCGACGGTGGTGTCGATGTAGCGCTCGATCGAGCGCGCGTGGCGAACGTCGTCCTCGCCCACGATGGTGAAGGCTTCGCCCGTCTTCAGGGCGCGTCCCGTGCGACCGATGCGATGCACATAATCCTCGGGGTTTTCGGGCACGTCGTAGTTGATGACGTGGGAGATGTCGGCGATGTCCAGACCGCGGGCCGCGATGTCCGTTGCGACGAGCACCTCGTACTTGCCGGACTTGAAACCGTCCAGGGCCTCGCCGCGTTCGCTCATGTTGCGGTCCGAGTGCATGACGGCGACCGTATGTTTGTGCCCCTTGAGCCAAGCTGCCACTCGATCCGCGCCGGCCTTGGTGCGGCAGAAGACCAGCACGCTGTTGAAGTTGGTGCGCGCCAGGATGGCGACCAGCATATCGAATTTCTGCGCTTCGACCACGGGGTAGAAGGCATGGGAGACAGTATCGGCGGGAGAATGGAGATGACCGATCTCGATACGAACTGGGTTCCTTACCGCCCAGCTTGCGAGCTTGGCGATTTCAGGAGGGAGGGGGGCGCTGAAAAAGAGGGTCTGCCTCTCTACGGGGC
>JBAZHQ010000408.1:0-4118 GCA_041652235.1 Opitutaceae bacterium | reverse complement strand
TCGCTTGTTTCTCCTGTTCGGTGCCGGTCCATTTCCGGCCCAGCCAGCTCTTGGAGCCATTAATCCAGCTCGCGCCCTGATGGGTGAATTCGGTCGGTTCGAAATAATACAGCCGGACGAGGGCATTCCGTTCCTCCTCAGGCAGCTCCAGGGAAGATAACGCTCCCAGCGCCTCTCCGAAAACCGGGCAGACCACGAGCGTGCGGATGGAATTGGTGCGGCGGATGATTTTTAGGACATCAGCGGTGACCCGGTTCCACTGTTTTGAGCTGAACGTATAACCCGGCTCGTTCGATATTTCGAAAAAGACCCTGTCCGGCCGGTCACTGAAATGGCGGGCGATCTGTTCCCAGATGGAATAATAACGGGGCAATTCCTTTTCCGGTTCGGATGCGAATCCTTCATAGTGATGGGTCTTGAGCAGCACGGTCAGATTGTTCTGCAACCCCTGCGCGACGGCCCAATCTACCCGGGCCATGAAGATCGGATCGATCTGGTAAGGGGCGTTCTTGTCCGCGTGCGCTGACCAGCGTATTGGGATAATGATTGAATCAAACCCGGCGTTGCGAATTGCGGTGAAGTAAGATGCTTCAAGCACGACGCCCCACTCTCCTTCCTTTGGCGCATCAAGCGTACCGGCCAAGTTGATTCCCCTGCCCAATTGTTTGGACGCCAACAGAACCTTATCGTTGTTGCTAGTGCCAGATGCCGTCAGGGCAGTCGCACCCAATAAGATCAACCCATTCAACAGCGCGTGCCGAAACTGCAGAGTATTCATATCCATATCAATTCCATGCTCTCTCGTTGACCCGTTCGCAAAGATGACAAAGCGTCATATCGTTCCGTTCGCAAAAGGCTGCATGATGCTCGTCTGACTATTTCCTGCAAAGCACATAGTAGCATGACCTCATCCGAGACCTCTGTTCCACTACAGGTTCTCCGCCTAGTATCAGCTCTTCGTGCGCCGCCGGATCGCCGCCACGCCAAGCGCCGCCACGCCCATGATCGCTGCATACGTGCTGGGCTCCGGCACCGCCGTTAGACCGGTGGCTTGGAAATTGCTGAAATAGGCATCGCTGGCAGAAGTAATGGTTGGACCTGGTCCTTCGGGCGGATAGACTCCCGAAAGGCCGAAGAGCGTGATGTTAAATGTGCTGCCTGTCGTCATGCTCCATGCAGATCCGACACCACTTAAGGTTGCAAAATTATGGCTAATGCCACCGTCATAAGTTAACGAAGAAAATGACGCCGTAAGTGTTCCGCCAGCGGCAGTCGCGTAGGAAATATTCAACGTGCTATCGGTCACGTTTGCGACACCAAAGAAACCGGGGAGGGCGGTGTCATTTACGCGCCCTACAAAGCCTTCATAGGCCATGAACCCCGTATAGAAACGTTCGATCGCCACAGTCATGGTATTTGATCCATTCGACACGTCGAGATTGAGATATGCAAATTGGCCCGCCGTGAGCGACGGGTCGACCAGATGCACATCTACCTGCACCGACCAAGCGTTGTCGAAAAGGCCTACGCTCGGAAGCCACCTTTGGCCGGCCATATCTTGCGGTGTTGGCGTGTTTACAAGGTAGTTGAGTCGGTTTGTCCCGAAGGATGTGGAGCCATTACCAAGAGGGGCCACACCACTGGTAGTCCATTTCTCTCCAGTCGCAAAATCGTCCATGACGACTTGAGCGGTCAGCGGCAGTACCGCAGCGAGGCAAAGAAAACAACCGGTAAGAAAGCGCGTCTTCATATGGTGTAGTGGGTCGAGGCTTATCCGAATATTGGAATCGTCTACTAACTTGGTTTCGAGCGGGGAATGACAGTGAACCGCGTTTAAGGAAGGGGGGAATTAGTGCAACAAGAGACCCTTCTCGCGAGCCATGGTCCCACGACGGATTTTTCCAGTTAGGTTGATGTGTCCGCGTCAGAATGCTGTCAGATCCAATTCAAAAATGGTCAGGACGTTGAATGTTGATTTAGAGCTCTAAATCTACATTCAACGTGACTCTTTATTCAGGCCCTTGGACTGTGTGACCTATCACTCCGGATCGAACCCACCGCTTCGCCGGTCCGCAACCCGCACCCGTAGATCAGTCGAAGCACCATCCGGAACCGCGCTTCGTGCACCGAGGCGAGCAGCCGTTGCACCTCCTCCTGGTTTAAAACCGTCGGGCAGCTTCTTGCGGTTAGGGCAGCGCACCAGATCGAACAGGTTCCAGTCCTTGCCCATAACATGATGATAGAAAAACCGCATCACCGCGCAGGCCGAGCGCATTAATATTGATAAACGCGCGGCGCCGGAACGCCCGCGGACTTCTTGGTGGTCTTGTTCTGGGACATAGACCACGAGTCTTGCCTCCCAAACCATCGTCCTCCACGCTCCGTCCTTCCCCATGCCACACGTGCATCCCACCGCCGCGCCAACGGCTTGGTTCAACCTTTCGATCCAATGTTTTGGAGCCATGCTTTCCTCGCGATAAAGCGCGCACCTGTGGTACGGTAATTTCAAACCAATGCTGAACCACAAGCAAATGGCCCTGATCAACATTGGTATCGCACACCTCAATGCAGGGAGATCTGTAGAAGCGGCGCGAGTGTTCGCGCAACTGCGCATCCAGAATCCCGGCGTAGTGGATCCCTGGTATCTCGGTGGTTTGAGTGCTCTGAAATTGGGTCAGCACGCCCAAGCTAGAACCTTATTCAGCGGCGCTTTGAAGATCGCCCCAAAACACCACATGGCGGCTTACCACCTTGGGGCTTGCTACTTTCAGATGGCTATGTTCGCAGAAGCAGAAACATCCCTGCGGCAGGCAGTGGCAATCAAGGCCGACTATGTTGAGGCCTGGGAAGCTCTAGGCACCACGCTCCATGTCATCAACCGCCTAAGCGAGGCTCTTGACGCCTATCGCAAGATAACGGCTATTAAGCCAAACAGGGCGGAGACCTGGGTCAGCATTGGCACGATTCAATTGCTGCTCGGTCAATCTTCGGACGCTATTAGATCTCACCAAAAAGCCATCGACCTGAATCCTGAGCTCGCAATCGCCTACCACGCTCGCGGCGTCGCTCTGCACCAATCCCACCGGATCAGGGAGGCAATCGCCGACTTTGAAAAAACCCTCCAGTGGAATCCCCGGCACAGGGAATCCATTTGCTATCGTCTTTTTTGCCTGAACTACCTTTCGGATCGCACAAGGGAGGATATTTTTAATGAACACGTGAAGGGAGGCATGGTCTTCGAGACGCCCGAACAACTGGCAAAAAATGCAGAGCGTCGTTTCGCCAATCCGCCCAATCCGGAACGCAAGTTGAGGCTGGCTTTCCTGTCACCCGATCTTCGCATCCACCCGGTCGCCTTCTTTCTGCAACCTCTTATCGCCAACCTGGACAAGGAACGTTTCGAAATCTTTCTCTACCACAACCATTTCGATGAGGATTCCTTCTCGGCAGTGCTCAAGCGCAGCGCCAAGGTCTGGCGCAATTTCATGGGCATGTCCGACGACAAAGTCGAAACCCTGATCCGCGCAGACTCTCCGGACATGCTCATCGATCTGGCCGGCCACAGCGGTTTGAACCGACTGTCCCTTTTTGCGCGCAGACTAGCTCCCATCCAAATCACCTACCTCGGCTACCCCAACACAAGCGGCCTGCGTTCGATGGATTATCGCCTCACGGACAACCTTGCGGATCCAGAGGGAGATTCCGATGCTTTTTTCACGGAAAAATTGATTCGTTTCTCCAGTTGTGCCTGGTGCTTTTGGCCGCCGGTGAGATCGCCAGATCCAGGCCCGCTGCCTTGTCATACTGGCGCCCCCCTGACTTTCGGCAGCTTTAACTCTACCTGCAAGCTGAGCGAACGCATCCTCGATATCTGGAGTCGCGTCCTTCAGGAAGTCCCCGATTCGCGCCTGCTGCTCAAAAGCCAAAATTGGGGTGAGCGCGATTTGGCGCAGGAACTTGGGACCCGGGGCATCGCCCCGGAACGCATCACCCGCATTCCTGCAACGCCCGGAATCCTTGAGCATCTCGCATGTTATGCCTCGGTGGATATCGCTCTCGACACATTCCCTTACCACGGAACCACCACAACCTGCGAAGCACTCTGGATGGGCGTGCCC
>JBAZHQ010000407.1:0-4143 GCA_041652235.1 Opitutaceae bacterium | reverse complement strand
GGGAGACCAAAGACCTGCAATCGTTGTCGAAACCAAGGTCAAAAATTCCCAAGAGGCGCGGAATCTTTCCAATGTACTGAGGCACCTTGCCTTGCAGCACCCTCAAACCGCGAAAATAAATCTCTTCTACTTCCATCCGAAGTTCCCCCTCGACGTAAGGCATAACGCAAAAATCCACCGGCTCGCCCTCGCCAAATGGGCTCACGCAGCCGTCGGCTATCAATCCGATCCCAGGAAATAGCACCATGCCCGACAATACCCTTCCCGTACTTGTCACTGGAGGAACCGGCTTTCTGGGACGGCATATTGTCGAGCGCCTGCTTTCCGAAGGACGCCCTGTGACTATCCTGGCCCGAAGGGAGAACCAGGAGCTGGCCAGCCTCGGCGCCCGATTTGTGATAGCCTCCCTGGATGACAACGCGGCGATTATGGAAGCCTGCAAGGGCATGCATACGGTTTTCCACGTGGCTGCCAAAGTCGGCGTCTGGGGCTCCACGGAGGATTTCTTCCGGACCAATGTTCTCGGCACGCGCGCAGTCATCGAGGGATGCCGGCGGCATGGAGTTCGGCGGCTCGTTTATACCAGCACTCCCAGCGTGGTGTTCAACGGACGCGATCTCGCAGGCGCCGACGAAAGCCTGCCCCTCACAACAGACTGCCCCTGCCCTTATCCCCTCACCAAAGCCATGGCGGAACGCGAAGTCCTCGCGGCTAATACGCCCGCCCTGCGCACAGTCGCCCTCCGCCCCCATCTCATCTGGGGAGTCAGCGATCCGCACCTCGTCCCGCGCCTGCTGGCACGGGCTCGTTCCGGGAAACTTCGCATCGTGGGCGATGGAGGTAACCGCGTGGATATGGTTCACGTCCTCAACGCAACCGACGCGCACTTTCTTGCGGAAAGCGCATTGGGGGACACGACGCCCGGACCGGCCGCAGGCAAAGCTTACTTCATCAGCAACGGCGAGCCCGTTGTCCTGTGGAACTGGATCAACACCCTTCTCGTCGCCCTAGGTGAAAAACCCATCGAACGGCATGTCTCGTTGCACGCCGCCACCACCCTCGGAACCCTCTGCGAAGGGCTTTGGAAACTGTTCCCTTTGAAAGGCGAGCCACCGATGACGCGATTTATGGCATCGGAACTGGCAAAAGACCATTGGTTCAACATCGCCGCCGCCCGCCGCGACCTCGGCTACCAGCCCCGCATCACCATGCAGCAGGGAACCCGGGAACTCGTGGCCTGGCTGAAATCATCCCCCTCTGCGGTGAAATAGCTCCTGGATCTGGATTCCCCATCCCGGTCGCAGACCCCGCCCGCCCGCACCATCCACACTCGCAGTCGCTCAATCCGCTTTGTCACGCAATACGTGACAAAACATCATAATATGATGTTCTACAATGATTATCAAATTTCATCAGATTTATCCCTGCTAAATCCGATCCCGATTTTCAGGGCAGCCAAACCACAAGCTTTGTCACGCAATACGTGACAAAGCGGGTTGGGCTGTAGCGGACAGGATTCCTGATCGTACGCAGGTATGTGGCGTGAAAGCGGGAAAAGGCAGTCAGGCGGGCGAGGAGAATTTCTTGTTTGCACTCACCGGGGGATCGTTGCGCGTATGGGAGAGGTCACTTTTACTCCCCTGCTGTATCGATTCATGAAGACTATCCTTCTCCTCCTTGCCTCGAATATTTTCATGACGCTCGCCTGGTATGGGCATCTGAAATTCAAGTGGCTCGACGGCAAATCGATGCTCGTGATGATTCTCGTATCGTGGGGCATCGCGTTTTTTGAGTACTGCCTCATGGTGCCGGCAAACAGATACGGGTACCTGAGCGGCCAATTCACAGGCTACCAGCTCAAGATCATCCAGGAATGCATCACAATCTGCGTCTTTGTCGTCTTCGCTTGGTTGGTCTTGAAGGAAAAGCTCACCTGGAACTATGCCGTAAGCTTCGCATTGATCCTCGCGGCGTTATATTTCGCGGTCGCCTTCAAGCCGGGCGGACACGGTCCCTCCTGACATTTGACCCAAAACGCCTCATTCATGAGCCAAGGCGGCAATCCTCCTGACAGCGTCCTGTCAGCAGAGATGCCGCGAACCCCACCGAGGGCTTGCATCCTGCGTCATACGCGCTTCTGGTTTCATTCCTGCAAACCCGCTTTCCCCGCAACGCATCTCACAGGTGGAACACCACCGCCAAGCCATGAATGCGAGAGGTTCTTTCTTTTATCTTAATTTATTTTCTTTAACCCTATAAAATATCGGTCATCCTGCCATTTTCAGGCAACCCTAGCAGATCATCTCCCATGTCCAAACCAGTCCCTTCTTCCTCCAAGGCCCCCGCGGCAACCACACCGGCCGCCGTCTCGGCAGTCCGCAAGAACATCGATCTCGCCGTCTCGGCCATCACCAAGCAGTTCGGCGAGGGCTCGATCATGCGTCTTGGCGACGCGCACAAGATGAAGGTCGAGACCCTCTCGACGGGCTCTCTCGCCATAGATCTCGCGCTCGGCGTAGGCGGACTCCCCCGCGGCCGCATGGTTGAGGTCTTCGGCCCCGAGTCCTCGGGAAAGACCACTTTCTGCCTGAGCGTCATCGCCGAGGCACAGCGCAACGGCGGGCTCGCGGCGTTTGTCGACGTCGAGCATGCGCTCGATCCCAAATTCGCCCGCGTCGTGGGAGTGAACCTCGACGACCTGCTTGTCTCCCAGCCCGACAGCGGCGAGGACGCGCTCAACATCACCGAGACCCTCATCCGCTCCAACGCAATCGACGTGATCGTGCTCGATTCCGTCGCGGCCCTCGTCTCAAGGGCCGAGCTCGACGGGCAGATGGGCGACGCCACCGTGGGTTCCCAGGCCCGCCTCATGAGCCAGGCGATGCGGCGCCTCACCGCCTGCGTGAGCAAGAGCAAGTGCATCTGCATTTTCACAAATCAAATTCGCGAGAAGATCGGAGTGATGTTTGGAAACCCCGAAACCACCCCCGGCGGACGGGCCCTGAAGTTTTTCTCCAGCGTGCGCATCGACATCCGCCGCAAGGACCAGATCAAGACGCCCGAGGGCAAGGTCATAGGCAACCGCACCAAGATCAAGATCGTGAAGAACAAGGTCGCCCCTCCGTTCACCGAGTGCGAGTTCGACATCATGTACGACGAGGGCATCTCCCGCATGGGCTCCGTTCTCGACCTGGGCATAGAGCACAAGATCCTCGAGAAGAAAGGGGCCTGGATCGCCTACGAGGGCAATCTCATCGGCCAGGGTCGCGATGCCGCCAAGCAAGCGCTCAAGGAAAATCCCGAACTCGCCTCCAAAATCACAAAGGCCGTGCTTGAGAAAGTGAACGTCACCGGCGGCACGACCATCGCCGTCACCCCGGACGTCACAGGATGACCCGTAGCGCGGCGCTACGCTGTAAGCTATAAGTCATAAGCTTTAAGTCGGAAGGGACAAGGCGTCTGTCGGCCTCAAGCCAGGGGATCTGTCTTCGATTGGCTTAGAGATTACGACTTAAAGCTTATAGCTTAAAACTTACAGCTCCCATTCACTTGAGCTCGATGCCTTCGGCGCGGTCCACGATGAACCTGGGGCGCTGGCGCACTTCCTCGTAGATGCGCCCGATGTATTCGCCAAGGATGCCGACACTGATGAGCTGAATGCCCCCCATAAGGAGGACAAGTATCACGATCGTCGGATTGCCCGATGTGAAGGGCAACAGATCGAATATCTTTGCCAGGAAGTAGAGCAGTCCGAAGAGGAAGGAACCGCCGGCGAGAAGAAAACCCAGCTGCGTGCTCAAGGTGAGAGCATAGGTCGAGAAGCAGAAGATGCCATTGAAGCCTATGCGCAGGGAGCCGAAGAAGCGGTTGTAATTCGTCTCGCCCGCAAAGCGCGGGGGACGGTCAAAGGGAATGATGCATTGCCTGAAGCCCACGACCGCGACCATGCCGCGAAGAAATCCATGGCTCTCCTTCAGCCGCACAACCTCCATGGCAACGCGCCGTGCCATCAGGCGAAAATCCCCCGTGTTCTGCGGGATTCGCACATCGGCGATCTTATTGATGACTTTGTAGCCGGTGCCGGCGACGAGCTTCTTGATCCAGGGCTCGCCCGTGCGCTGGCGTCGCTGAGGAAGCACTACA
>JBAZHQ010000406.1:0-4146 GCA_041652235.1 Opitutaceae bacterium | reverse complement strand
GGCAACGTGCGCACCCTCTGGCTGCAATCCATCGGGCTCCACTTCTACAACCTCGGCAAAGACGCGCTGCGCGCCCTCCGCCTGGTCTAAAAAACGAAATGTTAGCGACCACCTTCGCCGGCACGTCCGTCTTCCTGCTCAACACCGAGCCTGTCGGCGCAGTGCAGATCAGCGTGTCGCGGCTCACCGAGCGCCACGCGGGCCGCACGCGTCGCGAGGAGCGTCGCGCCCTCGGAGCTACGCTGCGGTGGAAACTCGATTTCCCCATCGCGATCGATGATCGCACGGAGGCACAGGTTTTCCGCGCCGCCCTGCAGGACTTCGATAACCGACCGATCCTTTGCCCGCTCTGGCCCGCGGCCAGGCCCTATGGCTCGGTCTCCCTCTTTACCGGCGGGCTGCTGGTCACCTGGGAGCCAGACTGGACGCAATGGGCACTGCACACCACACCCACTCCCGGCTTCACTCCCTCCGCCGACGCCCGCACCGCGCCCGTGCTATGGGGGCGCTTCGACAAGCTCCCCGATCCAAACCTCGTCACGACCGAAGCCCTCGCGGCTACGATTTCCTTCGTCGAGACTGGTCCCGCCACCTATGCAGTCGCGCCAGCGGCTTCCATCGTACCTCACACCGGGCCGGAACTTCATGACATCGAATGGCCGCTGCTCGATTTCGAACTCGACTACGAGAAGATCAACTCCGGAGGCGTCGAAATCCAGATCGACCGCGAACGCATCGGTTATGGCCGCGGCGAGGCCGAGACCTTCTATCCGCAGACGCCCCGCCGCCAGGTCAAATGCACCGTCGTGGCCGACACTGCGGCCGAGGCCGCGCGGCTGATCGCCACCTTCCACGCTTCCGGCGGCACCGTGTCGCCAGTATGGTTTCCCTCCGGGGTTTCGCCCACGCGTCTTCTCGTCGATACCTCCGCCGGCAACACGTATGTCAAGGTCGAGAGCGTCGCCGCGCTCGGAGGGCACCCGCACATCCTGCTGCGCGACGCCACTAGTGGCGCGGCCGTCGCCTGCACGATCGCTTCGACCTCGGGTGATAACTGGTTAATTCTCGAGGAGGCTCCGGGAAACTTCCACGCCGAAGCAATCAGCCTGCAGTTCCTGCTCTTCGGCCGCTTCCTCTCCGACGAACTCACGCTTACCTGGACCTCGCCGCTGCAGATCACCGCGCAATTTACTCTCACCGAGCTGCCGCCCGACTATGGCGCACCCGCGGGCGAGGTCTATGGCGAGAGCTTGGGCAACGTCGGTTCCCCTATTTTTCTCTTCGAGATCGCCGACCAGATCGGCGGCACCTGGTACTGGACCAACTACGAATCCGCGATCACAATCACAGGGGTCGGCGGGCACACTTATACTCCGCAGCAGATTGCCTGGGATAAAATCTCGCAGGGTCTCAATCTCGACGATGGCAAGCTCACGCTCACGATGGACTCTTGGGTGGGCAACCCCTTCCTGCGCCTTACCGTGCCACGCCGCGGCCAGCAGCTCACGCTTGTCCTCAAGGAGTGGGATGCCGCTGGCACTACCTCTCCGCTTGTCATCTGGCGTGGCTATGCCTCCAGCGCCAAAGCCAGCGCCAAGATCTTAAAAATTCCCTGTGTTGGCGAGGGCCGCAGCTTCGAGCTGCGCATCCCACGCCGAATCGACGGCCCCACCTGCCCATGGGTTATTTATGGCGTTGGCTGCGGCCTCAATCCCAATAACTTCGATGTCGCCGCCACAGCGGTGAGCGAACCCGCGGCGCTGCAACTCCAGGTCGCGCTCTCCGGTAGTTTTTCCGCGCACTATTTCAACGGTGGCTGGGCCGCCCGCACCGTGCCCGGCGAAGGTAGTCCCACCTACGCCATCCTGGAAAGCACAGTCTCCTCCGGTGGCATGCTCACCCTCACCCTCGACATGCCAATCTCGCCCGAGCTCGAGGATAATGAGGCCTGGACTCTTTATCCTGGCTGCGACTGCACCTTTGCCGCCTGCACGGCGCTTAATAACACCGGGAATTTCGGTGGGGCTCCCCGCAAACCCGCCGCCAATCCCGCTTTCGTTGCGGTCAAACAGGGCACCTCGCCTACATCTAAAAAGTGAACACGGCCTTCTTCTCCGATCCTGCGCATGTGGCGGCCTTGCGCACTGCCGCCGAGCGCTGGCAAGGCACGCCCTTCGCCCCGGCCGCGGCCGTCTGCGGTCCACGGGGCGGCGCCTGTTGTCACCGCCTGGTGATCGCCGTGCTGGCCGAGGCGGGATTCCCGATCGCTCAGAACGAAGTGGGCGACGCTCCTCTCAATCGCGCGAGCCACCATGCCGGCAGCATGATGGCCGACTGGCTCCGCGCACACCCTGAGCGCTTCGAGGAGATCCCGATCCCGACGATCGCCAGCCTGCAACCAGGCGACATTGCGCTGCTACGCCTCGGCATCGGCGCGCACCATTCCGCGCTTGTACTTGACCGGGGAGAAGTCCTTCAGACCTGGCAGAGCCTTGGTGCTTCCATCACGACCGCCGCCGAGCGTCGCACCGAAAAGCGTCTCGCCGCCGTCTTCCGCCCACTCAACTGAGTGGTCCCCTTCATCCAATTTTCACTGCCATGTCTAAAGGCCTCCCTACCACCCCTGACACCACCGAGGAAACCGCGCTGGAAGACGAATCGCTCGCCACGGCGCAGGAAGCGATCCCGGTGCCGCTCTTCGCGGGCGAGGTAAAGGTCGCCGGCCGCTTCTGGTCTCCTATTTACGGGCAGCGAGCAAAACAGGCCCCTGATACGCGGCCAGGGAAGAAATAGCCATGGGCTCATCTAAAAGCAGCTCCAGCAGCGGCAGTTCGTCCTACGACTACTTTGGGACGATCCTTATCGGTCTCGGCGAGGGGCCGCTCGATGCGCTGGTTTCCATCATCGAAGATGGTAAAGAGATCTGGCATGGCCCGCTGCTGCGCAACGGCGCCACCCAGCCCTCGCTTATCACGATCGCGGATCGCGGCAACCTGCGCCTCTATTGGGGCACGAGCGATCAGCCTGCAAACGCTCTCCTCGCCACATTCGAGACGCATATCTCCTACAAGGACCGCGCCTACATCGTCGCCGAGGATTTCCTGCTCGGGCGCGAGCGCACCAACAGCCCAAATTGGGAGTTTATCGCCCGCCGCGCTCCCCGGCAGTCGCTTGTCACCGGCACCGCCGCCGCGCTCGATGCCAACGGCCAGGCCAACCTCGTGGCGTTCGCCGCCGAACTCGTTACGTCGCCTACCGGGCTCGGCTTGCCACTCAATCGCTTTTATGCGCCGAGCTGGCAGGCCGTGGCCGATGCGATTGACACGACCGATCTTCGCAGCTTGCTCGCCTGCTCGCCGCTACTCACTTCACGGGAAAAGGTTCGCACGCTCTTCGAGCGCTTCGGTGAGATCGCCCAGATCTGGGCGCGCCGGCGCGATTCCGACGGGCTGATCGAACTCGGCCGCTGGTTGCCTCCCGAGGATCTCGATACGCTGCCGCTGATTACCGCCGACGACTTCACCGACGATCTTGAGTTCGACACGACCGACATGGATATGCTGCCGACCGAGTACACCATTGAGTTTACCGACGGTGAGAGGATGCATAAGGCGTCCTCCGAGCGCGTGCCCGATCTGGCTGCCGGCCGCCTGGCGGTCGAGGCGATCGCGGAAAACATCTCTCACCCCGAAATCACGCGCCGCGACCAGGCCCGCCGGGTCGTCGCGGAGTATATGCGGCAACGCCGCGGAGGGGCACTGCAGGGCACGATACAGGTGCGGCGGTCCAAGGGTCGCCCTATTTGCCCCGGAGACTATTTCCGCCTCGACATCGACACGATCCCGGATGGAGGCGGGCTCGCGCAGCTCGTCAGATGCCTTGGGCGCAGCTTCGGTCCCACCGGGCCAATCGCTCTGGAGTTTTGCAGCGAGCCCGCCAGCGCGCCGGTGCCTTTTGCTCATGCCTGGGTTGATGCGGTTCCCGAGGAGCTTCCGGCCGTGCCGCCGCTCTATTACCAGCGCAGCATTTCACTACCGCAGGCAGCCGGGGACGCCCCCACGCTTACCGTGCTCGCCGCCCGCCCCGCAGATGATGTTACCGGATTGGAAGTGCTCTACGATAACGACCTCGGGGCCGGCACTTATC
>JBAZHQ010000405.1:0-4146 GCA_041652235.1 Opitutaceae bacterium | reverse complement strand
AGCCAAAGGCTCGCTTACGGCTGCTGGTCAGGCTTTGCCGTCCGGGCGTTTTTCCCGGTGGGACTGTATAAGACCTTTCCAACACTTTCCAGGTTGGTCACGTCTGTTACCATTGTACTCAGTTACTTTCATGTTTTCCCTTTCCAGTGTTTTCCTGGCCTTGCGCTAGCTGGCGCCCTGATTTCCGTAGTCAAACTATCGGTAATCAAGGATTCTAGCTCCTAGATCCCTTCAGAGCGGCTCCGCCGCTAATTCTTACTTTCGCGCCTTCCGCTCCGCCACGCCTTTTTCGTAGCGTTCGATCCAGGCTCGGTGCCACCCGGCGTAGTCCCCCGCCTCGATATGGGCCCGCGCCTGAGCGACGAGATCTAGATAGAAATGGAGATTGTGGATCGTAAGGAGCGTGCCCGCCAGCATCTCGCCGGACATCACCAGGTGGCGCAGATAGGCCCGGCTGAAACCCGCTGCGTAGTTCGCAAGCCCTTCGACAATGGGTTTGGGATCGTCGCGAAAGCGCTCGTTGCAGAGGTTCATCGGGCCGTCGGGCGTGAACACCAGGCCGTTGCGGGCGACGCGAGTAGGCAGCACGCAGTCGAACATGTCCACGCCCAGCGCGATCATTTTCAAGATCTGCGGCGGCGTGCCCAGCCCCATGGTGTAACGGGGCTTGTCGGCGGGCAGCCAGGGAGTGGAGGCTCCTACTTGCTTGAGCATCTCCGGTTCGGGCTCGCCCACGCTCACTCCGCCGATCGCATAACCGGGGAAGTCGAGCGCAGCCAGACCCTCGGCAGCCTCGCGCCGCAGATCGTCGAAAGTCGAACCCTGCACGATGGCGAACACATGATGCCCCGCCTCGAGAAATCCGCTATCGTCGGCGATCTGCTTGCATTGCGCCGCCCAGCGATGGCTCCTGGCGACCGCACGGGCGCACTCGTCGCGTTCGCAGGGCCAGGGAGGGCACTCGTCGATGACCATGGCGATGTCCGAGCCGAGATTAGCCTGGATGGTCATCACTTCGCGCGGTCCGAGGAAAAGTTTCGCGCCGTCGAGGTGGGACTGAAAAGCAATGCCCTCGGGACGGACGTCGCGCAATTTCGCCAGGCTGAAAACCTGGAAACCCCCGCTGTCCGTAAGAATGGGGCCATCCCAACCCATGAAGCGGTGCAGACCGCCCAGATCGCGGATGAGCTCGCTGCCGGGGCGGATGTTGAGGTGATAGGTGTTGCCCAGGATGATCTGCGCCCCGAGTTCGCGCACTTGGGCTGGCGTGACCGCCTTTACGGTGCCCTGCGTGCCCACGGGCATGAAAATGGGCGTTTCCACATTTCCGTGCGGCGTGCGCAGGCGCCCCCGGCGGGCCGCGGTCGCCGTGTCGGTTTTAATCAGTTTGAAATGCTTGTTCATAAGGTTGCTAAGCCGTGCGAAAACCCGTTGCCCTGACGCCGGGGGCACTCGAAGTGCCGTTGTTCCATCGTTGATACGCTCGCCGCATACACCCTACTCCCATGCTTGACCCCTCTGTCAACCCACAGGTAAATGAATCTCCCGTGCTGCTAGTAATCGATAACTTCGACTCCTTCACTTACAATCTTGTCCAGTACTTCGGCCAACTGGGCGTGGAGCAGCGTGTGTTCCGCAACAACGAGATTACGCCCGAGCAGGCCCTCGCCCTGAAACCGGATCTGGTGATGCTGTCCCCCGGCCCCGGCTCCCCCAATGAGGCAGGCGTGTCGCTGGACATTATCAAAGCCTTCGCCGGAGTGAAACCCATTTTCGGAGTGTGCCTCGGGCATCAGTCGATCGGCCACTACTTCGGGGGCCGCGTCGTCCGGGCGGACAGGCTCATGCACGGGAAAACATCCCCCATCCGGCACAAGGGCACCGATTTGTTCAAAGGCCTGCCCCAGAACTTCAAGGCCACGCGCTACCATTCCCTGATCGTCGAACGGGATTCCCTCCCCGATTGCCTTGAGATCACAGCCGACACCGCGGAGGGGGAAATCATGGGACTGCGCCACAAGACGCTGCCTGTCTATGGCGTGCAATTCCACCCCGAGTCCATCGCCACTGAGAACGGCATGCTTATCCTAAAGAACTTCCTGGCGTTGGGCTCTGCCTGACGAAAGCAGGGAATGCAGCCCTCCTCGCCTCTAGCTGAAATCCGACCCAACTCACCACCCCTTCATGCGCTGCCCCAAATGCACTTCCATCGAGGACAAGGTTGTCGACTCCCGAATCACCAAGGAGGGCAACACCATCCGCCGCCGCCGCGAATGCGCCGAGTGCGGATATCGTTTCACCACGATCGAGACTCTGGTGCGCGACGGGATGGTCGTGATCAAGCGCGACGGGCGCCGCGAGGATTTCGACCGCGAGAAGCTGGTGCGCTCGGTCCGTTCCGCCTGCCACAAGCGCCCCGTGGACGCCGAACAGCTCGCCATGCTGGTTGACGATGTGCTCGACGTGCTGGAGGCGAATTTCGAGGGTGAAACACCTTCGCAGGCCATCGGCGACGCGGTGATGCAGGGCCTGCGCAGGGTCGATCAGGTGGCCTACGTGCGCTTCGCCAGCGTGTATAAGGAATTCCGCGACGTGACGGAGTTCGTGGAGGAAATCAAGGGGATGAACAAACCCGGCTCAACCTGAGCACGTATCCGCATGCCTCCCCTGGACCGCGAGGAGCTTAAGCGCCTGCATTTCATCAACGCCCTGTTCGCGCAGGTGACGGGCCATGATCTTTACCTCGCGCAGCAGATCAAGGAGGCCATCGCCTTCAGCCTTTCGGAACTGGAAGCGCAGATGCGCGAGCATCCCGAGTATGCGGCCCGCTATGACGCCGCGTTTACTGCCGCGGCCTCGCGCCTGCTGGGTGAATTCTTCGCCCAGCAACCCTCCCATGGTTTCTTTCACTGGGATGCCGCCCGCACCCTCAGCTCCTCCACGCCCCTCTTCGCCCGCGCCGAGATCATGGAAGGCCTCAAGCGCCTCACGCCCTATCGCGAGTCCACCCTGCTCATCACCAACCTCCGCCCCGCTCTCCTGCCTCCGGACAAACGCGCCACGCAACGACGCGTTCGCGAGTACGAGGACGCCCTAGCCTTCATCCGCGACCTTGCCGCCGCCCGCACCACCCGCTTCGCCAGCATGCAACTGCTGTTCCTCTGAAAGCGAGAGTAAGAGCATAAGGGTGTAAGAGCATAAGTTCACAAACCGTCGGGCCGGTTCACGCGGAGGCGCGGAGAACGCGGAGTAAATTCCCAACATTCTCCGTGTGAGATCGGATTGGTGGATCGACGCTTGTGAGTTCCCTCAAGCGACAGCCCGCGTTTGTGCTCGGGGCGAAGAACCGAGCATAAACGCTGCCTGCCTCTGTGTCCTTCCTTTACCTCTCCGTGACCTCTGCGTTCCAACTCAGATCTTCAGCCCATCCCTGGCCTCGTCTAAATACTTCTCTGCCCGAGAGGTCTTTGACTTTCATATCCAAAACCGCCTCTATCGGGGATTCCACCTGCCACCCCTTCCTTCCCCATGAAAGATATCTTCCAGCGCATCATTGACCGGGAAATCCCCGCGAAGATCGAGCATGAGGACGAGCACTGCATCGTCATCCACGACATCCAGCCCCAGGCTCCCGTGCATCTGCTCATCGTTCCGAAGAAAGCAATCGCACGCCTGAGCGAGGCATCCCCCGGCGATCAGGCCACCCTCGGGCATCTGCTCCTCGCCGCCCAGGCCGTGGCCAAAAAGATGAATCTTTCGAATGGCTTCCGCCTCGTGATCAACAACGGTCCCGACGCCTGCGAAAGCGTCCCCCATCTCCATGTGCACCTGCTCGCCAAGCGCCCGATGGGCTGGCCTCCGGGCTGATCCGCCGGATCGATAGGCCTAACGGGCCTTCGCCCCAGCCCGACGAGACATATTGAACACAAAGAAACAAAGAAGCGAAGATCGGACGGGTGAGAGATCGGCCCACAACTTCAAATCTTTCCGGCTTGCCCTTAGGTTCTTAGCTTCTTCGCAGTTCATTTCCGGGATTTCGGACTTTGCCTTCCGTAGTCAGATTATCGGCAATCAAGGACTCTAGATTTCCGTTTCCCAGGTCTTAGATTAAGGGTTATACTTGACAGTGCGTACAGGCCCCTCCCC
>JBAZHQ010000404.1:0-4148 GCA_041652235.1 Opitutaceae bacterium | reverse complement strand
ACGCGGTTAAACTGATTATCCTCGACCATCAACACCCGGCGTCCTGCAAGCGGATAACTGGAGGATGGAAAATCGTCGCATTCGATCCGCTGCCCGGTCAACCCGGCCTGCAGGGACGCGACCTCCGCAGCGGGCGGCAACTCAAAAGCCACCGTAAACGCAAAGCGACTGCCCAGCCCGGGGGCGCTTTCGACTTCGATAGCGCCGCCCATCAGTTCCACCAGTCGGCGGCTGATGGCGAGGCCAAGACCGGTGCCGCCATGCGTGCGGGTAAGGGTGCTTTCAGCCTGCACAAAAGGTTCAAAGATGGCGCCGAGCTTGTCGGAGGAAATGCCGACGCCGGTATCGGAAAGCGCAAAGAGCAGCCGGACTCTCTCCGCGTCTTCGGAAATTTTCTGCACGCACAGGGTGATTTCACCCTGTGCCGTGAACTTGATCGCGTTGGTCAACAGATTGTTGAGTACCTGTTCGAGACGGTAGGCATCGCCCATCAATCGCGGCGGCAAATCGGACGCCAGATCGAACTTGAAGGCGATCTCCTTGCCTTGCGCCAAAGCGGCAGCGACGCCGGTCAGCCCGTCGATGATCTGGACGAGGTCAAACGTCTCGACATCGAGTTCGATGCCGGCCTCGATTTTCGACAAATCGAGAATGTTGTGAATGAGCGTTAGCAGCGAGCGGCTGGAGTGCCGCATGATCTGGGCATAGCCCAACTGTCGCGGCGACAGGCTCTCGCTTTCCATCAGTCGGGCAGCGCCGACGATGGCGTTCATCGGCGTGCGGATTTCGTGGCTCATGTGGGCGAGGAATTCGCTTTTCGCGTGACTGGTCCGCTCGGCTTCGTTTTTTGCCTCGCGCAAAGCCGCCTCGGACTGCTTGCGCTCTGAAATGTCGCGCGCCACCCCCAGGATGGCATCCCTGCCTCCCAAGGTAAACAAGTGCACGTTGACCTCCACCGGGATATGCCGCCCATCCTTGGCGACATGCACTCTTTCGATGATGGCTTGCCCGTTTTCCTGAAGTTTCCGCAAAAAATCGGGATCGTTGGCGTTGCCG
Source organism: Opitutaceae bacterium (assembly GCA_041652235.1). Classification (GTDB taxonomy): domain Bacteria; phylum Verrucomicrobiota; class Verrucomicrobiia; order Opitutales; family Opitutaceae; genus MWDT01. The sequence continues at coordinate 3,092 of JBAZHQ010000404.1, read as the reverse complement.
TATTCGGGCGCATCGACGTCATCGGGGCTCATCCGCATCAATTCCTCGCGGGTATAACCCAGACGCTGGCAGGCGATCTCGTTGACTTCGACAAAATTGCCGGGGCATCCGCCGGGGAGGACTTCAGCCACAAAAATGGCGTCGCTACCAGCGTTGAACAACTGACGGAAACGCAGCTCGGAAGCACGCAACAACTCGGCGGACTCCGCCCGTTCCCATTCGCGTTTATCGATGGCGGTCGCAAACACCTCCATGGCGTCGGCCACCTCGGAGATTTCGTCCTTCTGTCCCTGCCGGGCGCTGGCGAGCATGGTCTCCATGGCTTTGGTGGCGTGCCGAGAGGTGGCATATTCGCCGACCGCACGGCCCAGATGGGTGACCCTTCCCGTCTGGCGCGTCAGCCACAGACCGATGGTGAGCCATAGCACGAGGCCGTCGACGAGCGGAATCATGCTCATGCCCACGCCCAGTTCGGCTGTCGAAAACAATGTGGTCACCGGCGCCTCGATGAGCAGGCGGAGGGGGTCGCCGACCTTCCCGGTCCAGGGCAACTCGCGGATTTCCTTGCCCGCCGCGGTCAGGGACTGGCCACTGCGCAGATGGTCGAGCGCCGCCTGGCCGCCGGAGCTGGCCACCGGTTTGCCATCATGCAGGGCACTGAGCGTCAGGCCCGGCGTGCTCAACTGCCTGAGCAGCGCATTGTCGATGCGGAAGAATACGGCGAAGCGTCCCATGCCGTGCTTCTCCCCCAACCAGATCGGGTGCTCGAAGATGCGATAGATTTGGCCGCTCTTCGGGTCCAGGTAGTGCCCCAGCCCCGCCTCGGCGCTCGCCGGAATCGACGGCAGAACGATATCCCTGCCGAAGTCGAATAACTTTTTTCCGTCCTCGGTCTGGATCAGCAGGTACTGGAATGGCCGGTCCGCCCCCTGAATGGTCATGAATGCCTGGAGATTCGACGCCGCGTTTGCCGGATCCTCCAGTGCGCGCGTGGTTTCGATGCGCACCTTGAAATCGCGGCTGCGAATTTCCCACTCCTGCTCGACCTGGCCGAGACGAGCGGTGTAGAAGCCAACCAGTTCCTCAGCCCGCTTGTGGGCGGCCTTTTCCAGCGCAACCTGATAAATGCCGACCGAGCCGGCCGCGATCAGCGCCACGAGCAGGCCGAGACTGACAAAAAGCCGGATCGCCGCCTGACGTCCGATGGAGTCGCGCCGGATCATTTCACACGCCCGGCCCAACGGTCGTCCAGCATCTGCTCTATGCTCAGAGACTGGCCAGCATCTCCCTTCTCCAGGCTGCTGTGGAAGAACACATCGGTTTCCTTGAGCTGCGCGGTGGAGAACTTGCCGTCGAGGCTGAAGGTTCTAGGGTACTTGCGTAGCGACAGCAGCAAGGCGGCGCGCTCCTCCGTGTTTTTTACGCCGAGGGCATCGGCCACCTGCTCCGGCGTATGGCTGGCGATCCAGGCGAGGCTCTTCTTGACCATGCGCACCATCTTTGCGACTTTCGCCGGCTCGTAGGCGATCATGTCGCTGCGGGTTTCCAGCGCGGCATGCAGAAAGTTGGCTCCCTCAATGCCCCTGACGGTTTCGGGCTGCGCCAGGTGGGCAAGAAAAAATACGCGGTCATCTGCCAGCAGGCGCGAAGCGAATGGCTCGTCGCCGACCACGGCATCCGCCTGGCCGGAAATCATCAGGGAGGATTGCTCGACCCAGCTTTGCCCCGCCGGGACGATGCGGACGGATTTGAGCGATACGCCATCGGATTTGAGCAGCAACTCGGCCAGCTGCTGGGAGGTGGTCTTGCTGCTCTTGGTGCTGGTGTTGACGCCGATCACCTTCCCCTTCAGATCGGCGATGCGCTTGACCTTGTCCTTGAGTCCCGTGCGCACCATGAGCACGAACAGCGGCGCATCGTCGACCGGCGCGATCACCACCACGTCGCCGCCGCCGGCCTTGAGCGACATAGCCGCCGGCACGCCGGCCACGGCAAAGTCGGCATTGCGCGTGATCATGTTGTTCAGCGCTACCGCGCCGCCGCCGGTGTGGAGAATTCGCAGGCTGACGCCCTCCTGTCTGTCGGCGCCGATGGCCGGGATCAGGTCAACAGGGAGGTAGGAAATATTGCGCGGCCCAGGGGCGCTGACAACGATGCGTTGCAGATCGGCGGCCGAAGCCACGGAGGGTGCCAGGATCGATAGCGCCAGCGCGATCCACGCCAGAGAGAATCTTTTCATTGCCACCCACCTAATGATTGTTGTTGCCATTTTATACGGGTTTGTCACATGGCAACAGCATGCAATAAGAGGAGTCGGTTACATATTTTATCGCGCGATCCTGAGATATAATCAAAGTTATATTTGAATTTATAAATTATTTTTATGGCTGCCATCACCCCCAAAAAGAAACTCTTCGAGAACTTCGCCCTGGTCGCGAAAGCGCTTGCCAGCGCCAATCGGCTTGAATTGCTGGAGGCTCTTGCACAAGGCGAGCGTGGCGTGGATGGGTTGGCGCAAGCCAGCGGCATGTCGGTAGCCAATACTTCCCACCACCTGCAAATCCTTCGTGGTGGCGGACTGGTTCAGTCGCGCAAGGAGGGCACCCAGGTGATCTACAGCTTGACCGACGAAAAGGTGCTTGCACTGTTAGCGGGTATCAGAAATGTGGCTGAACAACACTTGGCTGAAGTGGAGCGCATCGTCCGCGAGAACTTTGAGAGCCGGGACAACCTGACCCCCGTCCGTCGCGACGAGCTTCTGGGATTGGTGAGATCCGGCGAAGCGATGGTGATTGATGTTCGCCCCCCCGCCGAATACGATGCCGGCCATATCGCAGGGGCGGTCAATATCCCGATTGAGTCCCTGCCGGAACGGTTAAGCCAATTGCCTCACGATCAGGAGATTGTTGCCTACTGCCGCGGCCCTTATTGCATGCTGGCCTTCGATGCGGTTGAACAGTTGCGCCAGCTCGGTTATCGCGCGCGCCGACTGGAAGACGGCTTCCCCGAATGGAAGGTCGATCACCTTCCTGTCGGCCGCTAATTCCTATTACAAAAATCGTTCCAATTAGCGTCGATCTCCAGGTCGTCTA
>JBAZHQ010000403.1:0-4150 GCA_041652235.1 Opitutaceae bacterium | reverse complement strand
AATCGACCATAGGTCCAGTTGGCGGTTCTCCAGCGGCGTGCCCGTGAGCACGATGCGATGCCTTGCCTCGATCGCAAAACTGGTCTGCGTCGTCTTCGCATCCGGGTTCTTGATAAACTGCCCTTCGTCGAGCACGGCATAGCCGAACAGGGTGCCGCCGAGCAGCGCGCGGTGCTTGCGCAACTGCGTATAGCTGGCCAGCCAGAGAACGGAATCCTTGCGCTTGGAAAAATCGTTTCCGGATTTCAGCACATCACTTTCGATCTTCGGGAAGAATTTCGCGATTTCCTCCTTCCAGACGGGCACAACGCTTGCAGGGCAAACGATGATGCTGGGAAGATCCCTGATCGGACGGATCGCCAGAAGGGCCAGCACCTGCAGGGTCTTTCCGAGACCCATCTCATCCGCCAGCAGGCCGTGGCAATCCACTTCGCACAGATGATGCAGCCACTCGACTCCGCGCCGCTGGTAGGGGCGCAACATTTCAGGCAGCGCGGGAGCCAGCTCCGGAGCGGCAAGCACGTGCTGGCGCCAGCTTTCGATCTCGGGAGTAAGCGTGAGCTTGAAGCGGGCCTGGCTGAACAAGGAAAATACAAGATACGGCGAAAGCGGCCCTTCCCCTTGCGTCTCGGACACATTTTGCTGCCAGGAGCGGTAGGCCTCAAATCGCTCCGGTGCGAGGGCCACAATGCCGATGTTCGGAATGATCGTCGGAGCGCCTCCATGCCTGGTGAGGGCCGAAATCTCAGAATCCGTGAGCATTCTCTCGCCTGCGCGAAAGATCCAGCGAAGGTTCAGCTCCGTCCTCCCGCCTGGATGGGAACCTGTATGCCTTTCCGCCACCGCCTCAATCTCCACAGCCCGCGTCCCCTTGAGCAAGTGCTCCGCCTTGTCATCGAGTTCCACCGAGAAAAGTTTCTTCCATGCGGGGAGCACCATCTTCAGAAAATTGGGAATCTCCACCAGCGACTGCATCGTGTAGGTGCCCGTCTCCTGCTCATAATGAAAATGCGCCTTCCGGGCGTATGCAGCCAGTCCGATCAACCTCGCTCGCTCGGTGGACGAAACATGGTTGCCATTGTCCCCATTGGCGGCCTTGCCAAGCGCCGGGTGAAGCGTATTGCCGTCGGCATCGAGCCAATAGGTTTGGAAGGTCAGCCCGGAAGACTTGGTTTTGAATACCAATCTCAGGACGCGGATGGGACCCGTCGCTTTGGAATCAGCAGAATGAGGAGCTTTGCCGTCTGCATGAGAATCCGCATGCTTTCCGTTTCCATTGGGCGATTTCGGAATCTGAGTGCCGTTGTGCTGTTCAATGAACAAGCCCCTGCCATTGCCCGGCGAAACATGAGCTCTGCCTCCATCGATCCGCACCCCGTCGGCAAACATTTCCTTAATCTCAGACAACGGTGAAATCTCGTCGGCAACCAGCTCTTCGCGCCACCTCAAGATCAGTCGAAGAAGAACGCACTTGAATGCCATCTCCGTTCCATTCGATCACGGCATACTGGTCCTGCTTATCGACCCTTCGATGCACAATAGCATCCTCCGCAGTGAGTTCCAACTCTCTCACCTCGCTATCTCGATAGATCCTCCTCCCTTCCTCAAGTTGCCCGGAGGTGAAGGACGCTTCCCAATTCAGTTCTAATTTACAGAACCAGAACTCAAGGGAATGTGGAGTGTAGATACGCTTGGGACCGTGCGACTGCATGCACTAAAAAGGTCCACCGTAGTCCCCCGAGGCCGGGGAGCAATACCGAATTTGATGCGATCAAATATTTTTATTCCATTGCCTCCGTTTACCTTACGCATGAATTAAGCTATTTGCCACAACGAATATGCCTCCAAACACCCAGACTACCCAACCCGGGTGCCTTAGTTTCCCAACGCCAAGAGGTCTTTTTGCCATTGAATCATCCGTTGCATGTTGCCTGCCGCTTTGGCCCAGACGATGCCATCTTGAAGCAGGAGACGGCGATAATCTACTTGGATGGCTCTGTTCTCCAATAGCTTATCAATTATCGTAAAGGCAGATCTTTTATCGCCATTTTCTGCGATGATCCGGGCGGCTGCTTGCATCAGAGGCCATTCCTCCGATGCGCTGGCCGGATGGAAACGGATAAATTCGAGGAGTCGCGCGGCCTCGGCACCTTGTTGGCGCGACACAAGCCTTGTAGCTATTCCTAGAGCCAGAGGCAGGCTGGGACGCGCGATCATTTCCGAACGCCCCAACTCAAGAGCAGCATCGTTTTTCCCTTCCGCCTCCAACATGTGCATTTTCCGCAGGACGATGTAAGCAGCCAGGCGGCTGCCCATCTCCCCGTGCTTCGCCCACTCTGCATCGAAGGATTTGGCAAAGGGCCGGTAAAGGGGATCTCCAATCAGAATGCCCTGCCAGCTCAGGGCAGGAAGGGCATAGAATCCTGCATCCCCAAAGCGCCTACCCTGAATAAGGGCGTGCGCAAACAATTGGGGCCGGTGGGTAAATAAAAGGTAGGGCTCATAGACATTCCCTAATGTTGCCGTCACTCCTCTTGCGACCAGCGGGCCGCACCAGCCTTTTTTCATATCCCGCAAGGTGTACGCCGAATTACTGTGAAGATGATAGGCCACCGCCCCAGGGGGAAACCTGAAGCCGGATTGCGCCATAGGTCCGCTGCAGTCGGCCTCATACCAGCCGAAATACAGGACCGGCGCATCGAAACGCCCCCACGCCGGGATGCTTCCCCTCGCTCGATCCACATCGAAGTCGAAGCCTGTTCCCGCCAGCATTTTTTCTGTTTCGAGAAACCACAGGTCGGCTTCCGCATAGGGTCCGCCCATGTCCACATAGGCGCGCCCCGCCAGTCCGTTGGCCTCAGCTTCGATGGCGTTGTCAACCAGAGCCCGAGCCGACTCAAACGTGGGCCCGTCCAGCCGGGAGACCTTCACGAGACTCGCTTCATCGAGAAAAGTCGGAGCATCATTCTGAAACAGGGGATTCGGGATGCAACTGATCGCCGGATGCAAAGCCATCGCAAGGATGGTCAATTCGCTGTCTACCGCCGCCTGGTTCGTCTGTATCCGCGCATCTTGGGCAATCGGAGAAGGCGCCGCCTGCTCTTTGATCGAGGCATCCTGTGCGATGCGGAGCGGCACTCCGCGACACACAACAAGATAGGAGATCCTGTGCCCCTGCGTGGCATACTTCCTCCGCCCGACCGCATCGCGAGCATCCATCGGAATTGCGTCGATCCAGGAGGTCCGCACCAAATCCTCCATAAGGGGTTCCCACACGGTGGATACAAACTCGCTCCATGTGATCGTCTCCGCATTGGACATGGGATATGCGAACACGTTTGCCTGGGGCACGCCGCGTCTCTCGGCATAGTGGTGCGCCAAGCGGAGCGAATCCGCATCGGCCCTATTTGCCAGGATGACAACACGCAACTGGGGTTCTTCCGCGGTCCCGCCCAGCGCCGCAGAACCGGCAATACAAGCCATCACACTCAACAGGACGCGAAGCGGTTTCATGCGGAATGGTCCCAGCTTCATCGTTATCCCAGGCGAATGGCCACAAAAAACCTGAATCGGCGGAGCCTTCGGAGAGCCTTGGCATAAAAAACCCTCCGCGTGAGAACGGAGGGTCGATAGGGACAGGCGATTGCCTGGCGCAGCTTACTTGACTTTGTTGGCGCGCTTGAACTTCGAGGTGAACTTCTCGACGCGACCTGCGGTGTCGACGAGACGCTTCTCACCCGTGTAAGCGGGGTGGGAATCCATCGTCACGTCACGAAGGACGACGATGTATTCCTTGCCGTCAATGGTCTCCTTGCGGGCAGCCTTCAGCGTAGACTTGGTGAAGAAACGCTTGCCCGTGGCGACATCGAGGAAGCACACGTTATTGAGAGTGGGATGGCCTTCAGCTTTCACGACAGATGTTCTCCTTGGTGTTGGTTAGCCTTGGCGCGCCTTATAACGCGGCTCGGTCTTGTTAATCACGTAGATGCGACCCTTGCGACGAACGACCTGGCATGCGGGGTGACGCTTCTTCGCAGATTTGATGGAGGAGACGACTTTCATAAAAACGGTGAAAACACGAGACGCCGCGAGCATTGTCAACGGAAATGTCGGAAGCGCCGCAACCGGCTTTGCCACGAGGAATTACAAT
>JBAZHQ010000402.1:0-4153 GCA_041652235.1 Opitutaceae bacterium | reverse complement strand
GGGCTGGACCTGCGCGTCGCGCTTGCCCCCGAAAGCAGGAATCATTGCGCGGTTGCAGCAGCCGCAGAAAACGAAGCCTTTCAGGAGGTGGAAATGCTTGTCGCGCTCCTGCAGCCGGCTCGGCGCGGGCGCGAGCGTTTTGGCGACTGCGGCGTTCGCCCGGTCCCACAGCTCGCGGGTGACAATGGCTTCATGCCTCCCCGTGAATTCGTCGCCGTGATTCCGCACCCGGCCCAGATAAATGGGATTGCGAATGATCTTGCGCAGGTGATCGCTGCGGAACGGTCGCGCCCCGACCGCTTCACGCGTGCCGTCGCGCCGCTGGAAGACGCGCGGCTTCGTGCGGTGTCCCTCCTCGCTGAGGGAATTCGCGATGTCCGTCAGCGAGACGAGCTGCGCCGTAGCCTCGAAGATGCGCCGGACGAGGGGGGCTTCGACCGGGCTCGGGTGCAAGGTCTGGGTCTCGCGATTGTAGTCGTAGCCGAAGGGAACCTGTCCGCTGTTCCATAGGCCGCGCTCGGCCTGTAAGCGCATCTTCACCCGAACTTTCTCCGCGGTATCGAGCCGGTGATATTCCGCGAGGTTCGCCCGCATGTTGTTGTTGAACCTGCCCATGGCCGTTTTTTCGGAAAGGTCCTCAACCGGACTTTCGAGGCGGCAATTGTGCTTTTTCAGGAAGGCCCGAAACGAGGCCCATTCATCGGTGCTGCGCAGCACGCGTTCGAACTTGTAGATCAAGACGACCTCGGCGTGACCCGCTTCGATGTGCCGCATCAGCGCCTGCATGCCGGGGCGTTTGATCGAGCCGCCGGAATACGCTGGGTCCGGAAATACGCCGCTGAGAAAATACCCCTTGTGGCTGTGCCTTGCGAGGTGCTGGCGCGCCAGTTCCTCCTGGCTTTCGCACGAATCGAACCGGCCGCCGACTTGATCGATGGTCGAAACGCGGGTGTAAATCGCGACAGGAACCGGGCGCACGCCGGGCGGTATTTCTGAGGGTGGATTCGCTTTCATAGGACCTCCAATTTTTTCTGGAGGGCGATCCACTTGGCCTCGGCCCGAGGGTGTTATTGAATGCGCAAACAATGCCTCACGAATGCTGATTCTTCAAGCCGAGACCCTTTCACGATTTTCACGGATGGCTCGGGTTTCCGCGAGAATCGAAGGGTGCTAATAACTGAAATCGGAATAAACGCCGAGATCGTGAAAGGCGGTCGATTCTCTATCCGACTAGAAACGAGAAACTTAGCGCGATCTTTCACGATCAGGCTAAATTTTCCGATTTTGGATTAAGATGGCGTCCCCACGGGGATTCGAACCCCGGTTCTCACCGTGAAAGGGTGGTGTCCTAACCGGGCTAGACGATGGGGACCCGGATGCTAAAGAGGGGCGAACGTAGAAAGTGCCCCCGCTTGCGCAAGCGTTTTCTTTGTACGGTAAACGACTAGCTTGGGGCTTTGGGTACGGACGCGATCCATTTTTAACCACGGAACACACGAAATACACGAAAAGGGGGCAAGCTCGCTTAAGAACCTAAGAATCGTCCCAATTGGTATTTAATTATGGATCGACCTTTGCTTTGCGCCTCTGCGCGAGAACCCTGATAGATTCCGAGTTCTGAAGCTCATATTGTGAGTTTCCGGGCCTTGTGTCTGATGTCGCTGCGCTCGGGAGCGGCCATTTGACTGTGTTTTTCTCGGTTCAGGGCAGAAACGCTGGATTTATTGCAGAATCTTGATTCTAACTCCTTATAGCTTCCTTCTTCCGGTTTTCTTGTAGCCTATGAAATTCGCCGAAATCTCCGCCGCGCTTCCGTCACGGGCCGTCACTTCGATCGACGGTCTTCCGTTCCCCAAGATCGCCTCAGGAAAGGTTCGTGAAATCTTCGATCTCGGCGACGCCCTTCTTCTTGTCGCTTCCGACCGGCTCTCCGCTTTCGACGTGATTCTGCCCGATGGCATTCCGGGCAAGGGGATCATCCTCACGCAGATGAGCCTCTTCTGGTTCGACCTGTGCCGCGGACTCATCGCAAACCATCTCCTTCCCGACCAGATCGGCGAGATGACGCGCCGCGGCATCACGAGCCGCGACATGCAGATGCGCAGCATGATCGTGCGCAAGCTCAAGCCTCTCGCCATCGAGTGTGTCGTGCGCGGCTACCTCGTCGGCAGCGGCTGGAGTTCGTATCAGAAAACAGGCGACGTGTGCGGCATCAAGCTGCCTCCCGGCCTGCGCCAGGCCGACCGGCTGGCGAAGCCGCTTTTCACGCCCACCACCAAGGCGCCCAAGGGCCAGCACGACGCGCCGATCGACGACGCCCAGGGCGCGGCCATCGTGGGAGCAGCACTCTATGAGCAGGTAAAGCAGGCCAGCATCAGGCTGTATCAACTGGGCCACGACCGGGCGGCGAAGGCGGGAATGATCCTGGCCGATACGAAATTCGAGTTCGGCACCGACGCGGCGGGCAAGCTCGTGCTGATCGACGAGGTGCTCACGCCCGATTCCTCCCGCTACTGGCCCGCCGAGAGCTACGCTCCCAACCAGTCGCCCCCGAGCTACGACAAGCAGTTCGTGCGCGACCACCTTCTGGCCATCAAGTGGAACCAGACCCCTCCCGCGCCACGCCTCCCGGCTGAAATCATCACCCGCACTCAGGAGAAGTATCTGTCGGCGCTGCGACAGTTGCTGGAATAGGGAATAGAAGCGAGGAGCGAGGAGCGGGGAGTGAGAATGGGCGCTGCGCGCCGAGTGCAACTCGCTGCGCTCGCTGAGGCAGGTGGTGTGGGCTGGAATCTCGGAAGGCATCAGCCTGCATTCATCACAGCGTGGCGGAACCGCGACCAAAGAAGATAGAAGCGAGGAGCGGGAAGCGAGAATGGGCGTGTCGGCTCCGCCGCACGCCGCCAGCAGCGCCCTTTGGGGCGCATCGATGGATGATTCTGGAATTTCAGCTTTTGGAACCTATTGCGAACGTAGTGAGCTGCTCTTGGCGCAGCATAACTGCGCCCATTCTCGCTCCTCGCTTCCCGCTTCTCGCTTCTTTCCCCCTCACTCTCCGCCGCCGCGGAGGGGGGGCAGGCAGCCGCTGCCGACGTTCCGCAGCAATTCGCGGCGCAGCCAGTCGATGGCGGCGTTCACAGCGCGCTGTTTCACCGACAATCGGGGGCCGGGATAGCTGATTTCCTTCGACCAGACGCCGAGCGGCGATTGCAACGCTACGAAGATGCTTCCAACCGGGTTCTCACGAGGTCCATCGCAGGGCCCGGCAAAGCCGGTGGTGGCGAGAGCGTAGTCGGCGCCGAGCTTCTCTGCGGCTCCCAGCGCCATGGCAACTGCGACCTCCGCGCTTGCGGCGCCGTGTTGCAGCATGATGTCCTCGGGAATGTCGAGCAGTTGGGTCTTGGCGTCGTTGGAGGTGCAGACGATGCCGCCCGCAAAGTATTTGGAGGCGCCGCAGAGGTGTGTGAACGAATCCGCGAGCATTCCTCCCGTGGCAGACTCCGCGACAGCCAGCGTGCCGCTGCTGCGGCGCAGCATGTCGGCGCAAAGCTTCGCCAGCGAATCGTGCCCGAAACACATGAAATCCTCGCCGAGAATAAACGCACATTCCGCAGCGATTTGCTGAAGGCTGGAGTTGGCAAGCTTGAGGCTCGGAGAACTCAGGCGCACATCCACCTGCCCGAAATGAGCGCAATAAGCCACGCTGAGACCTTCCGGATGCTCCTTGAATACGGCCTGAAGCTTGTGCTCGAGCGCGCTTTCGCCGATCCCCGCGGTTCGGATCTGCACGTAGGCTTCCTTCGAGAGCAGAAGCCCCAGCCGGGCGAGCCTGGGAAGGACTGCGTCCATGAACATGGGCTGCAGTTCGTTGGGCGGACCGGGCAGCATGCACAGCACCTTGCCATCCTGCTCCACCCAAAGCCCCGGGGCGGTGCCGTTGGGGTTGGGCAGGACCTCGCCGCGCTCGAACTTGTAGGCCTGCTTGAGATTATTGGGAGTCATCGTGCGCGAGAACAGGGCGAAGCGCGCCTTGATCGCCTCTTCGATCTCGGGATCGAAGACGAGTTTCTGCCCGAGGGCCTCGGCAAGCGCTTCCCTGGTGCGGTCATCGCAGGTGGGTCCCAGGCCCCCTGTCGTGATCACCACATCCGCC
>JBAZHQ010000401.1:0-4165 GCA_041652235.1 Opitutaceae bacterium | reverse complement strand
TACCTTTATCGTGAACTGGTCCGTCTGGCATTACGTCGCGGCGGTTTCGACGGCCGTGACCATGGTGATGGTCGCCAGCCTCATCCCCGCGCGCCGGGCCGCCCGGCTGGAACCCGGCGATGTCATCCGCGGCACCGGGCAATGAGCGATTATCCGGCATCCCGAAAGATCTCCATGACCACCGCCATTTCCCGCACTGCCATTCGCTGCGAAGGACTTCATCGCCATCTTGGCGAGGGAGAAGGGCGCGTGCATGTGCTCAAGGGAGTAAGCTTCGAGGCGCAGAGCGGGCAGGTCTATGCGATTGTCGGGCCCTCCGGTTGCGGCAAGAGCACTTTTTTATACCTGCTCGGGCTCCTGGACCAGCCTGACGCGGGGCGCATCTGGATTGACGGCCAGCTCATGTCGGGCAGTTCCGACGAGGAACGCACGGTGGCGCGTTGCCGGCACATCGGTTTCGTTTTTCAGTTTCACTTCCTCATGCCGGAATTCACGACCCTGGAAAATGTGATGATGCCCATGAGGAAACTCGGGAAATTATCCGCCGCGCAGATGACGGATCGGGCGCGGGGTCTGCTCTCCGCGGTGGGACTTGAGGAGAAAGTGCAGAGGCTCGGCAACCAGCTCTCCGGGGGCGAGCAACAGCGTGTGGCGATCGCCCGTGCCCTTGCCAACGAACCCACGATCATCCTTGCGGACGAGCCCACGGGCAATCTGGACGTCAAGAACTCGACCCTTGTATTCGAGTTGCTGACACGCCTTGCCAGGGAGAACGGCCAAGCGGTGATTTTGGTGACTCACAACCCCGAGATAGCCCAGAACTGCGACCATATCCGGCCCATGCGCGACGGTGTGTTTATTGGGTGACCGGTTGCGGGGTTCTACGATCCTGTCGTTCTTCGACTGGTCAATCGCGGCGATCCGAATACCGTCTACTCCATGCACGTGCCTTTCAGGTTGTTTTTGCGCCGCAAACTACCGGTCTGCGCCGTCGCTATCTTTCTGACCGTTCTGATTGCCATCGCACAGGCGAGACCGTTCACCGTGGCGGTTTACAACCTTGAGAATCTTTTCGATATCGATGGGAAGTCGGCCTACGATGAGTACCAACCGGAGCACTACACAGCAGCCCATCTGCGTACCAAGCTGGAGAATGCAGGCCGGGTCATCGCTCTCATGGGAGAGGGTTCAAAAGGGCCGGATATCATTCTGTTTCAGGAAGTGGAGCTCGATCAGACGCCGTCTGCCTCTCCGTTGGACTGCGAAGTGCTGATCGGCCGTCATGAACGGGAGCCGTTGTCGAAGTTGTTATCCGATCCGATACCTGCCTATGCCAGGGACTGGCCGGCTGAAGCATGGCTGTTGAAAGCCCTGAAGGAACGCGGACTCAAAGGATATCGGGTCATTGCCGGCGAGGACTCGGCGTCGATTCCGAATGAGGACGGAAGAGGGCGGGCCATCAAGAACGTCATTTTTACACGGTTCCCGGTCAGGGCGGTGAGGAATTATCCTGTTCCCAACGCACGGAACATCATCGAAGTGCTGATGGATGTGGACGGCCATCCGCTATACGTGTTCTCCAACCACTGGAAGTCAGGGGCCGGCGATCCGGCAATGGAGCGTATCCGAATGGAGGGTGCGCGAGTGCTTCGGACCCGTTTGAACGAGATCCTGCATGCCGACCCTCATGCCGACATCATCGTGGGCGGCGATTTCAACTCCCAGTATAACCAGAAGCAGCGCAATCCGAAGATGCCTGAGACGGCGATTGGCGACGTTCTTCGCTCCCAAGGCAATGAACTGGCGATACGCGGACCTCAAGCGGACCTGTACAATCTGTGGTTCGAGGTGCCCGAATCGGAGCGCGGCAGCGATACCTTCAAGAAAGAGTGGGGCACTCTGGTGCAACTCCTGGTCTCTCGCGGCCTGTATGACTGCAATGGCGTGCAATACGTCGATAACTCCTTCCGGGTCGCAAAGTATTCCGGACTGAACGAAGCCTCCGACGGCATGCCTATCCGGTGGTCTCTCGATGGTCCATCCGGCGCTGGCTTCTCCGATCATTTTCCCATTTATGCCCGATTTGTGACGGTATCCGACGGGGCTAAGGATCGTTGGCTTGAGTTAAGAAATCCATCCCAAGGGAGGACTCCCTCACGGGTTTTCAGAGTTGATTCTCCAGCCGGCGATCCCGCATCAAGCGCCACCATACCCAACCCGGGGGCGAACCTGAGAGATGGGTCTTTCAATGGGAAACTCATTCTGGTCCAGGGGACTGCGATTGCTGGGAAACGCCTGGGAGTCGAATTTCATGATGATAAGTGGGAAGTTTACGTGCCGGATGCCGTGCTCCGCGACCGGCTCAGGGCGTCATGGAAATCAGGGCAGAAGCTGAGATTTTATGGCCAATTGGGGCAGTACAAAGGCCGCTGGCAATTCGTGATCGAAGACGAGAGCTGGCTGCTCGGTCCCGAGTGAGCGGTATCACAAGACGAATTCCGATTTGGAACGCAGAGCAGCAGCTTCAACCCGGCTCGGGGGCCGGAGAAATGTTTTTGAACTACGAAGAAGCAAAGAAGCGAAGGACGAGCCCTTTGATTCTTTGTTTCGCAGTTCAAGACCGTAAAGCACGTTTTGTAGCCACTTGCCAAATAGGCAAAGGACGCCATGACTTGCGCCTTAAAGGTTTTCAGATCTTTGCCTGGAAATCGTCATCACACCATGAGCTGCCTCAGATTCCTTTCTTGGATGCTTGTCCTGTTTGCGCCGTGCCTATGCGCCACGGCGCTCGTCTCGCGCACCCTTGAAAAAAGATTCCCCTTGGATGACAGCGCATCTCCCAAAGTGAGTTTGGAGGTTTTTCATGGAAGCGTGCTTGTCGAAACCATTGATGAAAACGAGTTTCGAATTAGCATCAGGCAGGATTTCGAAGCCAACAACGACCAGGAGGCGGATCGCATCGCGCGCAACCTTACGCTCGGAGTGGAATGCAAGGATGCCTTGCTTAACATCTCGGCTGAATATTCCCGGGATATTCACTGGACGTTTGAGAACTGGCCGCCGGTAAAGTTGGCGGTCGTCCTGAAGGTTCCCAAGTGCTGCGGGTTGGATCTTTTCTCAAGGGACGGAAGCATAACCGTCAACAAGATGGCGGGTTCCATGAAGGCGCGCACCCATTGGGGGACGATCTTTTTTCGTGGAGTCGACGGCGATATCACGGCGAAAAGCGAGTTCGGAAATATTGTGGTGTCGCATTGCACTGGGAACCTTTCCCTGCGTTCCATCAGCGGCAATTTTCTCGTAGGCCCCGTGCAGGGCATGGCGGATGTATTCGGGTATGGCGGCGAGATCGAGGTGCAGTCCGCAGGGGGAGGCGTGAAGGCTGAGACGAGCGGGGCGGATCTTATCGTCGGGTTCCAGCATCCCATCGTGTCGCCCGCCAAGCTCAGGACAGGAGGGGCCAACATCATCATCACGATCGACAAGAGGAGCTCCTGCTCCCTCGACCTCAAGGCCTCCATGTTCGGGAAGGTCAAGTTCTACAAGGAAGGGCTGCCGCTGGACATCAGTTCCGGCGCAATCGGGAAAGGCCGTGTGCAGGCAACCCTGAACGGCTCGGGGCCGAAAATCGAAGCACGCGCGAGCGGTGGCCATATCTACCTCCAAGCCGCTGCGGATTCGACGCCCTAGCGTCGTTTTGCGCGCCGGATTCCCTCCCATGTCCCTTGGCGAAAACTATTCCGAACTGACAACACGGCTCGGTCGTATTCATACGATCTATACTGTCGCCGATCTGCTGGTATGGGATGAGCAAGTGAATCTGCCGGCGGACGGCGCCGACCTGCGTGCAGGCCAGCTTGCGGCGATGGCGGAACTGCAGAATGCCGAGACTGCAAACGCCAGGCTGGGGGAGTTGATCGGATTGTTGGAAGCAGATGCGGCTTCCCTTGACGATGCGCAACGCGCCGTTCTCCGGCAGGCTCGCAAGGATCATGACCGTGCCGCCCGGCTGCCACCGGAGTTTGTGCGCGACAAGGCGGAGCACAACAGCCGGGCCTATCATGCCTGGGCCGATGCCCGGCCAAAGTCGGATTTCACGCATTTCGCGCCGTTTCTTGAAAAGCATCTCTCCCTGGCCAGGCGCGAAGCCGAATATCTTGGCTGG
>JBAZHQ010000400.1:2584-4180 GCA_041652235.1 Opitutaceae bacterium | reverse complement strand
ACGGACAGACGGCCCGCCCCTCGAGGGCGGTTTTTTGATGGAAGGAGACCCAAATGACAACGGGAGCAAAACGCGCGTTCGGGGTGCAGTTCATACGCGACACGCACGTCATCGGCGAGGTCACCACTGTTGGAGATCTCGAGATCGAGCTGGAAACAGAGGACGTCACCTCGCATGAGTCAGCCGCGGGGTATGTCGAGTTGATCGGCACCATCCTCAAGGGCGGCGACGTCAAGCTCGAGGGCAACCTGCTGGTCGGCGATACAGATGGTCAGATCGGGATGAAGGCTGACATGGAAGCCCAGACTCTCCAGAGCTTCCAGATCGTGTTTCCTAATGCGATCGCGACCTGGGCATTCTCGGCGCTGGTCACAAAATGGAAGGTCCCCTCGATGCCTGTCAAGGGCACACTGAAGTGGGAGGCCCAGGTCACGATCTCGGGTCAGCCCGTGCTCACGATCGGCACCTCGACCGGCCTGACAACTCCATTCTTCTCAGTTGACTCGGGTGAAATAGTGCCAGCGGCCGCCGGCGCGACCTACAGCTACGTAGTAGTCATCCCCACCGCAGAGACAGACATCGTGATTACTCCTACGGCATCAGCGGGCGTCATCACGATCACGGCCAACGGCGTCTCGCAGGTCGTCACCTCGGGTGTGGCCTCGAGCGCAATAACGCTAGGCGCCGCGGGATCCGTTACCGCGTGCACGATCAAGGTCCAGGAAACAAACAAGGCCGCGAAGACATACACCCTGCAGCTTGCAAGGGAAGCGGCCGCATAGGAGGTTCTAGTGCGTGAAGGAATGCCGAAGGTCGAGATCATGCTCGACCGACCCCGCTGGATGACAGCGACGTTGACTGTCGCTCGGCGGTTCAAAGAAGAGCAGGGGATCTTTGTCTGGGAGCTGGATGAAGTATGGACGCTCGAACAGGTGCTGACCTTCATGTGGCTGTCACTGCTCTCGGATGATCCAGAGCTCACTCTCGAAGATGTCGAGGAGCAGTTGAGCTACCTCGACATGGGCTACTACGTGGAGAAGATCAAGGAACTGCTCGCAAAGACGGGCCCGAGGCTACCAGGTGAAGAATCCCCAAAAGCGATGGAACCCCTGGAGACTTCGACTGGTACGCCCTCTGGGCCGTCGGAAGGTACGACCTCGGACTGACAGACGAGGAGTTCTGGGATCTGACACCTGTCGAGTTTGAGGCACTCTGCGGCAGATACGAGCGGCAGCAGAAGATACTGGATATGCAGTCTGCCCAGACAGCCTGGCTCCTTGCGAATGCCTTCTTCCGTAGCGAGGAACATCCCGAACCCTACGAGATTGACGACTTCATGATGTATCGCATCGATCTCGAAGACAGAGAACAAACCCCTGAGCAGATGCTCGACATGATTATCGTAATCAACGCCGCCCTGGGCGGGAAAGTAGTAGAAGACTGTGGCTGAGGAACTGGAACGAGTAGTCGTCGGTGTCGGCGGCAACACGGCCGGGCTTGGTGCAGCCTTTGCTGGCATCTCGCCCATGCTGGGCAAGCTCAAGGGCATGTTCGCGGGCGTTGGGGGCTCTATAACGGCGGGCATGGCGGTCGCCC
>JBAZHQ010000400.1:0-2574 GCA_041652235.1 Opitutaceae bacterium | reverse complement strand
AAATCGGCCGCCGATATTGGAAAGGGCACGAAAGAGATCCGCCTGGGCACGGGCGCCACCGGAGATGCCCTCAAGAGCCTGGCCGGCAGCATGAAGACCGTAGGCCAGGACGTCACAACGAACTTCGCCACGACCGGCCAGGCGATCGCTCAGCTGAACACTCGCCTCGGCCTTACGGGCAAACCCCTTGAGGCCCTCACCGCCCAGGAGATACGTCTCGCAAAGGTAACCAAGGAGGACCTGGGTGGTATCATCCGCGAGACAACGCGCGTGTTCGGCGACTGGTCCATCTCGTCTGACAAGCAGGGCACAGCGCTCGACTATCTGTATAAAGTCAGCCAGACGACAGGGATCGGCGTAAGCACCCTCTCGGAAAAACTGGTCAAGGCGGGAGTGCCACTCAGGCAGCTCGGGTACGACTTCGAGACCGGCGCCGCCATGATCGGCAAGTGGGAAAAAGAGGGCGTCAACATGGACATGCTCCTCGCTTCCCTGAATCGCGCCTCGGTCAGATTGGCCAAGAACGGCGTGCCCGACATGAACGCCGCCTGGGACGAGATGATATCCAGGATCAAGGGCGCCAAGGACAACACGGAGGCAATGACGATTGCCACCGAGTATTTCGGCTCGAAGGCTGCGAGCAATATGGCGGGCGCCGTGCGTGAAGGCCGGCTCGAGGTCGGCAAACTGGTCGAGCAGCTCAAGAAATCCCCCGAGACAATCAACGGGGCCGCCAAGGACACAATGTCCCTTGCGGACCACATCGCGGAACTCCGCAACCGGGCCGAGGTCGCGTTCGAGCCGCTCGGCAAACTGCTCATCACGACACTCAAATCGGCGATGCCCTTCATCAAGGGTGTCGGGACTGTCCTGGCGACAGTGGGCCAGGCGTTCGGTCGACTCCCCGGCCCAGTGAAGACCGCAGCTGTGGCTTTCGGTGCTTTCATCGTTCTTCGCGGACCGCTCAGAGCAATGGCCTCCGCGGTGGGCGGAGCGTTTTCGAGCATAGGGTCGATGATAGGCCGGGCCGGCTCGGCGATCGGGTCGGTGGGAAGCAGTCTCGGCAGCCTGAGCACCGGGTCCCTGGCGATTCTTGGAAACCTGAAGGTGAGCTGGGCGGGGGCATTCGGCATCATAGCCGGCGCTGTTACGGCGGCCACTTTCACCGTTAAGCACTTCTACGACGAGGCAAAGAAAGCCCAGAAGCAAGCGGCCAGTGCGCTAGAGGTGGAGGAATGGACGAATTGGGCCGGGGCCGTCGGCCAGGCGCTATCCACTATCCCGGGCGTCAGCAGGCACACGGCGGTGCAGACGGCGCAGGGAATAAGAGACGCGCTCCAGGACCTCCCTAGAGACGGCAGCGTAACCTTCGCAAAATTGCGCGACAACATAGCAAACAAGCTCTTCGAGACAGGCACCATGTCCAAAGCGGAAGCCTCAGCCATGGCGACGGACATGCTCGGCAAGTGGCAGGACCTTAGCTCGCAATCAGGCAATGCCTTCTCGCAGATGAAGGCCTCGATCGGGCAGCAACTATCCGCCATGGGTATCACCGCACCGCAGCAGGTGGCCTCGATCACCAACCGAATGATCGCGGAATTCGTCAAGGTTAAACGCGATGGCACGACGTCCATGAGCGCCACGCGGACAGGCATCGTAAACATCCTGACGGAAATGGGGATCGCCTCGGGGTTGCAGGCCGACAACATGTCGGCGCGCCTGATAGGCGCCATGAAGACCGCGGGGAGCCAGGGCAAGAGTGCCATAAGCGACATGAGGAGCAATGTGATTAGCTCACTCAGCAGCGTCGGCGTTAAGGCCGGAGAGCAGGCCGACCTCTTTGCCAGCACGATCGCCACGAAGTTCAATACCGCACGAACGCAGGGAGCGGGCGCGATCGACCAGCTGCAAAACGAGGTGGTCAACCGCCTCATGACGACCTACGAGATTGCCAAGCCCAGGGCCGAGGAAATCGCGGGGGCCATCATAGGTAACCTGCAGAACGCGCAGGGAGCGGGAACCGGAGCACTGCGGGGCCTTCAGAATGACGGCACTGCGGCGCTCGCGGGACTCGCATCGCAGGGGGCGCAGCAAGCCGCGCTTGCGGGACAGGGTGTAAGTTCGGGAATCCACGGCACAATGCACGTCCCCTGGCTCGAGGCAATAACAAGAATGTTCCCGAACTTCCCGCAGCCTATCACCAGCGGCTTCAGCATCGTCCCCAGAATCATCGGATTCGCTGAGGGTGGGATAGCATGGAAACCGCAGCTCGCAACAGTCGCCGAGAAGAAGCCGGAGCTCATCACGCCTCTGGACAAGATTCCCGCTCTCATGGGCGCCTCGGGCGCCGCCGGCGATGTATATCAGACCATCCACTTCCATTCCGTTTCGGAAGACTATGACGCAGAACGTGTGGCGACACTCGCGGTGAACAAGATCGCTCGCAAGGCGAACCAGACAGGCCGGCTGCACAAGAAGGGCAAGTAACGTGGCTACGCGCACAACACTCGCTTTTGTCGATCACGAATACGTCCTTACCGATGGCGCCTCTGGCTCCGTAGTCCTCGACTGTAA
>JBAZHQ010000399.1:0-4191 GCA_041652235.1 Opitutaceae bacterium | reverse complement strand
AGACGAGATTATCAGCCGAAGGATTTGGAGGAAAATAGGGAATGTCAGGCATGGGGATGAGGGGAAGAAAGCTAATTGTGAGCGCCAAGCACCCTGGCTGCCACATGGCGCAAGGTGCGTTGGTAGGCTGCGATACCTCTATCTACGCTGGTCTCGGCCAGGACGACGAGTAATATTTCAAGGGCCTCCGCATGTTTTCCTTTGGCATGAAGGGCAAGCGCCTGGAAGGCTTCGAACTCGCGGTTCTCGGGAAAGAGCGCGCGGCCGGATGCCAGAACCTCTTCCGCTTTCGCCGCGTTGCCTGTCAGAAGAAGACAGGCGGAGAGTCCTATGAGCGCTCCGGCATGGTCGTTTGGGGGCAAACCGAGGGAGATTGCCTTCTCATAGCAGGGAACTGCCTCGGCATGATTCCCCATGACATCCTTGCTCCATGCGACCTGGTAGGCGATCTCCGCCACGTTGGGATGGCGCCGGTCGAGATCCTGTAAACGGGAGAGAATAGTATCCCCCGCGCCGCCGTGGCGCGCGCCCACGATCGCATCGAGCTCGGGTTTCCAGTCCATTGGGGATGTCGGCTGTTGGAAGAAAATTGAACTGCGAAGAAACTAAGAAACAAAGATAGGAATAATAGGGATCTGATTTGAATGCAGAGGATACAAAGGAAGCGCTCGAACAATTAGCTCCCTCCTTCGTCCTTTAGAAACTAGCGCGGGATTAGGGCGGGCATGACAGGCGAGTATGAGATGTCCTTTGTTTCTTCGCTTCTTTGCAGTTCAACAAATCCCTATTTCTTCTTCTCCTGAAGGGCGCGGGTGCGGATTTCGACGAGGAGGCGTTCCTTGTACTGAGCAAAGGGCATGACGCCTTCGTCGCCCTTTGCGCGGGAGCGGACGCTCACCGCCTGTGCCTCGGCCTCCTTGGCGCCGAGCACGAGCGTGTAGGGCACCTTCTCGACTTCGGCGCGGCGGATCTTGGCGCCGAGCTTGTCGTTGTGCTCGTCCATCGTGGCGCGGACTCCGGACGCCGAGAGTTCGGCGAGGAGCGCGCGGCCGTAGTCGAGGGTCTTTTCGCTGATGGGCACCAGACGCACCTGCTCGGGCGAGAGCCACACGGGGAAATCGCCCGCGAAGTGCTCGATCAGCACGCCGCAGAAGCGCTCCATGGAGCCGAAGGGGGCGCGATGGATCATCACCGGGCGGTGCTGCTGGTTGTCGGCGCCGATGTAGGTGAGGTCGAAGCGGATCGGCAGGTTGTAGTCCACCTGCACGGTGCCTAGCTGCCATTCGCGGCCGATGACGTCCTTGACGACGAAGTCGATCTTGGGCCCGTAGAAGGCGGCCTCTCCGGGCTCCTCGGTGAAGGGCACGCCGAGCGTCTTCGCCGCCTCGCGGCAGGCGGCCTCGGCCTTGTCCCAATTCTCCGCATTGCCGGTGTACTTGTTGGAATCCGGATCGCGCAGGCCCACCCTGACGCGATAGTCGCTCATGCCGAGGACGGTCAGCACGATCTTCACGAGCGAAAGGCAGCCCAGGACTTCGCGCCCCACCTGTTCCTCGGTGCAGAAGAGATGGGCGTCGTCTTGGGTGAAACCGCGCACGCGGGTCATGCCGTTGAGCTCGCCCGACTGTTCCCAGCGATAGACAGTGCCGAACTCGGCAAGGCGCACGGGCAGGTCGCGGTAGGAGTGCGGCTGCGAGGCGAAGATCTTGATGTGGTGCGGGCAGTTCATCGGCTTGAGAAGGAAGCCGTCTAGGAGGGACTCGTCGGCCTTCGTGCGCTCGGCGGGGATCGCCTCGCGGCCCGTGCGGCGGTTGATGTCCTGTCGGAAGCTTTCGGATACCGCGTCGAGGCGCGCCGTCATCTCCGCGCAGGAGCAGCCTTCGCCGGCGATGCGCGCCAGTTGGTCGGGATCGATGAGCGGCGTGAACTGCGATTCCTTGTAGTAGGGGAAATGACCCGAGGTCTTGTAGAGGGAGAGCTTGCCGATGTGCGGCGTGAAGACCTGGCTGTAGCCCTGCTTGCGCAGTTCCTCGCTGATGAAATTTTGCAGCTCCTGGCGGATGATGGAGCCCGCGGGAGTCCAGAGGATGAGGCCCTGGCCCACGTCCTCGTCCACCACGAAGAGCTTGAGATCCTTGCCCAGCTTGCGGTGGTCGCGGAGCTTGGCCTGCTCCATGCGATCGAGGTACTGGGCAAGCTCGTCCTTTGTCGTGAAGGCGGTGCCGTAGATGCGCTGCAACTGCTTGTTCTTCTCGTCGCCGCGATGGTAGGCCCCGGCGATGGAGAGCAGCTTGAAGGCTTTGATCTTGCTGCTGTACCTCACGTGGGTGCCGGCGCACAAGTCGATGAATTCGCCATTCTGGTAGAAGGAAATGGCCTCGCCCTGGGGAATGTCGGCAAGGCGGCCCAGTTTGTAGCGCTCCTGGCCGATCTTCTTGATGATCTCGGCGGCCTCCTCGCGGGAGACCTCCTTGCGGTAGAAAGGCTGGTTCTCGTCGATCACCTTCTTCATCTCCGCCTCGATCCGGGCGAGATCCTCGGCGGTGAATTTGTGCTCAAGGTCGAAATCGTAATAGAAACCGCTCTCTGTCGGGGGGCCGATGTCGAGTTTGGCGTCCGGAAAGACGCGGAGGACGGCGGTCGCCAGAATGTGCGAGCACGAGTGGCGGATTTCTTCGAGCGGAGTCATGGACATGGTGAAAGGAGAATTTAGGAGCTAGGAGTTAGGAGCTAGAATGGGTATTGGCGAGCTCAGGGCAGGCGAGAAGGAAATGGGAAGTGTGGAATATGCTTGAAGTAAAATATATTTGATGCATCTTGTTTTTCATGCGTCCATCACTTGAGCGTCTCTTTGGGAAGAGCAGGGAATTTCCTTTGGAGATTACGTTGTCGAGTGGCGATAAGCATATCATTCCGCATCCCGATTACGCTCTGGTGCATCCGAAGACTCATGATTTGATCCTGTTTCCGGAGGATGGAGATTACTTTTCGATCGCGATTAACCCGGACCAGATCGTATCGATCCGGCCTTTGCGGGAAGCGAAAAGCGCGTGATGCGCGGTGTTCATTTCTTGGCGGGCTCCAGTGAGTAGCCGTCCTTGCGGTCGAGCATGGACCAGCCGGCGGCGGCGAGTTCGGCGCGGAGTTTGTCGGCGGTGGCGAAGTCCTTCTTCTGTTTCGCGGCCCAGCGCTGTTCTGCGATGGCGGTGATGGCTGCGGGGGCCTCGGTCTTGGTCGCGGCGGGAATATCGAGCTTGAGGCCGAGGGCGAACATGGCCCGGTCAAAGGCGGGGGCATCGATTCCGGCTGCGCCGCGGTTCACAATGCTGAACAGCGCTCCCAGGGCTGCGGGCGTATTCAAATCTTCTTTCAGGGCATTGTACAAAGATGCAAAGGTCTCGGAGTCGCCGCCGGAGGAGGGGAGCGATGATCGGAAACTCCGCAGAGTCGTCAGCGCGCTTTCCGCCGCGTGGAGGGATTCCAGCGTGAAGTTGAGCTGCTTGCGCGGGTGGCCGGAGAGGAGGGCGTAGCGCAGGGCCATCGGTGAATGCCCCTTGGCCCGCAGGTCGTCCAGGGCGTAGAGGTTGCCCAGGCTCTTGCTCATCTTCTTGCCGTCCACGAGCAGGTGTTCGCTGTGGTACCAGTGGTGGGAGAAGAGCTTTCCCGAACAGCACTCGCTCTGTGCGATCTCGTTTTCGTGGTGGGGGAAAAGAAGGTCCACGCCGCCCGTGTGCAGGTCGATCGTCTCGCCAAGGATCTCCTTGCTCATGGCGCTGCACTCGATGTGCCAGCCAGGGCGGCCCCGGCCCCAGGGGCTGTCCCAGGCCACGTCGCCGTCGTCGGGCTTGTGGGTTTTCCAGAGGGCGAAATCGCTGCCGTCCTCCTTCTCGTCCGCGTCCGCCGCGGCGGGCTTGAAGGCGGAGCCCGGCTTTAGCTCGCGCTCGCGCACTCGTGAGAGACGTCCGTATCCGGGGAATGACGACACCTTGAAATAAACCGAGCCGTCTTCGCTGCGGTAGGCATGCCCCTTGCCCTCGAGAATCGAGATCATGTCGATCTGCTCGGCGATGTGCCCGGTGGCGGAGGGCTCCACATGCGGCGGGAGGCAGTTGAGCGCGGCGCAATCGGCGTGGAACTTATCTGCCCATTGCTTTGTGACTTCCGCAAGGGGGCGCTTTTCCTCGCGTGAGC
>JBAZHQ010000398.1:0-4210 GCA_041652235.1 Opitutaceae bacterium | reverse complement strand
CCTGTATTTCCTCTGTGTTCAACCCGAAACCGTTGCCTGCCTTTGTCACCATCCAACGGCAATGCCACGCCTGATCTACTTCCTCAGCAATTGATCCAGCGAACTGAGGCTCTTGAGCGGAGCCTTCTTCTTGGGCGCAGCGGGAGCGGACGCAGGGGGCGGCGTCACAGGTGCAGGCGCGGAAGCAAGAGCAGTAGGATGCGGCTCGGCAACATCCGCTGTGCGGACTTCCGAAAGGAGCCGATCTAGTTTCACCGCGGAGACAGACTCCGCCGTGCCCAGCTCCTGGGCAAAGACACTCACGCGGAACTCCTCCACCAGCCAGTACGCCTTGTGCCCCCTTCCTAACTGCGACGCGCGACGGGAGTAGGAATCCACCTGCCTGGCTCTCTCGGCATCCTTCGAGGGATTCTGCTTCCAGCGCTCCGCCCTGATTTTCTTGGCCTTCAGATACCGGGCGATGTGCTTGAGTTGTTGATACGGCGTCGTGAGCAGAAAGTCGGAAGGCACAAGCGCGATCACCTCTTCATGCTGGCCGGGATAGGGCTGCGCAAAGGAGATCAAGGTCTGCCGCAGATCGACAATCTCGCGAAGCATGTCCACGAGCCTTGGGATCAGGCCGGTGAGGTCGTTCTTCGCCTTCGCAAGCGCTGCCGCGAACGAGACCGCCTTGCGAATCCGCTCGGAGCCCTGGCCCGTGACCGCCAGGCGCTCGGGGTCGCACAGCCAGAGTCGCAGGGACTTGAAGGCATCCTCCTGCAAACGGTCGAGGGGCGCAATGATGGCCGCCTGGGGCCCCAGCTGGCGCATCGCCTTGAGATCTCTCTCCAGCCACATGAGATCGCGCCCGAGCTGGAGCTCCAGCAGACGGGCCACACCACGCGCCGTGGCCGCCTCCGCATCCCCGGCGCTGCGCATGAGCCGAAGCGTGACGCCACCACCTCCGGCTACGAGGGCGGGATAGGCGATCACGGAAACGCCCGCCTGCTCCCCAATGATAACTTCCACCGGGATGTCGCCAAAACTCCACTCCATGCTTTCAGGCTTTTCCCAGCGCGCCCGAGCCCGCCGCCACAGCTCTGGATCGTCGCGATCGACCGCCACCGCAAGCTCGTGCTGTTTCTCGGAAAGAAGGGACTGCACTTCGGCAAGATCGCGGCTTGCGCAAAGTTCCCGCCCTTCGTCATCGCACACCCTCACTCGCATCCGCAGGTGATCGGGCGGAGTCTTGCCGTCCCACATGCCGGGATTGAAATTCAAGCCGAAGCGCTCCCGCAGATGCTCCGCAAGAAGCTCGGCAAGCGTCGACTTTCCCCCGCGCAGCCTTGAAAGGCTCTCGACGGCTTTCGTCATGGCCGGCACGGTCTCCGCAAAGGGCACAAACGCGCGGCGCAGTTCCTTCGGCAATGCCCTCAGATAGAACTCCACCTTGTCCTGGATATGTCCGGGAACCGCCCAGTCCAACGCAGCAGCCGTCAAGTCCGCCGCATCGCGCACATTGACGTCCAGCGTGACTCCGTCGTCGGCCTGGCCCGGCTTGTAGGCATAAGCCAGGGGAATCACGTGGTTCTCAATGGGCAAAGCCTCCGGATACGATTCCGAGTCGTGCGCCAGCGACTCCGGATCACGCAAATCCTCCGGCTCCAGCAGGAGGAAACGCGGCTCAACCGCACGCCGATGCCGCACCAGCTCAATGAGCTCCGGCACCGAACTCACAGCCTCCAACTTCCGATCTCCGACATCCGACATCTGATCTCCGACCTCCGACCGCCGCGGCTCCGCCGCGTCCGGCATCAGCCTCGCCGCATAAAAGCGATACAACGCCTCATCCAGATTCAGATATCCGCTGTCGCGCATTCGCGTCAGCGAGAACTCGATCTTCTCCCTCACCCTCCGGTTGTGCGCGATGAAATCGAAAGGCCAGGTGATGGTATCACCCACGAGTCCTTCGCGGATGAAGATATCCGTAGCGTGAACCGGGTTCACATTCCCATAACCCACGGAACGCATGTCGATCTCCAGCCCGTAAAGCCGGGAGCGCTGCTTTACCATTACGCGACCTGCATCGGGATTCCAGAAGGGCTCGCTGTGGCTGACCTTTATCAGGTGCCCGCCAAGATCCATCAGCCAGCGGGGATCGAGCTTGGCACAGGTTCGCGCATAGACACGGGATGTCTCGACAATCTCCGAGGTCATGATCCAGCGGGGCATCTGGGGACCGCGTTCCTTCGCTCCTTCCTGCGGCTTTTGGAAGCTCTTCTTGCGATCCTCCTTTCTGGCCAGCACCGAACCGGGGAAAAGAGCCACTTTGCGATCCTGGGTCGCCTTGAAGAGCCGCGATTCCTCGTCGTAAAACGCAATATTGCCGAGCAACCCCGAGAGAATGCTCCGGTGTATCGTCCTGTATGACGCCGACCCAAACAACATCGCCCTCTCAGCCGCCACATCCGGCGCCCGCCTCTGCCCTCCCGATTTGGAGCTCTGCAAAGACCCCTTCGCCGCCGCAAGACCCCGCTCCTTGCTCCCCAGTCTCTGATTTCCGACTTCCGACTTCCGTCCTCCGGCTTCCGGCTTCTGGCCTCTGGCTTCTACCTTCTGCCCTCCAACCTCCGACTTCCGATCTCCGATCAAGCCATCCCGCACCGAACTCATCCTGAAATCGGAACGCTCGCGCAGCACGTCGAGCAGCTGGGCATGGATGTCGCGCCATTCGCGCATTCTCACATAGCTGAGAAAATGATCTCGGCAGAAACGGCGCATCTTTCCCTGGCTGAGCGTCTCGAACTCGTCGTGATAGGATTCCCAGATGTTGAGCAGCGTGAGAAAATCCGAGTCGGGATGGGCGAAGCGCCGGTGCGCGGCATCCGCCGCGGCCTGCTTCTCCAGAGGCCGCTCCCGCGGATCCTGAATGGAGAGGCCCGCGGCAATGATGAGGACTTCGCGCAGGCATTTCTCATTTCTCGCCTGCAGGATCATCCGCCCCACCGTCGGGTCCACCGGAAGCCGGGCAAGTTCGCGCCCGATGTCGGTCAGCTCCCACAGGCCGGAGATCGGTGGCGACGAAGTCGCCTCGGTCGGACGGTCGGACGGTCGGACGGTGGTGCGCGATGCGCACACGGTTTCAAGATCCGATCCAACCTCCGACTTTCGACTTCCGACTTCTGGCATCTGGCTTCCGGCCTCTGGCCTCTGGCTTCTGGCTTCTGGCCTCTGCTCAATCGCGCCAAGCTCCTCCAAAAGCGCATACCCGGCCCTGATGGCCTTGGTCGCGGGAGGATTGATGAAGGGGAAGCGCTCGATGTCTCCCAGCCCGAAGGCCTTTAGCCGCAGGATGACGTCCGCAAGGTTCGCGCGCTGAATCTCCGGCTGGGTGAAACGCGGACGGGCAAGGTAATCTTCCTCAGAATACAGCCGGATGCACACGCCCTCGGCCACACGGCCCGCACGGCCCTTGCGCTGATCCGCGCTCGACTGCGCCACGGGCTCGATCGGCAGGCGCCGCGTGCGCGCCGTCGGAGCGTAGCGGCTCAGACGGGAGAGCCCCGTATCGACCACATACCGGATGCCCGGAATGGTGAGCGACGTCTCGGCGATATTGGTCGCGACGATGATCTTTCTCCGCTGCGAGTGGTCGAACACTCGCTGTTGCTCCTCGTTGGAGAGGCGTCCGAAAAGCGGCACGAGCTCGAATCTCGCGCTTTGATTCCCGAGCCGCCCCTTCAGCAGATCGCAGCATTCGCGTATGTCGCGCTCGCTGGGCATGAAGACAAGAACGTCGCCCGTCCTGCTCTCTTCGATCACCCGTCCGACGGCTTCCACGGCACCATCCACATAATGCCAGGCCTCGGCCTTCGCGGAGACTGCTTCCGCCGCATCGCCCGCCGGATCATCCTCCTCGGCCACGTAATCCGAGCCAAAGGTATCGAGAGGCATGTAGATCGTCTCGACCGGAAAAGCGCGACCCGACACATCGATCACAGGGGCGTCGTCAAAGGCCTCGCTGAACATCTTGGTGTCGATCGTGGCCGAAGTGATGATGATCTTCAGCTCGGGTCTGCGAAAGCGCAGCTGGCCCAGGTGCCCGAGTAGGAAGTCGATGTTGAGGGAACGCTCGTGCGCCTCGTCCACGATGATCGTGTCATAGGCGCCCAGCATCGGATCGCCCTGGACCTCGGCGAGAAGCATGCCGTCCGTGAGAAACTTGATGACC
>JBAZHQ010000397.1:0-4213 GCA_041652235.1 Opitutaceae bacterium | reverse complement strand
CGCGTTATGAGTTTCGGTACGGCTCTACCGGTGGGCGGCAGTTTGCGTGATCCTGAGTTTTTTCGTCCCGAAAATCATCGTATGGGACGGCATGGCCCACACGGGAGTGGGCATGCACAGCGTGCTACTTCCCCTGGGGAAAATCGATACGACGCAGGAAGGGTGGGGAATGCTGCCCTTCCGTTAAGGGTGAACGCGCATGAGATCGGAATAATTTGCGAACGAGATTCAGTATTTGAATACGCTTTGTAGCATTAATTTGGGCACATCGGAAGAGCCAGGGAAGGCAGGCGGTTGAAGAGAGCTCAAGAAGGTCGTTTTGCCGGTTCGAAAATGAATCGGGCACGTAAAACCGGCACCTGAGATGTAATTGCAAGAACTCGCAACTCGTTGTTGCACTAGGGACCTGCGTACTACTACCTATCAATTTAGGTAGTCCTATCGTTTGACCGGAGCATCAAACAGATCGATATTACATACGCAATGAGCACCAGTCGCACCCACACTGCCATGACAGTCGCGCCCCGGCTCGATGAGAGCACGCTCGCGGCTTTCGGAATGGCGGCGGGTGCGGCGGCGTCTTACGCACTGTTCTTTGGATCGGAGCTGGTCTCCGTTTTAGGCGTAAATTCGCACGCAGGACTTTACGGATCGCTGCTCGCCGGTTTGGCCGCTTGTCGGCTGTTTTGCCGGCAGAAGGCATGCGATCCGTGAATAAGGCTGGCTGCCTGGCCGCGGCGGGAAGCTGGTGCCCGCCGCGGCGATGCCAATTTCAGCGCCAATAGGCAAGCTTGGCACTGGTTGATAGGGGCCCGTAATTGAAACGGGGCGGCGGTGAGTGGGCTACTCACCGCCGCGCTATTTTTCGGGAGGGAACAGTCCAAGAATCTGGGCGATAGGAGTTAGAATCTATAATGAGTGTGGACGCGGGACGCCCATTCCAGCTCCTGGATTCTATCTCCGCGGATTGCAGATTTACAGATCCCGGCAGCTCTGTCACAGAAGCATCTCGGTTCAAGCCGCCTCATGCCAGACACGCCCTACAACTCGCTGCGTCCCTGCTATTCCGGTCTGTATTATGACGAGTTGTCGCCGGAAACGGCATGGATTCGGGAAACAGCTCTCGTTCGCCTGCCCCCCATGGGAGGAAACATGGAGCTATGCATCGTTGGCGAATACATTCCCCACCCTGAGCTCCAGGGTCTTGAACAAGGCCTGCCCGAGCTCACTGTGCGGATCGGAACGCGTCTTGGAGCCCGCCTGACCATGGAAAAGCCCGGGTACTGGAATCTTCGATTCCGGATTTTTCCGGAAGAGCAGTCTCGCGGCCTTTGCCTGAAACTGGAATTGGGATCGGTGTGGCTGACAAACGCCCTGGCCTGGCTCGGCAGGATCACGGGGTTTGGGCCCTTACAGCGTTTTCGAAAGCAGAACAAAAACCGCCAGCTTCGCATCAGCCGCATCGAAACCGCCGAGGGCGAGATCCTCTGCGATTTCTCCAAACGCGGCGCTCCTTTTGCCACGGACTACCTTCGCCGAAATCTGCAAATCGGCATGAACATCGTTGGGTTCCTGAGCGCCGACCTGGGCATCGGCGAGAGCGCACGTTGCATGGTGCGGGCAGCGGACAAGGAAGGGATCGCCACAACGCTCGTGCCCTTGAAGCTGCACTGCAAAAACCCGCAGGGCGATCTGTCGCTGCAAGCGCGTTTTCAAGAGGACAATCCCCATCCGGTAAATATATTCCATATCGATCCTCCGGTGGCGGCCGATATCGAACATCATCACGGACTGGGTTTCCGCTCGGGGAAATACAATATTGGATATTGGGCATGGGAACTGCCCGACTTTCCCGATGCCTGGGTGCCGTCCTGCGCCTATTTCGACGAAATCTGGTGCCCCAGCGATTTTGCGCGCGAAGCGGTTGCGATGAAAGCGCCCGTGCCCGTGCTGACGATGCCTCATGCCATCTCCTTCGATCGCCCGCAAGGCGAACACAGGGAGCGGTTCGGGCTGGCGCGCGATGCCTTCGTTTTTCTTTTCCTCTACGATCTCAACTCATATTCGGAGCGGAAGAACCCCAAGGCAGTCATCGAGGTATTTCGAAAGTCAGGGCTTGCCGACAAAGGCGCAAAGCTAGCGATCAAAGTGCACAATGCGGGAGGCAACGAGACCGAATTCGCCAAGCTGCGCGAAGCTGTGGCGGACATCCCCGGGACAATCCTGATAGCAGAGACCCTGACACGGTCTGATCTTTATCGGCTCGAAGCCGTCTGCGATTGCTTCGTATCCTTGCATCGCGCCGAAGGGTTCGGGCTCGCCGTGGCTGAGTGCATGTACCTAGGCAAGCCGGTAATCTCGACGGATTGGTCGGCTACGGCGGAATTCGTGAGCGAGGCAAACGGCTGTCCCGTGCGTTGCAGGGAAATCGTGCTCGACCGAAACCACGGCCCCTATGGAAAAGGTTCGCACTGGGCGGACCCGGACCTGGATCATGCCGGTTGGTGGATGAAGAGGCTTTTCGAGGATAGAACGCTTGCCTCTACGCTGGGATTGGCTGCCCGGGAAACCATTGAGCGGCGTTTCTCTCCATCTGTGATCGGCTCCAGATACAGGAAGCGCCTTGAAGCGATCGCCATGGCATGAGGCGGATATCCGCGACAATCCGATCCCCGAAGCCACAGACATTGGCCACGAAAAGGCACAAAAAACTCAGTGGTGAATACAAAATCAAATAACGCCTATAGGCGCGCTACGGACTAAATCGAAGCCGCGAATCTTTTTGTGCCTTCTTGTGGCCATCCACCTGCATTTTAATGATCCTTCTCGATCTTACTCACACAAGCCATACGCGAGCCCGCACAGGCATTCAGCGGGTTTGCCGCGCCCTGCATCGCGAGCTGGGGAGTCGAGGAGTCGCGACCTCGGTGACCTGGGATCCCTACGCAAAGGAATGGCGCAAACTTGAACCGTGGGAGCTTGAGAACCTGGGTGCGGGAAAAGCATCCCCAAAACGAGGCACGACGTGGCCCGTCTCATCGCACCTTCGCGGGCGTTTCCGCAAATGGCGCAGCAAGCACGCGAACCTTGGCGCTTCACCGCAAGGCCTGATCGTCCCCGAGCTTTTCTCAGCCGATGCGGCAGCGGCTATGCCCGCGCTCTTTTCCGGAGTTGCCGGCCCAAAGGTGGCCCTTTTCCACGACGCCATCGCCCTGAAATTCCCGGAACTCAGTCCGGTGAAAACGGTGGCGCGCTTCCCCTCCTATTTACAGGAGCTGGCCCGCTTCGACGGCATTGCCGCGATCTCCGCGGACTCTCGCGATACGCTGTTGGATTATTGGCGCTGGCTGGGTCTCGCGAACACACCACCTGTCGAGACGATTCCCCTGGGCATCGACGCGCCCGCTAATCCTACCGGAATCACGCCCGGCAAAGAGCCCATCGTCCTGTGCATCGGCACAATCGAGGGCCGTAAAAATCATCCGGCTCTGCTCGAAGCCTGCGAGCGCCTGTGGGAGCAAGGCTCAGTGTTCGCGCTTCGGCTTGTGGGACTGGCCCAGGTTGAAACTGGGAAGGCCGCCCTGGCAACCATCGCGCGCCTCCAATCGCGAGGCCGTGCAATCCGTTACGACGGTCCGGCAAGCGACACCGAACTTCTCGAAGCCTACCGGGAATGTCATTTCACAGTGTATCCGTCGTTGATCGAAGGCTTCGGCCTGCCTGTGCTGGAAAGCCTGGCTCACGGGAAACCCTGCATCTGCTCCGCGAAGGGCGCGCTGGGAGAATCGGCGAAGGGAGGAGGATGCATCGCCCTGGAGAAGGTTGACGCCGCAAGCCTCGCCCCGGCGATTGCACGCCTGCTCTCCGACGAGGCGGAACCCGCCTCCCTCTCCCTGGCGGCACGGGAAAGAAAGCTGTGCTCATGGAGTAACTACGGCGATGCCCTGCTCGCGTGGATGAACAGCCTCTGAAGAGGGAGGAATCTAGAATTTAGGAGCTAGAATCCTTGATCAGCGATAGTTTTCGGAAGTCAAAGTCCTGCTGCCTTGGATTTGAGCAATCATCTGGAAGCCAACTAAGGACTTCGATCCATTCTCGCGCAGAGACGCGGTGGCGCGGAGGTTCGATCCCCAAGCCAATCCCCGTACCAGTCGATCAGGGGCGCAACTGAATCACTTGCATCCTTGAGCACTGGACCGCTTGGTTGAAATTC
>JBAZHQ010000396.1:0-4232 GCA_041652235.1 Opitutaceae bacterium | reverse complement strand
TGTCCCGCACGATATCTTAGGCAAGGCCGCAAAAATGCTCGGCCTGGATCTCACCGCCCTGTCGCTGGACACGGTGAAGATGTTCGCCAACGACGCCGCAGCCGCGGGCTTCAAGCTGTAAGTCCTGAGTTGGAATCCGCGCCGGTAAAGAGCTGGGTTGCCCCTGCCTTTCCACCTGCACCTTATGCTTTCACCCTCCGCCCCGGCGCGTGCTCAGGGGAACAGCCATTCGTGTTTCCACGAGCCGCCTTCCTTGGTGAATCTCTGGCGATCATGATGCCGGAACGGCCGCTGGTGCCAAAACTCAATCACGTCCGGCACCACACGAAATCCGGACCAATAGGGCGGCCGGGGAACCTGTCCGACAGGAAAACGCAAAGCCGTGACCGCCACTGCCTGCTCCAACACAAAGCGCCCCGCGATCGGTCGCGACTGCCTGGAAGCCCAGGCACCAAGCTGGCTCAACCGGGGTCTCGTTGCAAAGTAGGCATCCGCCTCGGCATCGCTCACACTCTCCACCGCTCCTTCGATACGCACCTGTTTCTCAAGGACGGCCCAGTGAATGCATAAGGCCGCCCGTGGATGATCTCGGAGCTGATTTGCCTTCGGGCTTTCTAGATTCGTGTAAAAAACGAAACCACGCTCATCCGCTTTTTTCAGGAGCACCATTCTCACCGCCGGGTTGCCCTTGGCATCGCTCGTGGCCAACGACATCGCTGTCGGATCTGTCTTCTCCGTCGCTCGCGCGTCGGTGAACCATTCTTGGAATAGGGAAAAGGGATCTGTCGCAGGCATCTTCCTAGAAGGTCATATAACGGCCCCAAATTACATAAAAAAGCGCCCCGCTCTCCTAAGTCCAGCTTACAGCTTATCACTTATAGCTGTCATCTTGCGACCTGCCGCCGCACGGCCACAAGCGACTGGTAACTGGGCGCCTTGATCTGAAACACCGTGGCCAGTTCGAACGGCAAGGTATTATCCTTGCGAAGCTGCCAATCGGGATGATTCCGCAGCATCTCCTCCACCTCGGAAAAATAGGGCGCATAATCCGTCCGAAAATATAGCGGCGCGCCGATCTCGGCCCTCATCGCCACCCTGTGAAGAAAATCGGCCTGCATGATCCGGTTCTTATGGTGTCGTTTCTTTGGCCAGGGATCGGGGAAAAGCACGTAGATCGAGGCAAAACGCGCGTCGTCGGGAAGCACATCCAAAAAAAGACGGGCTTCCGCCCTCACGAAATGCAGGTTTTTCAACTCCGCCCTGTCCCGCTTCTTGTCCCCGCGCCGCACTCTTTCGATGATGATATCCACTCCCACGCAAAGCTGATCCTTGTGGGCTTCCGCATAGGCAGTGAGAAAATGGCCGTGGCCGCTGCCTATCTCCCATACAAACTTGGCATTCCGCGGCATGATCGCCGCCAGCTCATCCTGCAGCGCTTTGCGGCGCTTAGCCATCAGTGCAAGATATTCGGGCTTCGGCGAAGTGTCGCGTGCCGTGGAAATGATCTCTGATGCCATGTTGCGCAGACCTATCGTTCCTTTGCGCACAGGCAAGCCTGCAAGGGCTTAGTCGCCCTTCGTGATGCTCAGGACGATCTTTCCGAATTGGTTGCCTCTTTCTAACAGCGCAAAAGCCTCCGGAGCCCGCGCAAACGTGAATTCCTCGCTCACAACAGGCCTGATGCGCTGCTCGCTCACAAACTCCATCATCGAGTGGAAATCCTTCTGCGAACCCATCGTGCTTCCAAGGATCGACGCTTGCTTCATAAAGATCTTCCTCATCGCCAGCTCAGGAACATTCCCCCGAGTCGCTCCATAGACCACCACTCGGCCTCCCGGCGCGCAGACATCAAGGAGACGGTCGAATTCAGGTCCTCCTGCACCATCGATAATCACGTCGAACAAAGCCGGCACGGCCCCAGACGCCTCCTGTGCCCAGTTCGGAAGCGTGTAATTTACCCCTCCGCTCGCTCCCAGGGATACAGCCCGGGCAATCTTTTCATCGCTGCTTGAAGTCACCCATACATCAATCCCAAGCGCACGGGCAAACCGAAGCGCCAGAAGCGCGACACCGCCGCCGATCCCGGTGATCAACACCCGTTCGCCCTTCTTCAGTCGGGCGCGGGTGGACACCACTCTCCACGCTGTGAGCCCCGCCAGAGGAAGCGCCGCCGATTCCTGCCAGGAAAGCCATTCTGGCCTGTTTACGAGATTGCTCGCCGGTACCGTTACAAACTCGGCAAACGTGCCGTCTCTCGGGAGACCGAGAATGGAGAACCGCTGCGACTGCGCCCGCTCATTGCGTCCCCAGTCGAGGCTTGGATTGATGATCACTTCCTTTCCCATCCAATCCTTGGTCACACCATCGCCGCAGGACACAACTGTGCCCGCCCCGTCGGACCCGGGTGTGAACGGAAACTTCAGTCCTGCATATTGTCCCTTTTTGATCCATACATCGCGGTGATTCAAAGCCGCCATCCGTACTTGGACCAGAACCTCCCCGGCTTTTGCCTCAGGAATAGGCAATTCCTGCATCTCTATCCGATTGACGTCGGTAATCCGAATCGCGCGCATATCTTGCAGCCAACGTATTGAACAAAACGACAAAGGAAACTCCCTTTTAAGGGCATCCTCCACATCCAGCCCATTCTCTCCGTGTTGCTCGCACTGAACAAGCCTTACGGTTTTCTCTCCCAATTCACTCCTGAGCCGGGTTCGAAATGGCGCACCCTTGCCGAATTGGGTTTGCCAGCCGGAGTATATCCCATCGGCCGCCTCGATGCGGATAGCGAGGGGCTGCTGCTGCTCTCGGATGAACCGTCGCTCGTCGAACGATTGCTGGTTCCCAGCAGCGCCCACGCTCGGGAATATTGGGTGCAAGTCGAACGACTTCCTTCGCCGGATTCCTTGATGCATCTCAGCCGCGGCATTCTTTTGAATCATTTCCGCACACTCCCCTGCAAGGCCAAGCTCCTCGACCCCACCCCGGCGATCTCACCTCGAGAACCGCCGATACGCTTCCGGAAAAATGTGCCCGATTGCTGGTTGTCCCTGGAGCTCATCGAAGGGAAAAATCGACAAGTTCGCCGGATGACTGCCGCTGTCGGACATCCCACTCTCCGACTTATTCGCGTTCGAATAGGAAGCTTGGATTTGTTTTCCCTTCAGCTCCAACCGGGCAAATGGAAGGAGCTCGCTCCTGCGGAACGCGCCCGGGCGGTTGGGAATTAACTCCTCCCTTAGGTAGCTGCGACACAACTGCAATGGTGGATGCTTCCAGTCATCGGCCCTAAGACCTTCCGCACGGCACAGTGGTCCGTTTTTACGACAACACACATGCTTGCGGATTGCCCTGCCATGTACCGTTTTGCCTGCTGTTTATGCGCCTTAACCGAAATTTGATCTTCCCATGATCGACTCGACCCAGCCGGCTCTCGATTTGAAAACGATGTTCTCACGTCGCATCGCAGGTGTGCGCACGTCGTTCATTCGTGAGATTCTGAAGGTCACGGGAAATCCGGAAGTTATTTCTTTTGCAGGCGGCCTGCCCAGTCCCGAGCTGTTTCCGATTGCTGAGATCGCCGAAGTCACGGCGAAGGTTCTAAAAGACCAGGGCCGCCTGGCGCTGCAGTACAGCACGACCGAAGGCTTTCTGCCTCTGCGTGAATGGATAGCGGACCGTTACCACGACCGGTTCGGGCTTTCGATCTCCCCGGAGGAAATCCTCATTACCACAGGTTCGCAGCAAGGCCTCGATCTCCTTGGCAAGGTATTCATCAACCCCGGCGACGATGTTCTTATCGAGCGCCCCGGCTACCTGGGTGCCATCCAGGCTTTCTCCCTCTATGAGCCTCACTTTGTGGGCATCGAATCCTCGGACGACGGGATTTCTCCGCAGAGCCTTGAACATGCCCTTCAGTCAAAACCTGCAAAGCTTCTCTACACGGTTCCCAACTTCCAGAATCCCTCCGGGGCCACCTACTCGGCTGAGGTGCGCGCTGCCGTTGCCGAAGCCGCGGCGCGGCATGGATTCATCTTGGTTGAGGATGATCCGTATGGTGAACTTAGATACCGGGGACAATCCGATCCTCCAATCCGTTCGCTCCTTGCGCCCTGCGTCATGCTGGGTTCCTTCTCAAAAATCGTGGCGCCCGGCCTCAGGCTCGGTTGGATAGCAGCGCAGCGCGATGTGATCCGCAGTCTCGTCGTCGCAAAACAGGCGGCCGATCTTCA
>JBAZHQ010000395.1:0-4245 GCA_041652235.1 Opitutaceae bacterium | reverse complement strand
ATTACGCACAGGCCATCGCGCATCTTTTCCCGGATTTGGAGCGCACGTATCGCCAGACCGAATTCGGCGAGAATCAGGACGGGAACGGTCACCAGAGGTTCCGTGCGGCGTTGCCGATCCAGCCGGGGAAACATGGTTTCCATGCGGCCGCCGACGGACAGCTGGGCGGCATTATGAGGGTCTATCGCGATTGGAGGATCAGCGGCGACACCGCCTGGTTGCGCGGCATGTGGCCCAAGGTCAAAGCCTGCCTCGATTACTGCATCGAGACGTGGGATCCGGGCCACAAGGGGTGGCTGGAAGAACCCCACCACAATACCTATGACATCGAGTTCTGGGGGCCTGATGGCATGTGCACGAGCATCTATCTGGGCGCGCTCAAGGCCGCGACCCTGATGGGGCAGGCTTTGGACGACAAGGTCGCGCTCTACTCCGACCTGCTGGAGAAAGGCGTGCCGCGGGCGAATGCGGAACTTTTTAACGGCGAATACTTCATCCAAAAAGTCGAATGGCGGAACTTGCGCGCCAAGCTCAACCCGGACGAACAGAACTGGAACATCAACTATTCCACCGAAGCCAGGGAGTTGATGAAAAAGGAAGGCCCCAAGTACCAATATGGCAATGGCTGCCTTTCCGATGGCGTGCTGGGAGCATGGCAGGCATTGGTCTGCGGTGTCGGCCAGGTGCTCGATGCCCGCCAGGTGACCAGCCATCTCCGGTCGGTTCATCGGTATAATCTGAAGAAAGATCTTTCCGAACACGTCAATCCCCAGCGTCCCACCTATGCCTGTGGCAACGAGGGCGGCCTGCTTCTGTGCACCTGGCCGAAGGGCGGCAAGTTATCCCTCCCGTTCGTCTATTCCAACGAGGTCTGGACCGGCATCGAGTATCAGGTCGCCTCCCATCTGATGCTGATGGGGCTGGTCGGCGAAGGGCTTGAGATCGTCCGCGCCTGCCGGGCCCGTTATGACGGGCGCGTGCGGAATCCGTTCGATGAATACGAATGCGGCCACTGGTATGCGCGCGCCCTTTCGTCCTATGGGCTGATCCAGGGGCTCAGCGGCGCGCGCTACGATGCCGTGGACAAGGTTCTTCACCTGCAGCCGAACATCGCCGGTGATTTTCGGAGCTTTCTGGCGACGGCCACCGGCTACGGCACGGCCGGCGTGCGGGACGGCAAGCCGTTCCTCGTCGTAACCTCCGGCACGATCGAAGTCCGCGACATCCGTTTCACGCCTTGCTCAACCTGATAAGCGTCAACCCATCAGAAAATGAAATATCCCCCCCTCCTGCGCTTCGCAGCCATCGTCTGTCTTGCAACGTTCGTCCGCGCCCAGCCCGCTCAGGCGCCCTTCAATGGACTGGGCTCCGATCTCGGCAATCTGTACCGCACCTCGCCGGCGAAGACCCGGTCGATCTCGGCGGAGAACTTTTCCGGCGGGAAAGGACAGGGAGGCATGGCGCCCGCCAGCAACAACCCGGCCTCGCGTGAGCTCGGACAAGGCTGGAAGACCTCTCCGTCGGTTCCGATCAAGGCCGGGCAGACGTTCACGCTCGCCGATATCGAGGGGCCGGGTTGCATCCAGCAGATCTGGATGACCCCCACGGGCAACTGGCGCCTGTCGATCCTGCGATTCTATTGGGACGGCGAGACGGAACCTTCGGTCGAAGTCCCGGTGGGGGACTTCTTCGCCAGCGGCTGGGGCAAAAGGGACCGTTGCGCCTTCATCAGCTCCCTGCCGATCTGCGTAAATCCGGGTTCCGCCTTTAATTCCTACTGGCAGATGCCCTTCCGGAAACGGTGCCGGATAACCATGGAGAACATCGCGGATCAGGACATGGTGCTTTATTTCCAGGTGAATTACACGCTCACCGAGGTGCCTTCGGACGCAGCCTATTTCCATGCGCAGTTCCGCCGCGAGAATCCGCTCAAGACCCCGGGGCTTTACACCATTCTGGACGGAGTGAAAGGCCAGGGGCAGTATGTCGGCACTTATCTGGCCTGGGGTGTGAACAGCAGCGGTTGGTGGGGCGAGGGAGAGATCAAGTTCTTCCTCGATGGAGACCGGGAGTTCCCGACCCTCTGCGGCACGGGCACGGAGGATTATTTCTGCGGTTCCTACAACTTCGAAGGCCGCGGGCCGGATGGCAAGCCGCGCTACGCCGAGTTTACCACTCCCTATGCAGGCATGCCGCAAGTTCTCCGGCCGGACGGGCTGTATGATTCCCAGCAACGTTTCAGCCTGTATCGCTGGCACATCACGGATCCCATCCGTTTTGAGAGTGACTTAAAGGTGACCATTCAGGCCCTCGGCTGGCAGTCCGGGGGACGTTTCATGAAGTTACATGACGACATCGCCTCCGTCGCCTTCTGGTACCAGACTGAGCCGCATCAGAAGTTCCCAACCTTGCCAAACCGGGACGGACTGGAGTGGCACTAATCCCTTTTGAAATAGAACCACCCATTATGAAACAGAACATCCTCAAAACATGCCTGGTACTTATGACAGCAACCGCATCATTAACCCAGTACGCGCCTGCCGCCACATTCGGCGACGACACGGCTTTTCTGAAAAAACACACCGAAGTAGTCGTCCTTAGCGACACGTCGGGAGCCGCTAAAGTCGCCGTTATTCCCGCATGGCAGGGCCGCGTCATGACCAGCAGTTCGGCGGGCGATGCAGGCATCAGCTACGGCTGGATCAATCGCGAGCTGATCGCCTCCGGGAAGATCGTGCCGCACATGAATGCGTTCGGCGGCGAAGACCGTTTCTGGATGGGCCCTGAAGGCGGCCAGTTCTCGATCTATTTTGAAAAGGGCGTGAAGTTCGAGTTCGCCAACTGGTTTACTCCGGCGATTTTCGACACGCTGCCTTTCAAGGTGATAAGCGCCTCCGGCGATCATGCGGTGTTCGGCGCGAAATTTGCCCTGACCAATTACTCGGGGACTCACTTTGACGTCGAGGTGAAGCGCAACGTCCAGCTGCTGGATGCCGCGACGACCTGGAAGAAGCTGGGAATCTCCCCCGTCAAGGACGTGAGCATGGTGGCCTATGAGACGGACAACACGATCTTCAACGCAGGCAAGGCCGCCTGGAACAAGGAAACCGGACTGCTCTCGGTCTGGATCCTGGGCATGTTCAACCCCTCGCCATCGACCACCGTCGTGGTGCCGATCAAGTCCGGTTCGGAAGCCGAACTCGGCGTGAAGGTGACCTCGGACTATTTCGGCAGCATTCCCGCGGACCGGCTGGTGGTTCGGGATAATGTTGTCTTTCTCGCGGCGGACGGGAAGTACCGCAGCAAGATCGGCATTAACCCCAAGCGCAGCAAAGCCGTGCTTGGCAGCTACGACGCCGACAACAAGTTTCTGACCATCGTGCCGTTCAACCAGCCTGACGGTGTGACCGATTACGTGAATTCGCTGTGGAAGCTGCAGGACAATCCATTCGGTGGCGACGCGGCCAACAGCTACAATGACGGTCCGGCCACGCCGGGAGCGAAGCCCATGGGGCCTTTCTACGAGCTAGAATCCTCTTCTCCCGCGGCGGCGTTGGCGCCCGGCGGGAGCCTCTCGCATGTCCATCGCACCATCCATCTGAGCGGATCGGAAGCCGTCCTGGACGGAGTGGCTCGCAAGATCCTCGGCGTGTCCCTGGATGATATCAAAAGCGTCTTTAAAAAATAATCATCAATCTGAACCGGGGAGCTGCCCGACGGCGGGGGGCTTCCCGGATCGCTGAATCAAATCCCCATGTCCCAGCCTACCGCAAGCGAGTCCTCGAACATCCAGGACCCGAATCAAGCCCCAGCGGCCAAAAATAAACCAAGCATGTTCGTCACGAATGACGGGAAGAACGTGCTGTTCACCTTCTGTCTCGTCAGTTCGTTGTTTCTCCTGTGGGGGTTGTGCAACGGAATGATCGATGTGATGGACAAGCACTTTCAGGTCCAGTTGAAGTTGAGCTTGTCCCAGTCGGCCTGGGTGCAGTTCGCGCACTGGATCGGCTATTTCATCATGTCGTTGCCGGCAGGCTGGCTGGCAACGCGCCTGGGATATAGAGGCGGCATTCTCACGGGACTTGGATTGGTGGCTCTGGGTGGTTTCTGGTTCATTCCCGCCACGAAGATTGTGGCGTTCTGGGCATTTCTGCTTGGCGTCAGTGTCGTGGCCGCCGGTCTGGCGTTCCTGGAAACGGTGGCCAACCCGTACACGACCGTACTGGGGGCGCCGCGTTATGGGGC
>JBAZHQ010000394.1:0-4247 GCA_041652235.1 Opitutaceae bacterium | reverse complement strand
GACCTCTGGGGCGACTGCTTCGGCCTCCGGGGTGACTGCTCCGGCCTCCGGGGCAACTGCTCCGGCCTCTGGGGCGACTGCACCGGCCTCTGTGGCAACTTGGGCGAGTGCGGCATCACGCGCGAGGCACGCGAACAAGGCATCGCCATCAAGACGCTCGTCACGGAATGAATAACATGAAAACAGAACAACCATCACGCAGCGCCCCAGTGCGCTGCAAGCCTACCGTCTTGCGCTGGCTCAATACCCTGCGCAGGACCCCATCGGAACAGCCGTCCAAGGTCCTTGAGCGGCTTGCCGCCCAAGAGGCTGCCGTGCGTCGCAACTCCATCGGCGGTTACGAGATCGTCTTGCCAGACGGCAAGGCAATCGGTAACTACGCCACCGCAATCGACGCGGCTACGATCGCGCTGCGCAACGGCTACAAGGTCAGCGAGCTTCCAGAGGACGCTCAGTGATCAGCTTCGATGTCTGCGGGATCCCGAAGGGTCAGCCGCGACCGAGAGCCTCGGTGCGGGGTGGGCATGCAAGTGTGTACGATCCAGGCACAGCGACTGCATGGAGGAATACAGTAGCCTGGTCGGCCAAGAGATTCCGCCCGGCGCAGCCTCTGACCTGCGCACTCGCACTGTCGCTAGAGTTCCGCATGCCGAGGCCGAAATCTCATCACCTTAAGTGCGGTATGCTGAAGTCGACTGCTCCAGAATGGTGCCCCAAAAAACCAGATCCCGACAACCTCGCCAAGGCGGTCATGGACGCTCTTACAGATTGCGGTATGTGGAGGGACGATGCGCAGATCGTCGTCCTTGAAGTGACCAAGCGCTTCGGCCAGATTCCTGGCGCGAGAATATGTATCAAGGAGGTAGAATGAAAGAAGCTGCAACACAGAACGACAATCAAATATCAGCATCGATGCGTCGAATGGCTGTGATGATGGCGAAGGTCGTCATCAAGCCGTCTCCGCTCTCACGAACGGGCCTGACTGCTGAACGCGTCAGGCAACTGACGAAACACATGAAGTAATCAACAGAATCAACACCATGAACATAAAATCAGGTAAGCAATCAGCGCCGTTGCGCTGCGTCATCTACGGGCCGGAGGGTGTAGGCAAGACCACTCTCGCCAGCCAGTTCCCTTCGCCGGTCTTCATCGACCTGGAGGCGGGGACAAAATCGTACGACGTGAACCGTGTCGATCCGGCACCATCGACCTTCTCCGAGCTTAAAGCCTGCATCGATGAGTTGGCGAGGATACCAAGCTGTGGAACTATCGTCATCGATACCGCCGACGCCGCCGAGAAGCTGGTGATGGCCGCAGTCCTTGAGGAAGGAGGAAAAACCGGAATCGAGGAATTCGGTTATGGTAAGGGCTACACCTACCTGGCCGAGAAGTGGAGCAAGTTGCTCGCGACGCTCTCGGCAGCGAGCATATCGAAGCACATCGTCGTCTGCGCACACTCGCAGATTATGAAGTTCGAGACCCCCGGCCAGCTCGGCAACTACGACAGATTCTCGTTGAAGCTCGCGAAGCAGCTTTCACCGATGCTTCGCGAGTGGGGAGACATGGTGCTGTTCATCAACTGGGAGTCGATCCTCAACAAGGACAAGGACACGAAGAAGATCGTCGGCATCGGTGGGACGGAGCGCGTCATGCACACAGCCCACCGCGACGCATTCGATGCGAAGAACCGGCACGACCTTGCGGACACTCTGCCGTGCGAATTCGCAAGCATCGCGCACCTGTTCGGAGACGCAGCACAGCGCGAATTACCGCTGGCGTCACCTGGACCAGTCGTGTCAGCTCCTACGCCTCCGGCTCCGATCGCTATCGCTGTCGACGATCCGCTTGCATGGTTCGCGGAATACGAGACGGAGATCAATGTCAAGCTGCTCGCTAAGGGGTGGATCACGAGCGGCCAGACGTGGCGCGACCTGAACGCCGGGCGCAAGGCACAGTTGGCCGGAACGACGCGTGCGAAGATGGCCGCATGGTGCGGCTTCGTGCTGAAGGAGGCGCAATGAGCACGGCGATCATCACCCTTGCGGGGCTGGATGCCCCACTTGTCGCCCTGTCGCCAGATGCGATCAAGGCTCGAACCGATGCGTTGATGGAAGCAGCAACGGTAACTGAGATCACCGACGTCATCGACCGCGATATGTGCGATACTGCCATGCGCCGGATGGACGGGCTTATGAAGTCCGTTGAGCGGGCGCGTACGGAGATCAAGGGACCGGTCCTCGACATTGGTCGCAAGATCGACGGTATCGCGAAGGACTTCACGGGGCCGATCAAGACTGAGTACGAGCGCTTGAGCCGACTCGCCGGAGCCTATGACCTGGCGTGTCGCGAGCGAGACCGCATCGCACGCGAAGAGGCGCAGCGCAAGGCAGAAGAGGCCCGCCGCGCCGAGATAGAGGCACTGCGCGAGAAGGAACTCAAGGCGATCGAGGAAGCCGAGCGGTTACGCAAGGCATCTGAAGCAGCTGCCCTAACGAATCCAGCCGAGGCAGAGAACCTGAAGCTGCTCGCACGGGCTAAGGAGGAAGCGGCGGCGAAACGGTTGGCTGAAGAGGCCCGGGCGCTTGACGCAGAAATCCGCGCGGAGGTCGCAATCACGGCTCCGCGAGAGACGCAAGCCAGCGTCGCCGTTCGCGGCGTGTGGGAGTACGAGATCACCAATGCGTATGCACTCTTCAGGGTGCATCCGGAATGCTTCAAGTTGGAACCGGTGAAATCCGCGATTTCCTCGGCTCTTGATCTTGCGAACGGACAACTGCCTGGGATTTCCAATGCGACGAAAGTGTTCAAAACTCAACTCAGATAACACATCATGCCTAAGATCGAACAAGCCGGTAAGTATGAACTTACAGCGAAACAAGCCTCGTGGACGGAATCGAACAAGGGAACACCCTGCCTCGCCATCTATGGTGAGACCGACGACGGCAAGCATATCACTGCCTACGTCTATTTCTCCGACGCGTCTGCCAAGCGATCCATTGAGATGCTCTCAACAGTGTTCGGCGTGACGGGCGACGCTGCCGACTGGGCCGGGCAGATCGAGGGTCAGCGCTTCTCCGCGACTGTCGAGGTCGAGGAATACGACGGCAAGACGTCAGCCAAGGTCAAGTGGGTCAACAAGCTGGGCTACACGCCGCCGCCATTGAGGGACACGCGTTCGACGTTCACCCGAATCAATGCTCTCGCAATGGCGATTGGAATCAAGCCGATAACCGTGACTCGACCGGCCCCGAATCCTCCATCCGCACCGAAGCCAGTGCAGCAGGCGCACGATCCTGTTGACGACGATGTTCCGTTCTGAGCCGAGTTCACCGATTGCGCGGCGGTGATGAAGAATACCGCGCACATTTTTTACAAAAACTGCGCAGAAAGTGTTGACAGAATGCGCAAGGTGGTGCATAGTCTAAGCATCGAAGGGGATGAGCCCCCGAGATACACGACACCATGACACGCGACGAATTCATCTCCTTCATCATCAGTAAGGGTTACAGCCGCAACAACCCGACTGGGAACTGGTGCGACCGTACCCAAGTATCTGCGGATGCTCTCTACTCAGCCGACGGTATGGCGCGCTACAGCCTCAAGCCCCTTACGGCTACCAAGGAAGTGAAGGTCCTGCGCCGGGGGGCGGCGGGACGCAAGACCTTCCGCTATGCGGATGCACACCTACTACCTAATGGGAAGTTAACCATACGGGAATAAGGCCATGAACAAGCAAGACGAACTCATTCCTCTCCGCGAGTGCCACTGGCACACCGCGGACTACTGCGAGGGACGTCCGGCGATCCCCGGCGACACAGAGCGGCTTTACCAGCGGCTTGAACTCTACCACGGCGACCGGCTCTTGACTGATTACCCGATGGGCGACTTCTACATGCCCGACGCGTTCCGGCGCATGGGACATTGGGACGGCTACTGGGATGCTGGCAACAAGCCGAAGTTCCCGCGCTGGATGACGGTAGGGATGCTCTTCAGCTTCCGCCAGAGCCTGCGCGAGGCGCAGAACCACACAGCGGAGCCGCCGGAGCGACTCACGTATGCGACATACGCAGGCTGGATGGCGGTGGCCCGCGCTTACGACCTTCGGCACCACGGAGCGCACACGT
Organism: Opitutaceae bacterium; assembly: GCA_041652235.1. Classification (GTDB taxonomy): domain Bacteria; phylum Verrucomicrobiota; class Verrucomicrobiia; order Opitutales; family Opitutaceae; genus MWDT01. The sequence continues at coordinate 123 of JBAZHQ010000394.1, read as the reverse complement.
TCTAGGATGGGGAGAGGACCACGCAAAAACACCATGCAACTCTTCCCCCATCAAGCGAAGTTCGTCGAAGCCGCGCTGACCAAATGGGACGAATATCAACGCATCCTCGGGGTTGCCCCGACT
>JBAZHQ010000393.1:0-4255 GCA_041652235.1 Opitutaceae bacterium | reverse complement strand
ACCATCGATCGTTACGGGGACGTGATTTTCTGCGAGGTCACGAGCCTGGGCATGTTCCAGAGGCTGCCGAAATGGCTGCCTTTGCTGCACGAGCTGGCCGGCACCGGCAAAACGCACATTTACGTCGATCACGACCTGGGCAGCCTCGAGGGAATCAAACCCTCCCTTGTGAAGGAGATTGTCGCCCAAGCGCCTGACAAGGTGCGCATCCGGGAGCACGGAGTGCGCTATGAAGTGGATTTTGTGGACGGACATAAAACGGGATTCTTCTGCGACCAACGAGAGAACCGCCTTGAGTTCTCAAAGATGGTGCGCGGCGCGCGCGTTCTGGATCTCTGCTGCTATACCGGCGGTTTTGCCTTGGCAGCGGCGCACCTGGGCGGAGCCGGCGAGGTGACGGGAGTCGATCTCGACGAGAAGGCGGTCGCGCAGGCCCGTCGCAATGCGAATCTCAACCAGGTGCCTTCTTCACGGATGCGTTGGGTGCACGCCGACGCGTTTGCCTACGCCAGGCAGATGCAGAAGAACGGCGAGCAGTGGGATGCGGTCTTGCTCGACCCGCCGAAGTTTGTCCTCACTCGCGAGCCGGAGGGCTCCGCGGAAGGCCATCGCAAGTATGAAGACCTGAATCAGCTCGCCATAAGCCTTGTGAAACCGGGCGGGCTTTTCGTCACCTGTTCCTGCTCGGGGCTCGTGAGCCTTGAGGACTTCGAGGAGCATGTGATCAAGGCGGCGCACCGGCTCCATAGACGCCTTCAGATATTCGACCGCACGGGTCCCGGTCCCGATCACCCGATTTATTCGAACTGCCTTGAGAGCCGTTATCTCAAGGTGATCTGGGCTCGGGTGGTGTGAGGCGCGGCGCCGCCGCCCCTATTTCTGACCCGAGGCCAGGAGGGTTTCGAAGAAGGGCTCGGCGGTCTCCTTGGCGACGGCGGTGACCTCCACCTTTTGGAAGCCGGCTTTTTTCAGGAAGCCGTGAAGCGCGCTTTCCTTGAAGCCCAGCCAGACATCGGCGTAGAGATCGCGGGCCTTCTTGAAATCATGTTCCTTGAGGTCGAGGATGAGGAGCTGGCCTCCCTGTTTCAGGATGCGGTAGGCCTCGTTGACGGCCTTCTGGGGGTGTTGAGCGTGGTGGAGCGCCTGGCTGAGGATTGCAAGATCGACCGAGCGATCCAACAGGGGGACCGACTCGATATCGCCCAGCTTGTAGGCCAGGTTGGCGAGGCCGTTCTTTTTCGCGAGTTCGGTGCCCACCTCCACCATGCGGGGGGAATTATCGATGCACCACACCTGTTCCGCCCGATTTGCCATGAGCTGTGACACGAGCCCTTCGCCGGCGCCCAGGTCGGCAACGGTGATACGCGGAACGAGTCGAAGAGCGAGGTGGCCGATGGCTTCCCAGGAACGGCCCGGGCAGTATCCCTTGCCCAGTCTGCCAGCGATGAGGTTAAAATATTGTTCCGCCTGGCGCCTGCGTTTGAGGAGGATGCGGTCGAGGTTGTCTCGATCCTCGCCCATGATGGCGAGGTCGACGACGGAATCCAAGGCGCAGCGCACGAGAGCCTGCTTTTTGGGGTCGATATCCTCGCGGAGGGAGTAAAAGGCCTTTTTACCTTCGCGGCGGTCTCGCACGAGGTCGGCCTGGCGCAGGAGCGCAAGTTGGGATGAAATGCGCGATTGGGCCATCCCCAGAATCTCCTGCAGCTCGGCGACCGAGAGTTCTTCGCGCATGAGCAAAGCGAGCAGACGCAGGCGGGTGGGATCGGAGAGAGATTTGAAAATTTCCCAGGAGGCATTCATGGGGTGGGGGAATGAATCGCCAAAGGATTGAGGAAAATCGAGGCAACAGGAAGCCGCAACTGAAGGGGCGCAACGATGCGAAAGCGCAGACGACAAGCTCTCAGTGGTAAGCTTTAAGTTGAAAGCTGCCTGAAACGGTCACGGAGCGACGGAGCCGTAACCAAAACCAACCCATCAATTCAGATTGAACATAAGGCAACGAAGATAACGAAGCGCCAAGGCAAGAAATGAAGAAGGACGTCGATCCATTCTCGCGCAGTGACGCTGAGACGCAGAGGAAGGGCACCAGACTTCCGAGCTCAGAATGGGAATTTGTGATTGCGGATCGAACCTTTGCGTCTTTGCGACTCTGCGCGATAACCCTGATCGGTTCCGAAATCTGAAGCTCTCCGAAACTTCTGAGGGTAATTTGCACGCAAGAAAACAACAGACTCGGAGCTAGTGAACAAAAGGCACTACCGAGCGCAGCGACATCAGACAAAACTCACCATAATAAATTCTAACTGAGGGCATACAGGAGGACACCGAGCTCGTAGGCACCGAAGGCGAGAAGAAACAGGCCGGTGACGATGTTGATCGTTTTGAGCAGGCGGGTGTTTAATTTGCGTCCGAACCAGTTGGCAAACCAGCTCAGGATCAGCCACCAGACCGTGGATCCGACGAACACTCCAAGCACAAGCCAGCTCGGTTCAATCCATCCCTCGGTGTGCAGGGAAACGCCAAAGGCGGTGAAGATCCCGAGCAGGGAGGCGATGGTCATCGGGTTTGCCAGGGTGAGGGCAATCGTCGAAAGAAAAGCGGCTAGAATGCTGGGAGCATGCAAGGGCCCTTCGGCTCGGGTGGGTGGTTTTGCGCGCATAGCCGCCACGCCCATGCCCACCAGGATGATGCCGCCAAGAAGTTGAAACGCCGGCTTATGGCCGGTTAAGAAGGAGAGAATCGTGGTGACACCAAAGGCGGCAACAAGGGCCATGAAGGAGTCTGCGACAGCGGCTCCCAGGCCCGTTACAAAACCGACAAGCTTCCCGTCCGCGATCGAGCGACGGATACACAGCAAGCCAACCGGCCCGATTGGGGCCGCAACTGCGAAACCGATTACGAAACCTTTGATGAGGAGCAGAATCATCTGTCGCTTGAGGCGCGGGAATAAGCTTTCCGATCCGCAGAACAAGCCGGTTTGACGTGGTTGCAACCACGTCAAATTCAACCGTGTTTTGCCAAAAGGAAGGGGATCAAGCCTAGCTGTCGGTGTACCGGGTGATGCCTGAGATCACAAAGCTCTCTTCGCCGCCGGGGGTCTTCATAGAGACACGGTCGCCAATTTTCTTGCCGAGCAAAGCCTGGCCGAGCTGGGTTTTGTAGGAGATGATGTGCTTGCCGGGATCGCTATCCCAAGCACCCAGGATCGTGTAGCTCACCGCTGCGCCTGACGAATCCTTCAATGAAGCCATGCTGCCGACGCTGACCTGGTCGGTCGAGGCATCCTTGAAGTCCGTGATGCGCACACGGCTGAGTTCCCTCTGGATCTGGGATTTCTGGGCCATCAGCACGAGTTGATCCTGCTTGGCCATCTTGTATTCGGAGTTTTCGCGCAGGTCGCCATGCTCGCGGGCCGCTGCGATGGCCTTCGAATTATCGGGAATCTTTTTGGTGATGATGAGATCGTACTCCTCGCGTTTGCGGTCGTAGCTGGAGCGGGAGACGATGAGCTGCTCGTCCTTGCTTTCCGCATCCCCGGCGACGAGAGCCTGGATGGAGGGGAAGATCTTGATGAAGCGAGCCAGAAGGGACTTTTTCGTAAGCTCCTCAAAGCCTTGGTTGAGCATCAAAGCGTTGGCGAGATCACGGGCTGTCTCGGCATCGGCCATCGCAAGAAGATCGGGAATGAGTTCCTTATCGTCACTGAGGATATCGCCAAGGGGAATGCGGCGGGTGCTGGAGGATTGGAGCGCCTCGTAATCGATGGCGAAGAAGATGGAGCCCATGAGGCGGGGAGTGATGAGCTCGTGAATGAGCTTGGCGAACTTCTTGGAATGGCGGTTCTTGACGATCCAGAGGAGGACGGGCGCACGGAGGTTCTGCTCGGTTTGCCAGCGCTGGAGGGTCGATGCGAGTTCAGTGCTGCAACCATTCTCAACCAGGAAATTAATGACCTCGGTCGTGAACTTGCCTTGTGAAGACTTGAGCAAGGTGAAGAGGAGATCGCGATATTCGATGGGGTGCGTTTCGCGCACCAATTCGAGAAAGCGGTGCTGGAATTGCACCGGGATCTTTTCGGCGACGGCTGGCAAGTCGCGAGTTTGTGCGACGAGCGTTATCTGGGAAGGCTCGAGCAAAGCTGCGTCCGCGCCGATCGCCTTGGCGATCTTGTCGCGGATTGAAGCGCCAAAGAGACGTTCGGCAGCATCGATCTGGTTGCTCTCCTTGACCGCGTCGGTGATGCCTTTAAGCA